>NZ_CP109446.1:7955000-8255000 GCF_036227265.1 Streptomyces sp. NBC_01476 | reverse complement strand
GCGCGCCCGCGAGGAGCTGGAGCGTGACTTCCTGGCCCCGCTCTCCGACGCGGACGCGGAGGGCCTGGTGCGCGCGCTGCGAACCTTGGTCGTTTCCCCGAAGGCGGCGGGCTGGCCTCCGGTCGTGTGCGGGGTCCCGGTCACGTCGATTGATGTGCCGGGCGCATCGGTCGATGCCGGATCCGTCATTGCCGACGGTCCGCACACCCGGTGAGGTGGAGGGAGGAACAGAGCAGGTCGTCGGCGGAAAGGACATGCGCCATGTCATCGGACTCAGCTTCATACGCACCCGAACTGACGGGTAAGAACGCGGTCGTCACAGGGGCCAGCCGGGGAATCGGCGCGGCGATCAGCCGGGCTTTCGCGGCTGCCGGGGCACGCGTCGTATTGGTCGGACGCAACAGGGACACGCTGGAGGAGGTGGCCGCCGGGCTTCCGCACGAGCCGGTCGTGGTGACCGCCGACCTCGCGGCGGCGGACGCGCCCGCCACCGTGATGGAGCGGGTCCGGCAGACCGTCGGCTCGGTCGATGTGCTGGTGAACAACGCGGGCGGCGGGTCAGGGGCCGGATCCGCGCACACGCTCACCGAGCAGGACGCGGACGCCGGCTGGGCGCTGTACCTGCGGGCCCCCATCCTGCTGAGCGGCCTGGCCGCGGCGGACATGGCGGAGCACGGTGGCGGCAGCATCGTGAACATCTCCTCCGGGCTGGGGCAGCAGGGGATGCCCGGGCTGAGCCTCTACAGCGGGCTGCGCGGCGGCATCGAGGCGGCCACCCGGTCGCTGGCCGCGGAGTGGGGCGCCCAGCAGGTGCGGGTGAACGTCGTGAGTCCGGGTGCCACCCGTACCGTCCTCGGGTCGTGGATCGCGGGTGACGAGGAGGTGACCCGCAGATACCTGGAGAAGGTGCCGCTGGACCGGATCGGCGAGCCCGAGGACATCGCGGCGGCCGTCCTCTTCCTCAGCTCCCCGCAGAGCGCCTACGTCACCGGTCAGACGCTCGCCGTCGACGGCGGCTGGACCACCACGGCGCCCTCACCGCTCCGGACCGCGTGACCCGGGGCACTGCCACTGCCCGGGACACCGTGCTTCACCGCGGAGGGAATGGGTACCCGCAGGGCGCACGGATCTCGCATCTGAACTGCGCGCATCGGAGGACGGCCATGGCGATCACCCACCCCAGGCCCGCCGACAACCCCCATCTGACGGACGAAGGACTGAGCGTCCCGGAGGACGCCCTGCAGCGTCCAGGCCAGACACCGCCCGCCGAGTCGGGCGTGTCCGGCCTGGACGGACCCGAACGCGAACCGCTCAGTCAGGGCTGGGCGGCGGCGCCGATCATCGTCATCATGATCGTCGTCGCTCTGGTCGTCGCCGGTCTGCTCGGCATGGCCATCGAACTCGCGCTCTGATCCACGCGGACCAGGTGGTGGTCGGCCACGGCCGGCGGCGCGCCGGCGGTCGTGGCCGCGCCGCCGCGCGGGGCGGGAAGGACGTCGCGATCCGCTCAGCCTCGTGCGGCCGTCGTCATGTCACGGCGGCCCCGCTGCCGCGTGCCGAGTCGTTAGGCTCGCAGACGTGACTATTCAGCGGATGGACAACGTCGCCATCGTCGTCGACGACCTGGACGCGGCTGTCGCCTTCTTCACCGAGCTCGGTATGGAGCTGGAAGGCACGGCGCAGATCGAGGGCCTCTACGCGGACCGCACCGTCGGACTCGACGGCGTCCGGAGCGCCATCGCGGTGCTGCGGACCCCGGACGGCCACAGCAGGCTGGAGCTGACCAAGTACCACGCCCCCGCGGTGTCCGACGCCGAGCCGCGGAACCCTCCGCCGAATACGCTGGGTCTGCATCGCGTCATGTTCGCCGTGGACGACGTCGACGACACCATCGCCCGCCTGCGCGCCCACGGCGCCGAACTCCTCGGCGAGGTGGCGCAGTACGAGAAATCCTTCCGGCTCTGCAACCTCCGCGGCCCGGCAGGCATCATCGTCGCCCTGGCCGAACAGATCGGCTGACGCGGGCCCGCCGCGAGACGCCTCCCGCGGCCGGCCCGGCGGTCAGCGAAGTGCGGCCTCGCGGCCGACGTAGATTTCGCGGACGCGGGCGGAGACCGCCGCGTACGCGCCGTTGAGCTTCTCCCCCATGACACGCAACTCCGGTTCGCGGTCGCCGGCTTGTACGGTCGCCGCGGTCGCCCGGGCGCTCTCGTGCGCCGCTTGGACCCAGGCCCGTGCGGGCTCGGCGAGGATGAGTCCGGCCTTCGCCCAGACCGCGGCGTCCGCCGCCTGCACGCGGTTCAGCGCCTCATGGGGGTACGGCACATCGTCACCCGTGGTCTGCGCGTACCGGTGGGCGCGCAGGGCGACGGCGAGTTCGAGGACCGCGTCGGACTGGGCACGCAGGAGCGAGTTGATCTCCACCAGGTGCTCCAGCTCGAACTCCTCCCTGCGCTCGACCGCCTCCTTGGCGAATTCGCGCTGCCGCACGGCCTCCTCCCGCCGGTCTCTGCTCGCCTGGGTGACGATGTCCCGGCCGAGGGTGCCCGCGGCGCCCAGGAAGAGCGTGATCACGGGCCAGATGGTTGAAAATTCAGTCATGGCGGGGAGCGTAGCGGCGCCGTCCCGCCGCTCGACGCCGGGCCCCGCAAACGTGCGGCGGCCGACAACTCGGCTGCGGGCAGGCGACCTTGATGGTCCGTCACATTCCGCCAGGACACAGCCGCCGGCCGCTCTCCCGCACGGCTCTTGACGGGAGCCCTGCGGCGAAGTGCAATATATTGCATGCCAGTTCCGGAGAGCCGCGGCCTCGTCACCCGATCACTCCTGCGCGAGGACGCCTACCGGGCGCTTCGGGACGCCATCGTGGACGGGACCCTCGCGCCCGGTGAGCGGCTCAATGACGCCGCTCTCGTCGCGTGGCTGGGGGTCAGCCGGACACCTGTCAGGGAGGCGCTGGCCCGGCTGGAACAGGCCGGGCTGGTACGGACGAAGCCGGGGCGCCACACCATCGTCAGCCCGCTGGACGTACGGGCCGTGCACGACGCGATGTCGGTGACGGCCGCGATGCACGAACTCGCCGTCCGCGAGGCGGTGCCGAATCTCGCCGCCGCCGAACTGGACGCGATGCGTGCGGCGAACGCCCGGTTCGCCGACGCCCTGCGGCGCGATGACGTCACGGCGGCGCTCGCGGCCGACGACGACTTCCACGGCGTCCCGGTCACCGCCTGCGCCAACCAGGCGGTCCGCACCGTACTGGAGCAGTTCACCCCCGTGCTGCGCCGGGTGGAGCGGCTCCGGTTCGCCTCTTTGAGCGGGCGCTCGTCAGTCGCCCAGCATGCCCGGATCATCGAACTGTGCGCGGCGGGGGACGCCGCAGGCGCGGCCGCCGCGGCCCGGGAGAACTGGCAGACGCTTCTGCCGCTGCTCGACACCCTGCTCCCGGCCGACGAACAGGGCGGACCCACGGCCACGGCCACCACCGCGGACTTCCGCGGAGGCGGTGAACCCGGCCACCCGCGCCGCCCTTGACCGGGCCCCGGCGGAACCCCGCCCGCTCCCACCGCACCGCTCCCACCGCACCGCTCCCACCCCAGCGCTTACGGAGGCACCCGTGTCCCTGGACGACTTCGACCGCTGTCCGCTGCTCTTCGGGCCGAGCCCGGTGCACCCGCTGGACCGGCTCAGCGACCACCTGGGCGGCGCCAGGATCTGGGCCAAGCGCGAGGACTGCAACAGCGGTCTGGCGTTCGGCGGGAACAAGACCCGCAAGCTGGAGTACCTGGTGCCCGAGGCACTGCGGCAGGGCGCGGACACCCTGGTCAGCATCGGCGGCGTCCAGTCCAACCACACCCGCCAGGTCGCCGCGGTGGCCGCCCGGCTGGGGCTGCGGGCAGTGCTCGTCCAGGAGAGCTGGGTGGACTGGCCGGACGCCGTCAACGACAAGGTCGGCAACATCCTGCTCTCGCGGATCATGGGCGCGGACGTGCGCCTGGTCGAGGCGGGCTTCGGCATCGGCTTCAAGGACAGCTGGAATGAGGCGCTGGAGGATGTCCGGGCGAGCGGCGGAACGCCGTACGCGATTCCGGCCGGTGCCTCCGACCATCCGCTGGGCGGTCTCGGCTTCGCCAACTGGGCGTACGAAGTCCAGGAGCAGGAACGGCACCTCGGGGTCTTCTTCGACACGATCGTGGTGTGCAGCGTCACCGGCAGCACCCAGGCGGGCATGATCGCCGGTTTCGCCGGCCAGGACCGGCCCCGGCGGGTCATCGGCATCGACGCCTCCGCCAGGGTCGCCGAGACACGCGCCCAGGTGGAGAAGATCGCCCGTGCCACCGCCGGCCTGATCGGTCTCGGGCGCGAGCTGCGGGACGACGAGATCACCGTTCTGGAGGGCTGGGCGGGCGACCGGTACGGGATACCCGTGCGGTCCACCCTGGACGCCATCCGGCTCACCGGCAGCCTGGAGGGCATGATCATCGACCCGGTGTACGAGGGCAAGTCGATGGCCGGGCTCCTCGACCTGGTCCGCGACGGCGACATCCCGAAGGACTCGCACGTGCTGTACGCCCACCTGGGCGGCCAGCCCGCGCTCAACGCCTACAGCGGCCTCTTCCGCTGACCACCCCGGCGCTCCGGATCGGGGCCGGGCCGCCCTGCGGGCCGCGTCACGGCGTCAGCCGCGGGCGGTGATCTCGCTGCTCTCGCGGGTCCAGGCGCGGGCCTGACCGGTCAAGGTGAAGCCGAGGCCGGGGCGGGTGGACAGGTGCATCCGGCCGTCGTGGATGTCGAGGCGTTCGTTGAAGAGCGGCTCCAGCCATTCGAAGTGCTCGACCCAGGGTTCGTGCGGGTAGGCCGCGGCGAGGTGGAGGTGGATCTCCATGGCGAAGTGCGGGGCCAGGTGCAGCCGGCGGTGGTCGGCGAGGGCGGCGAGCTTGAGGAACGGGGTGATGCCGCCGATCCGCGGCGCGTCGGGCTGGAGGATGTCGCAGGCCCGTGCGTCGATCAGCGAGACGTGCTCGGCGACGCTGGCCAGCATCTCTCCGGTGGCGACGGGGGTGTCGAGCGCCGCCGCGAGCGCGGCGTGGCCTTCGGTGTCATAGGCGTCGAGCGGCTCCTCGATCCAGGTCAGCCCGTACTCCTCCAGGGCGCGGCCGAGGCGCTGGGCGGTGGGCCGGTCCCACTGCTGGTTGGCGTCGACCATGAGCGGTACGGCGTCACCGATGTGTGTCCGGACCGCCTCCAGCCGCTTGAGGTCGGCCGTGCTGTCCGGCTGGCCGACCTTGATCTTGATGCCGCCCAGGCCGCGCTCCAGGGCCGCGGTGGCGTTCTCCATGACCTGCTCGACGGGGGTGTGCAGGAAGCCGCCGGAGGTGTTGTAGCAGCGTACGGAGTCGCGGTGGGCGCCGAGCAGTTTGGCCAGCGGCAGCCTGGCCTGCTTGGCCTTGAGGTCCCACAGGGCGATGTCGAAGGCGGCGATCGCCTGGACGGCCAGTCCGCTGCGGCCGACCGAGGCGCCGGCCCACATCAGCTTGTCCCACAGCCGGGCCGTGTCGTTGGGGTCCTCGCCGATCAGGACGGGGGCGATCTCCCGGGCGTGGGCGTACTGCCCGGGGCCGCCGGCCCGCTTGGAGTAGCTGAAGCCGGTGCCCTCATGGCCGTCAGCGGTGGTGATCTCGGCGAAGAGGAGGGCGATCTCGGTCATCGGGGTCTGCACCCCGGTGAGCACCTTGGCGTCGCTGATCGGGGCCGCCAGTGGCAGGCGGACGGACGACAGCCGGATCCGGTCGATCCGATCGCGGCTGGGCGGGGCAGGCTCGGACACCACGGACATCTCCTTCGGACGCATACGTGAACACGGAACGCTCATGTGAATCAGTGCCCAGCGCCGGGCGGGCCTGAACCTCCGTGCCGCCCCGGCCGCCGCTTTTGGCGCCATGGACGGTTTTTTCTGCGCGACGCATTGACGTTGGACAGGTCCAACGTTAACTTCCAGAACCACGGTTGGACTGGTCCAAAAGTTCCAGCGGACACGGGAGTTGGACCAGTCCAAGAGAAGGGACAGCGATGGCGAAACTGACGATCCGCGATATCGCACAGCTCTCCGGGCTGTCGAAGTCCACGGTCTCCCTGGTGCTGAACGACAGCCCCAAGGTGGACCCGGAGACCCGCCGTCGTGTGGTCGAGGTGATGCGCCGTCACAACTACGTGCCGAACTTCGCCGCGACCGCGCTGGCCAAGGGCGACACGGGCCTGATCGGGATGATCGTGCCCGGTCTCACCTGGCGGCTGATGGCCAACATCAACTACGGCGTCGCCACGGTCGTCGAGAACTCGAAATACGAGATCGTCCTCTTCACCAGCACCAACGAACGCGATTACGACGGGGTCGTCGACCGTATCCTCAGCTCGGGTCTCAGTGCCGGGCTGCTGGTCGTCACCCATGACCAGCAGCCGCTCGACCGGCTGGCCGAACTGCACCGCGGCGGGCTGCCCATCGTGCTGATCGACACCCTGGGCGCCGACAACGAACTGCCCTCCGTGGGCGCCGACAACTACGCCGGCGGGCTGGCCGCCGGCCGGCATCTGACCGAGTTCGGGCACCGGCGGATCGCCGGCATCCTGGGCCCCACCGACGACCCTTACGTCCAGCAGCGGCTGCGCGGGCTGCGGGACGCCCTCACCGCGGCCGGGGTGCGGCCCGATCCCGCGCTGGAGGCCGAAACCGGCTTCGAGCAGCGGCTGATCCGCGAACGCACCCGGGAGCTGATGGCCCTGCCGCCCGGCCGCAGGCCCACCGCGATCTTCGCCTTCCAGGACTCGGCGGCCTTCACGGTGCTGGACGAACTCGCGGAGTGCGGGCTGCGGGTGCCCGAGGACGTGTCCGTGGTCGGCTTCGACGACATCGACGCCGCATCGAACGTGCGGCCCGCCCTCACCACCGTCCGGCAACCGTTCATCGAGATGGGCAGGCGGGCCGCCCGGCTGCTGCTCGCCTCGCTCGATCCGACCGAGGACGCCACCGCGGAACAGCACCTCGTCCTCCCCACCGAACTGATCGTCCGGGACAGCACGGGAGCTGCCCCGCCGGTCGGCTGAACAACGGATCCCCTCTGTCACCAGCACCGCCTCAATCACGGTGGAGTCGCAGCACGGAGCACAAAGCGCCGTGCCCACCATTCCCTAAAAAGGGGCTTGCCCATGAGGCAATTCAGCAGTATCCGCAGAAAGTCAGGAGCATTTCTCACCGTCCTTCTGCTGGCCACTTTCACGGTGCAACTCGCACCCCACACGGCGCGCGCCGCCGACCCCGTCCAGATCATGCCTGCGGACGCGCTGCCCGCCTTCACCCAGACCAAGGGCTCCCCTGCACCGCAGACACAGATCGTTCCGGTGACCGGAAACAGCAACTTCACCCAGGCCCTGCAGATCACCACCACCGCGAGCCCGAAGAGCGCCGGCCTCGACGGGGAGTACGAGTACGCCCTGGGCGCCGAAACGGCCGTGTCGGTCAAGGCGAACGACGCCGCGGTGGCGACCTTCTGGGCGCGCTCGGTCACCCCTGCCGCCGGGCAGGACGCCGGTTACTCCACCTTCGTCTTCGAACGCGACGGCGGGACGTTCAAGAAGTCCGCCAACGCACCGCTGCGGTTCACCAGTACCTGGACGAAGTTCGAGTTCCCGTTCCGTATCGCCGAGGACTACGCCCCGGGTGACGCGCACTTCCAGTTCTGGCTCGGTTACGGCGCCCAGACCTTCCAGGTGGCCGGTGTCTCGGTCACCGACTGGGGCCAGGGCAACCCGGCCGGCTACCCGACCATCACCTATGCGGGACGGGACGCGAACGCCTCGTGGCGGGCCGCGGCCGACGCGCGCATCGACCAGTACCGCAAGGGCGACCTCACGGTGAAGGTGGTCGACAGCGCCGGCCGGCCGGTGCCCGGCGCCACCGTGAAAGTGGACATGCAGGACCACGCCTTCAAGTTCGGCACCGCCGTCGACGCCGCCACCATGATGGCCAACACCACCGACGGCCAGAAGTACCGCCAGGCGGTGACGAACGGCGACTTCAACCAGATCACCTTCGGCAACAACCTCAAGTGGACCCACTGGGAGAACACCACCGAGCGGACCACCGTCACCCAGCCGACTCTCAAGTGGGCGCGTGAGCAGGGCCTCGCCTTCCGCGGCCACAACCTCATCTGGCCGTCCTGGGGCAACATGCCCGCCGATGTGCAGACCCTGCAGACCGACAAGCCGGCGCTGCGGGCCCGGATCGACAACCACATCACCGACGAGGCGGGCGCGCTCACCGGCAACGTCGACAACTGGGACGTCGTCAACGAGCCGTACTCCGAGCACAACGTGCAGGACATCATGGGCCCGGACGAGATCAACCGCTGGTACGTCCTGGCCCGGCAGGCCGATCCCAAGGCGCGGCTCGTGCTCAACGACTACGACCTGCTGGAGGACAACGGCTGGGACAAGCGGCACCAGGACTACGTCTACAACCTGGCGAACCGGATCAAGAGCGGCGGCTACCCGCTCGGCGGCATCGGCCTGGAGAGCCACTTCACCGGCCTGCAGCCGACCCCGCCCGAGGACGTCTACAACCTCCTCAACCGCTACGCCGGCCTCGGACTGCCCCTGGAGGCGACCGAGTTCGACATCCCGACCACGGACCTGCAGCTCCAGGCGGACTACACCCGTGACTTCATGACGATCCTGTTCAGCCAGCCCGATGTCACTGCGATCAGCACCTTCGGGATCTGGGAGAAGAACATCTGGAACCCGCTGGCGGCCCTCTACAACGCCGACTGGTCACTCAAGCCCAACGGCCAGGTCTGGCACGACCTGGTGACCAAGCAGTGGTGGACCAACGCGTCCGGCAGCACCGACAGCGCCGGCAGCTACGGCACCCGCGGCTTCCTCGGCGACTACCTCGTGACGGTCACCGCGGCCGGGGCCACCGAGCAGGTCCACGTCGATCTGGCCACCAACGCCGGCAGGACCGTCACGGTGGTCGCCGACGGCAAGAACTCCTCCGACAAGGAACTGCTGGCCAACGCCGACGCCGAACTCGGCCAGGCCAACTGGTACGGCTTCAGCCCGAGCACGGTCAAGCCCGACACCGCCACGGTCCACAGCGGCTCGGTGGCGATCCGCTCCACCGGCCGTACGGCCGAGTGGCAGGGCCCGGCCCAGGGGGTCCAGGTCGCCGCAGGACAGAGCTACACCTCCGGCGCCTGGGTGCGGCTCGGCAGCGGCAACCCCACCACCGCGCAGCTGAAGATCAAGCTCACCTACACCGACGGCACCTCGGAGTCGGTCCCGCTGGCCACCGGCACGGTGTCCACCGGCGCCTGGACGCATCTGGCGACAGCGGGCGCGGTGCCGCTGAACTTCAGCAAGCCGCTCGACCACGCCGAATGGTGGATCAGCACCACCGCCGGTACCGGTGACCTTCTCATCGACGACGCATCGCTCAAGAACGGAGCGTAATCCCATGCCCCCGATCAGCAGACGCGGCTTCCTGGCCGCCTCAGCGGCGTTCGGCGCGGCCGCCCTCGGCGGCGGCCTCACCGCGTGCTCGTCGTCCTCCCACTCGACCACCCCCGGCACCAAGAGCATCACCCACTGGGACTGGTTCGTCAGCCAGGAGCCGTGGCTGAAGAACGAGATAGCGCTCTTCGAGAAGGCCAACCCGAAGATCAGGATCAAGCGCACGGTCCAGGTCAGCGACAAGTACCCCGACCTGATCAACCTTGCCTTCCGCGGCGGCGACGCCCCGGACTTCTACCAGATCCCCTCCACCCCGGGCTTCCCCGACCAGGTGGCGCAGGGCTGGCTCGATCCGCTGGACAGCTACGCCACCGCGAACTGGCAGGCCCGCTTCCCGCAGGGCAGCTTCTTCAACGGCGTCAACATGGCCGAGGGCAAGGTCTACAGCGCCCCGTTCGGCGGCACCGCGCCGTGGCTCCAGCTGTACATCCACAACGGCCTGTTCAAGCAGGCCGGGATCACCAACCCCGACGGCAGCGTGAAGATCCCCAGGACCTGGGACGACGTCACCCTGGCCGCCGAGGCCATCACCGCCAAGAGCGGCGGCAAAGCGCACGGGATCGGTTTCGGGAACGCCCAGAACGCCACCTTGACCTGGTGGATCGAGCTGTTCGTCCGCGGCGCCGGTTCCCCGGCCGGCTACGGCACGGACGGCCCCGACTACCGGGTCGGCAAGTGGACCTTCGGATCGGACCGCAACTACGCCGACTTCCTGAGCCTGCTGCTGGAGTGGAAGAAGAAGGGCTACATCTACCCCAGCGCGATGAGCATCGGCGACGAACAGGCGCGGGCGTTCTTCGAGCGGGGCAAGTTCGGGATCACGGTGGGCGGGGTGTGGAACCAGCCCACCTGGGCCGAACACCACTTCTCCGACTACAGCCTGACAACGCTGCCATCACCGACCGCGACGCCCCAGGCGTACTTCTACTACGCCCCCGGCGGCCGTCTCTTCGGGATAGCGAAGGGCACCGGGGTCTCCGACGAGGCATGGGCGTGGTTCGACCATCTGCACAGTCCGGAGGCGGGCCGGCGGTGGGTGGAGTCCGGGCAGGGGCTGTCGGTCTTCCCCGAGGCCAACGCGGCGGCGAAGATCACCTCGCCGCAGTTCCAGGCGTATGTGGACACCCGTAAGTACGCGCTGCCGTGGCCGGTGCCGGCGATCCGCAACCCGGCTGTCTCACAGGTGGTCATGCCGGCCGTCAAGCCGGATCTGCCCGATGTGGTCGCGGGTCTCTACACCGGCCAGCTGAAGGACATGGGCGCGGCCCTCACCGCGCTGGAGGACCGCAGGAACAAGGCGCTGGCCGACGGCGTCAAGCAGGCCCAGGCCAAGGGGGCGAAGGTCAGCCTCACCGACTACGTCTTCAAGGACTGGGACCCCACCAAGCCGTACCAGAACACGTCGGCGTAAGCGGTCGCCCCGCGCCCCCGCCCGCTCCCCCGGGCGGGGGCCCGCACCCGCCGACGGCCGTACCGCCGAACCCATGTGAACGGAGGTCACCGTGCCCCTCGTCGACACGGCGCCCAGCCCGCCCGCCCACCGCGGCGGCCCCGAGACGGCCACCGCGGCCCAACCGCCGAAGGCCCCGCTGCGTCAGCGCCTGTGGGCGGCACGGTGGAGTTACTGCTACCTCCTGCCGCTGATGGCGCTGCTGCTGACCTTCGTCGTCTACCCGATCTTCGGCTCGCTCTTCTACACGCTCTACCGCTGGAACGGCATCGGGTCGCCGTCGGACTTCGTCGGCCTGGCCAACTTCCGGCAGATCGCCCACGACTCGATCTTCTGGAACTCCGTCGCGCACACCTTCGTCTACGCCATCGTCGTCGTGCCGGTGCAGCTCGTCATCGCGCTGATGCTGGCGCTGGTCCTCAACAACAAGAAGCTCCGCTTCTCGTCCTTCTACCGGACCATGTTCTTCCTGCCGGTGGTCACCTCCCCCGCCGTGGTCGGGGTCGTCGTCCAGCTGATGCTCTCCAACTTCGGTGACACGCTCAACGGCTGGCTGCTCGACATCCACCTCATCGACACCCCGGTGGACTGGCTGGGCAACCCGAAGATCGCGATGGGGATCATCATCCTCGTCGGGATCTGGCAGACCCTCGGCTACAACCTCGTCTACTTCCTCGCCGGGCTGCAGACCATCCCCGACGAGATCAACGAAGCGGCGAAGATCGACGGCGCGGGGCGGATCAGGGCCTTCGTCCACATCACCGTGCCGATGCTCCGTTCGGTCGGCCTGATGATCGTGATCCTCGCCTTCATCGGCTCGTTCCAGGTCTTCGACCTGGTGCAGGTACTCACCAACGGCGGCCCGTACTTCGGCACCGAGGTGGTCAACACCTACATCTACCACCTGGCCTTCGGCGGCAACCAGGCCGCGGCCACCCAGCCCGATGTGGGGCTCGCCTCGGCCGCCTCCTTCTTCTACGGCCTGCTGCTCATCGGCTTCTCGGTGCTGCAGGTGCTCATCTTCCGCTCCATCGCCAAGCGCCGCGCCGCCGGGCGCGCGTGAGGGGGAACACCGCATGGCACTGATCACGACCCGCGTCCGCCGGACGGCCGGGAGATCCGTCCGCCGCACGGCGGGGCGGTCCGTCACCCACCTCCTGCTGCTGGCCGGCGGCCTCATCTGGCTCTTCCCGTTCCTGTGGACCCTGGGCAGTTCCCTGAAGAGCGCCGACGGCTTCTTCAGCCAGGGCCTCAACCCCATCCCCAAGAGCTTCCTCACCTCCAACTACGCCCACGCCTGGCAGGAGGCGTCCTTCGGGAAGTACTTCCTCAACACCGTGCTGGTGGCGGGCGGCGCCGTCCTGCTCACGCTGGCCGCCACCTCCATGGCCGGTTACGTGCTGGCCCGTACCGACTTCCCCGGCCGCAAGGCGTGCATCGGCCTGATCTCGGTGACCTTGTTCCTCCCGCACGGGTACACCATCATCCCGATCTTCGACATCGTCCGCGGCCTGCACCTGCTCAACTCCCTGTGGGCGGTGATCATCGTCCAGTCGTCGAGCAGCCTGGTCTTCGCCACCTTCCTGTTCATGGGCTACTTCTCCACGATGGACCGGGAGATCGAGGACGCGGCGCGGGTGGACGGCGCCAGTTTCCACCAGACCTTCTGGCGGGTGATGCTGCCGCTCTCCGGCCCGATGCTCGCCACCGTCGGACTGTTCACCTGCATCACGGCCTGGAACAGCTTCTTCATCCCGCTGGTCTTCACCCTCTCCAAGCCCGGACTGCACACCCTGCCGGTGGGCATGTACGCCTTCCTCGGCCAGAACTCCACCGACTGGACGCTGCTGTGCGCCGGTTCGGTGATCTCCCTGCTCCCGATCGTCGTCATCTTCCTGCTGCTCCAGCGGTACTTCGTCAACGGCCTGGCCGGCGCGGTCAAGGGCTAGAAGGGAAACCACAAGTGCCTCTGCGTCTGGCAATCCTGAGCTTCTGGCACGTGCACGCACGCGACTACGCCCGCGAGGCGACCACCCATCCCGGCACCGAGATCGTCGCGGTCTGGGACGAGGACCCGGTCCGCGGCAGCGACTGGGCCTCCGGCCTGGGCGCCGACTTCCACCAGGACCTGGCCGGACTCCTGGCCCGTGACGACGTGGACGCGGTGGTCGTCACGGCGCCCACCACCGCCCACCTCCCGGTGATCACCGCGGCGGCCGCGGCGGGCAAGCACGTCTTCACCGAGAAGGTCCTGGCCCCCACCTACGGCGAGTGCGAGCAGCTCGTGGCCGCCGCGGAGAAGTCCGGCACGGTACTGATGCTCTCGCTCCCCCGGCTGTACGAGGGATACACCGCCGCCATCTTGGAGTTGCTGGCCGAGGGCGCGCTCGGCCGGATCACTGCCGTCCGGGTCCGCCTGGCACACGACGGGGCGCTGGGGGACGGCTGGCTGCCCGAGCACTTCTACGACCCGGCCGGCACCGCCGGCGGCGCGCTGATCGACCTCGGCTGCCACCCGATGTATCTGGCCCGGCTCTTCCTGGGACAGCTGCCCGAGTCGGTGAGCGCGTCCTTCGGCCATGTCACCGGCCGTGCGGTGGACGACAACGCCGTCGCGGTACTGCGCTGCGCCGACGGCGCCCTCGGTGTCGTCGAGGCCGGTTTCGCCGCCGCCCGCTCGCCGTTCAGCATCGAACTCCACGGCACCGGCGGCAGCGCCCTGTTCGGCACCCCCGAACCCCGGCTGCTGGTCAACACCACCGGCGACTGGACCGAACGCGCGGTGCCCCCGCGCTCCGGCACACCCTTCGAGCACTTCGTACGCCATATCGCCGAGGGCACCCGCCCCGAGGAGAACCTCGCCCTCGGCCTCGACCTGACCCGGCTGATGGAAGCCGCCACGACAGGGAGCACCGTATGACCGTCGCTGTAGGGATCATCGGCTGCGGGAACATCTCCCGCAAGCATGTGAGCGGTTATCTGTCCGTGCCCGGCCAGGCCGTCATCGAGGCGGTCGCCGACGTGGACGCCGCCACCGCCGCCGCGCGGGCAGAACAGGCCGGCGGGGCCCGGGTCTTCACCGATTACCTGGCGCTGCTCGACGACCCCGCGATCGACGCCGTCGACATCTGCCTGCCGCACCATCTGCACGCCGACGCCATCATCGCGGCCGCCAAAGCGGGCAAGCACATCCTGTGCGAGAAGCCGCTCTGCCTCACCGTCGAGGAGGCCGGCCGGATCGCCGACGCGGTGCGCGCCGCGGACGTCACCTTGATGTGCGCGCACAACCAGTTGCTGATGCCCGCGGTGGCCGACGCCAAGGAGCTGATCCTCTCCGGCGCCCTCGGCCGGATCCACGAACTGCAGACCACCGACAGCTTCCACAACGACTTCGACCCCGCCTCCATGGGCTGGCGGGCCCACACCGCGACCAGCGGCGGCGGTGAGCTCATCGACACCGGCTACCACCCCGCCTACCTGCTGCTCCATCTGGCGGGCGGCCGCCCCGCCGAGGTCACCGCCATGCTCAGCCGGCACCGGCTGGAGTTCATGGAGGGCGAGGACTCCGCGCGGGTGCTGGTGCGGTTCGACAACGGCGTCGTCGGTGAGATCGTGACCAGCTGGGCGTACGACGCCGCGCCCTTCGCGGGGAAGTTCTCGGTGACCGGCGAGCGCGGCAGCCTGTGGAGCGACGGCACGACCCTGCACCACAAGGAGCGCGGCGGGGCCACCACGGTCACCGAGTATCCGCGGCTCGACTCGGTGCCCGCGGTCTGCGCGGACTTCACGGCGCGGATCCGCGACGGGATCCGCCCGGTGCACACCGAGCAGGAGGGGACGGACGTCCTGAAGCTGATTCTCGCGGCGTACCGCTCCGCGCGGGAGCAGCGCACCATCGCGCCGGCCGGGTTGTCGGGGGACGGCCGGTGACGCGATACGTGAGCGACGACTTCCGGTTCGATCTGCGCCGGAGCGTCGCGGAGACCCTCTGGACCACCAGCGGCTGGTCCACCGTGGCCCTGGTACCCGGCACCGTCTGCGGCGTAGGCGCCTGTTACGCCCCGCCGCACGCAGCGCCCGAGGCGCGGCTCACCGTCGCCCTGGAGGCCGGCGGCATACGGATCGAGGACACCGGCGCACCGGGCGTCGCGGGTGGCGGGCTGCTGCTGGCCGGCGGAACCTGGCGGCTGGACGGGATCGAACGGCAGGGTACGTACCACCGCAGGGACGCGGCCGGCCGCCTGGTGTCGCTGCGGGTGCGCAGCACCCTGACGCCGCTGCACGGCCAGGCGGGATACGCGCTCCGGGTGCGGGTGCGCAACCGCTCTGGGCGGGCACTGACCGTACGGTTACTGCCCGAGCTGACCTCAGGTCCGGTGGGCGGTGTGCCGCTCGGAGCCTGGGGGTGGATGCCGCCGATGCCCGAGCAGGCCGGCCGGACCCGGGCCGAGCTGGTGCACGAAGGGCTGGAGCTGGCGCTCGGCCCGGACGGGGAGGACGAGTTCGCACTGGCGGTGCGGATCGGCGGGACCGGCGGGGCCGGCTCACCGCGGCAGTGGGCGGCGCACGCCGAGCGGCAGACCGGGCAGCGCACGGACCGGGCGCTCGCCGCTGTCCCCCGGCTGGTCACCGACGTGCCCGGGCTTGACGCCTACTACCGCAGGTCGCTGGCGAGCGGCCTGGTCTGCCTGTGGGACAACCCGGCGTTCGCCACCACACCGTTCGTGGCGACCTCGGGCATCGACGGCGGCGCGCTGTGCGCGTACGCCTGGGACACCGGCGGGTACGCGCCGCACACCCTCGCGCTGATGCTCGGCGGCGCGGTGACCGACATCCTCGAAACGATGGTCAAGGCCGACCTCACCGACCACTACGCGATCGCCCCGGACGGCACCGGCACCGGCGTCGCCTACGCGTACAGCGGCTGGTCCCTGGTGATGCTGGCGTACGCCGCGGCCTGCCACGGCGGCCTCAGCCCGGAACTGCTGGCCAGACTCCACGAGACGGAGTCCCGGCTGGCGGACCGCTTCCCCGCGGTGGGCGCGTTGCGCGACTACGGTTCCCAGCACAATCTGCTGGAGATGCGGGGCTCCGGCTGGGAACACCTCGTCGCCAGCCCCAACGCGGAGCGCGCCTGGAGCCTGGATCTGCTCGCCGACCTCGCCGAGGCGACCGGCGCCGCGCTGCCGGTGGCCGAACTGCGCGCGCAGGCGGGCCTGATCCAGCAGGCGGTGGCCACCGAACTGTGGGATCCGGCGGCGGGCTGGTTCCGCAGCCGCTACCCGGACGGTCACACCGAACTCGCCTACTCCGTCCAGGCATTCGACGCCTTGCGGGCCGGAGCCTGCACCCCCGCCATGGCGGCGGCGCTGCTCTCCCACCTCCGGGAGGGGGCCTTCCTCGGCCGCTACGGGGTCAGCAGCGTGTCGGCGGAGGACGAGGCGCACTACGAACTCGGCGACGTGGACTGGTCGGGGGGCGGCGCGTACACCGGAGAGGCACCGCAGCTCGCCCTGGCGCTGTGGGAGCGGGGTGACGCCCGGCTCGCCTGGGATGTCCTGTCCCGGCTGCTGTGGATGGGCGAGCACTTCGCGTACTACCCGCAGGACCACTTCTGCGACCGTCCCGCCGCCCCGCCCCGCGGCCGGCGCGCCAACGTCATCGCGGGGCTGACCGGCGCCGAGGCGGTGCTCACCGGACTCGCCGGGCTGCGCCCCCGGCCCGACGGCGCCCTCGACTGGGCGCCGCCGCCGTGGCTGCCCGGTGAGGTGGAACTGCGCGGACTGCGTTATCGCGGCCATGAGATCGACCTGCGGCTCGCCGCCGACCGCCGGGAGGCGACGGTGGACGGCCGCGTCCGCCCGGCCGGCACGGTCGCCGGTCCCCTGCGCATCGTGGAGGTGCCCGATGAGTGATGTACGCGACCGGTTCGCGACCGACGGCTACGCGGTCTTCCGCGGGGTCCTGGATCCGGAGCTGGTGGCCGAAACGGCCGGACATGTGGCCTGGCTCCAGGAACGCCATCCCGATCTGCGTCCCGAACAGCTGGGCCACACGCTGATGCGCGACGACCCGTTCTGGGTGCGGCTGGTCTCCGATGACCGGCTGCTGGACATCGCGGAGACGTTCATCGGCCCGGACATCGCGCTGTTCGCCTCCCACTACATCAGCAAGCCGCCCTTCTCCGGGCAGCCGGTGCTCTGGCACCAGGACGCGGCCTTCTGGCCGCTGGAGCCGATGCGGGTGGTCACCCTCTGGCTGGCCGTCGACCACTCCACACCCGAGAACGGGTGCGTACGGCTGGTCCCGGGCAGCCACCGCGGTGAGATCGCCGGCATGCGGGCCAACACCGCGGTCGACAACGTGCTGGGCGAGGAGATCGCGGTCGAGGTCGACGAGTCGGCGGCGGTCGACATGGTGCTGGCGCCTGGTGATGTCGAGGTGCACCATCCGGCCATCGTGCACGGCAGCGCAGCCAACACCTCACCGCACCGGCGCTGCGGGCTGACCATCCGCTACATTCCGACGTCCACTCGGATCACCGCGGAGGAACAGCCCTTTCCGAGCGCCTTTCATCTGCGCGGCGAACCGGGGGTCAACGTCTATCAGCCGCGCCCGCGGTTCGACCCGGTGCGGCATTATCCCTTCCGCGGCGCGGGCCGCGGCTGAGGACAGACCTCCGGGCCGGTGCGGTCGGGGACACCGGCCCGGAGGCGGATCAGGAAAGGGCGAACACCCGACCCGAATTCCGTCTCGGTGCGGAACTTCTTGATCGGGCAGGGTTTCCGCCGGTGCGCCGCCTGGCAGGAAAATCATTTCCCGGAAAACGCAGCGTATCCCGCCATGTCACGTTCAGAACCTCCCATTTCCCTCGCCCGGTGGTCGGTACACGCTCAGGCCGGCCCGTAATGCCCCCCAACGCCGACGGCCGCCGCTTGTGTCACCGGCGGCGGCCGTCTTCTTCTGCCCGGGTACCCGGATGGGTGAGCGTCCTAGTCGACGGCCACTCCCGCAGGACCGGTGCCCACCGGAACGGTGGCCACGACACGGTTGTTGGCGGTGTTGACCACCGACAGGTTGTCGGAGAGCAGGTTGGTCACGTAGACCCGGCCGCGGCTGGGATCGACGGCCACTCCGACCGGTGCCTCACCGACCGGGACGCTGGTCAGGACGGCGTTGGTCGTCGTATTGATCACCGAGAGCGTGTCCGAGCCCTGACCGGCCACGTAGGCGCGGTTGTTCCGCGGGTCCAGCGCGACGCCGAACGGAACGGACTGGACCGGGATCGAGGTGACCACGGTGTTGTTGACCGTGTTGATCACGGAGACGTTGTCCGAGCCCTGGTTGCTGACGTAGGCACGACCGCTCTTCTCGTCCACCGCGACCGCCACCGGAGTGGTGCCGACCGTGATGGTCGCACTGATCTGGTCGGTGGCGGTGTTGATCACGGAGACCGTGTCGGAGTCGATGTTGGTGACGTACGCCCGCTTCCGGCCCTGGTCCACCGCGATGCCGAAGGGGCTGCCGCCGGTGTTCACGGTGTCGGTGAGGGTGTTGTCGGTCGTGTCGATCACCGAGACCGTACCGTCCGTCTCGTTGGCCACGTAGGCGCGCTTGCGCCGTTCGTCGACCGCGATGCCGAACGGCCCGGTGCCGACCGGGACCGTCCCGGTCACCCGGTTGTTGTCGGTGTTGATGACGGACACGCTGTCCGCGGCGTGGTTGGTCACGTAGGCGCGGCGGTGGGTGTGGTCGAGGGCGATGCCGAACGGGGCGGCGCCGACCGGGATCGTCCGGGTCACGTTGTTGGTGCCCGTGTTGATGACGGACACGTTGTTCGCACCCTGGTTCACCACGTAGGCCTGGCGAGCGCACCACGACTGCGAACCGTGCCACCACCCGCCGCACCGGTCCGGTCCGCCGCCGGACCCGGAATTCACCTGTTTCACGTTCGCCCCCGAGGGGGGAGTCGATGAATGACCGGCCGAGTCCTGCGCGGCAGCGGCCGGCGCGAGTACGGAGAGCAGGGCGGCCGCGATTCCCAGGGACCACATTCTGCGCTTGCCGCCCACGGTCTTCGCCGAATGGCGGTACGGCGTCATGTGCTTCCTCGGCCCCTCGTTGGTGGAAAACATTTTTTCTCCAGACAGGCTCTTTGGCCCACTAATGGAGCACGAAAAGGGGGTTGACGGTGATTCCGCCGTCCCGCGGCGTAGTAATCGGTCCGTCAGTAGAGATCGTGCGGCGTACATCCGCGGTGCGCCACAAGAGATCGGCTGGACGAGTACGGCAGTGAAGTGGCTGTTCAGCACGGGGAATGCGAAACATGCGGTACGGTCCGCAGACCGCGATCGGGTGGGCGGCCGGGCCTGCGGGTCGAGGTGATTCGTCCGGACAGCCGACCCGTTCGGCGCACTCGGACGCGGCCATCCGTGCGGCGCCGAGTGCCATTGCCGGGGCGCCGGCGGAAACCGCCGTGGCATTCCCGCTGCTGCTCACGGGCGGCACCGGAGTCGGGTGTCCGGCTGTCGCCTCGACGACGGGTCCGGTGGCCGTGAGGGGATTCCCCTCGCGGCCACCGGACCCTTTCCGGCCGGCGGACCCTTTGGGCCGGCGGACCGGACCGCCGGCACTGGTCAGGACACGTCAGGACTCGCCTGGGTCTTCTGGGTCGCCTGATTCGCCTGGGTCGTCAGGCGAGAACGAGCGCGGCTGTCGCGGTGGACGATCCGAAGGCGGCCGTTCCGGCGAAGGTCGCGGTGTAGCGATTGCCCGCGCGGATGATCGTCTGCGGATTCACGGTGATGTTGCTGAGCTGGGCGACACCGCCGGCGTTGGTGACGGCGGTCCCCAGTGTCGTGGTGCCCACCTTGAAGGTGATGGTCTGACCGGGCACCGGGACTCCGGAACTCAGCACGGTGAGTGTCGCCGACAGGGTGGAGATGTGGGCCAGTCCGTCGGACCCGATAACGGCGGTCGCCGCTGTCGCGGTGAGCTTGGTGGCCACCGGGGTCGTCGTGTTCGTGACCGTCTGAGTGACCGCCGGGGACGTCGAGCCGTTGAAGCTGACGCTGCCGTTGTACACCGCGGTCAGCAAGTGGGTGCCGACGGTGAGCGCGGAGGTGGTGAAGGTCGCGACACCACCGACGAGCGTCGCGGTGCCGAGAAGCGTGGCACCGTCGAAGAAGCTCACCAGACCGGTGGGAGTGCCCGCCCCGGGCGGGACCGCGGCGACCGTCGCCGTGAGTACCACCGGCTGTCCGAGGGTGGAGGGGTTGGGGGCGGAGGTCAGCGTGGTGGTGGTGTTGGCCTTGACCACCGTCTGCGTGTCGAGCGGCGACGTGGACCCGTTGAACGCGGCGCTGCCGTTGTACACGGCGGTCAGCGAATGGGTGCCGACCGCGAGGGTGGACGTCGTGAAGGTGGCGACCCCGCCGGACAGGATCGCGGTGCCGAGGAGGGTGGCACCGTCGAAGAAGCTGACCAGACCGGTGGGAGTGCCCACCCCCGGCGGGACCGCGGCGACCGTGGCGATGAGGAGCTTCGCCTGACCGAAGATGGACGGGTCGGGGGCGGAGATCAGCGTGGTGGTGGTGTTGGCCTTGGTCACCGTCTGCGTGTCGACCGGTGAGGTGGAGCCGCTGAAGTTGGCGTCGCCGCTGTAGACGGCGGTCAGCGAGTGGGTGCCGACCGCGAGCGTGGACGTCGTGAAGGTCGCGACCCCGCCGACGAGGGTGGCCGTGCCCAACAGGGTCGCTCCGTCGAAGAAGCTCACCGTCCCTGTCGGGGTGCCGACCCCAGGCGGCGTTGGGGCAACGGTCGCGGTGAGGACCTTCGCCTGGCCGACGACGGACGGATCGGGCGCGGAGGTCAAGGTGATCGTGGTCGTCGGCTGGGTGACGGTCTGGATGTCGATGGGCGAGACCGAGCCGGTGAAGGCGGCGCTGCCGGAGTAGACCGCGGTCAGCGAGTGGGTGCCGACCGCGAGCGTCGAGGTCGTGAAGGTCGCGACGCCACCGACGAGGGTGCTGGTGCCGAGGAGGGTGGCGCCGTCGAAGAAGCTGACGGTCCCGGTCGGGGTGCCGGCCCCGGGCGGTGTCGCGGTGACGGTCGCGGTCAGCGTCTTGGCCTGGCCGACCACGGACGGGTCGGGGGCGGAGGTGAGAACCGTGGTGGTGGCCGCCCCGGTGACGGTCTGCGTGTCCACGGGCGAGGTGGAACCGGTGAACGTGGCGTCGCCGCTGTAGACAGCGGTGAGGGAGTGGGTGCCGACCGCGAGCGTGGACGTCGTGAAGGTCGCGACCCCGCCGACAAGGGGTGCCGTGCCCAGGAGGGTGGCGCCGTCGAAGAAGGCGACCGTTCCTGTCGGGGTGCCGGTCCCCGGGGGTGTTGCGGTGACGGTCGCGGTGAGGACCTTCGCCTGACCGAGGACCGAGGGGTCGGGGGCGGACGTCAGCGTGGTGGTCGTGGCGGCTTGGTTGACGGTCTGGGTGTCCACCGGGGAGGTGGAACCCGTGAAGTTGACGTCACCGGAGTACACGGCGATCAGCGAGTGCGTACCGACCGCGAGCGTGGACGTGGTGAGCGTCGCGACCCCGCCGCTCAGTGTTCCCGTACCGAGGAGGGTGGCGCCGTCGAAGAAGCTCACCGTCCCGGTCGGGATGCCGGCGCCCGGCGCCGTCGCGGTGACGGTCGCGGTAAGGACCTTCGCCTGACCGAGAACAGAGGGGTCGGGGGCGGACGTCAGCGCGGTGGTCGTGGCGGCCGCGGTGACCGTCTGCGTGTCCACCGGCGAGGTGGAACCCGTGAAGTTGACGTCACCGGAGTACACGGCGATCAGCGAGTGCGTACCGACCGCGAGCGTGGACGTGGTGAGCGTCGCGACCCCGCCGCTCAGTGTTCCCGTACCGAGGAGGGTGGCGCCGTCGAAGAAGCTCACCGTCCCGGTCGGGATGCCGGCGCCCGGCGCCGTCGCGGTGACGGTCGCGGTAAGGACCTTCGCCTGACCGAGAACAGAGGGGTCGGGGGCGGACGTCAGCGCGGTGGTCGTGGCGGCCGCGGTGACCGTCTGCGTGTCCACCGGGGAGGTGGAACCGTTGAAGTTGACGTCACCGGAGTACACCGCCGTCAGCGGATGGGTCCCTACGGCGAGGGCGGAAGTGGTGAAGGTGGCGACCCCGGCGACGAGGGGTGCCGTGCCCAGCAGGGTCGCACCGTCGAAGAAACTCACCGTCCCGGTGGGCGTGCCGACACCGGGCGGAGCCACGGTCACGGTCGCGGTCAGCGTCTTGGTCTGCCCGAAGACGGAGGGGTCGGGGGCGGAGGCCAGCGTGGTGGTGGTGACGGGTTGGGTGACGGTCTGCGTGTCGACCGGGGAGGTGGAACCGGTGAACGTGGCATCACCGGAATACACGGCGGTCAGCGAGTGCGTACCGACCGCAAGGGTCGAGGTCGTGAAGGTCGCGACGCCGGCGACGAGGGGTGCGGTGCCCAACAGGGTCGCACCGTCGAAGAAACTCACCGTCCCCGTGGGGGTGCCGGTTCCGGGCGGAACCGCGGTGACCGTGGCGGTGAGGGTCTTGACCTGACCGACCACCGAGGGGTCGGGGGCGGAGGTGAGAACCGTGGTGGTGGCTGCTTGGGTGACGGTCTGGGTGTCGACCGGGGAGGTGGAACCGGTGAACGTGGCATCACCGGAATAGACAGCGGTCAGCGAGTGCGTACCGACCGCAAGGGTCGAGGTCGTGAACGTCGCAACACCGCCGACCAGAGGCGCCGTACCCAACAGGGTCACACCGTCGAAGAAACTCGCCGTCCCCGTAGGCGTACCAGTTGCGGGCGGCGTCGCCGTGACCGTCGCCGTCAACGTCTTGACCTGACCGACCACGGACGGGTCAGGCGCCGAGGTGAGAACCGTGGTGGTCGCCGCCTGAGTGACGGTCTGCGTGTCCACGGGTGAGGTGGAACCGGTGAACGTGGCATCACCGGAATACACGGCGGTCAGCGAGTGCGTACCGACCGCAAGGGTCGAGGTCGTGAACGTCGCAACACCGCCGACCAGAGGCGCCGTACCCAACAGGGTCGCACCATCGAAGAAACTCACCGTCCCCGTGGGAGTGCCGGTTGCGGGCGGCGTCGCCGTGACCGTCGCCGTCAACGTCTTGACCTGACCGACCACCGACGGGTCAGGCGCCGACGTCAGTGCGGTAGTGGTGGCCGCCTGGATGACCGTCTGCGTGTCCACCGGCGACGTCGAACCGGTGAACGTGGCATCACCCGAATACACCGCCGTCAGCGAGTGGGTCCCCACCGCGAGAGTGGACGTCGTCAAGGTCGCGACCCCGGCGACCAGAGGCGCCGTCCCCAACAGGGTCGCACCGTCGAAGAAGTCCACCGTCCCCGTAGGCGTACCCGCCCCTGATGGAACCACGGTGGCGGTGAGCGTCTTGGTTTGCCCGGCCACGGACGGATCGGGGGTGGAGGTGAGTGTGGTCGTGGTGGAGAAAGGGGCAGTGGGGACGATGCTGACGGTGTTGTCCGTGTTGTTGGCGATGTAGGCGGACAGGCCGTCGGGGGTGATCGCGATCCCGAACGGTGCGGTGCCGACGGGGATCGTCGCGGCGACGGTGTTGGTGGTCGTGTCGATGACGCTCACCGTGTTGTCGCCGTTGTTGGTGACGTAGCTGTGCAGACCGTCAGGAGTGACCGCTACACCGACGGGGGCCGTGCCGACAGGGACCGTGGCGGTGACCGTATTGGTCGCGGTACTGATGACGCTCACCGTGTTGTCACCGTTGTTGACGACGTCGACCGACAGACCGTCGGGGGTGACGGCGATACCCAGAGGGACCGTGCCGACGGGGATGGTGGTGGTGACGGTGTTGGTTGTGGTGTTGATGACGCTGACGGTGTTGTCGCCGGAGTTGGTGACGTACGCGGACAGGCCGTTGGGGGTGATCGCGATCCCGAAGGGTGCGGCACCGACCGGGATCGTCGTGGTGACGGTGTTGGTCGCGGTGTCGATGACGCTGACGGTGCTGTCGCCGGAGTTGGTGACGTACGCGGTGGCCCCGTCGGGGGTGATCGCGATGCCGAGGGGGACGGTGCCGACGGGGATGGTGGTGGTGACGGTGTTGGTCGCGGTGCTGATGACGCTGACGGTGCTGTCGCCGGAGTTGGTGACGTAGACGGTGGTGCCGTCGGGGGTGATGGCTGACCAGAACGGGACGGATCCCACGGGGATGGTGGTGGTGACGGTGTCGGTCGCGGTGTCGATGACGCTGACGGTGTTGTCGCCCTCGTTGGTGACGTAGGCGGACAGGCCGTTGGGGGTGATCGCCACCGAGGTGGGGAAGCTGCCCACCGGCACGGTCGGATCAGCCAGGAGCGTGAGGCGTGGACGGCTGAACGTGCGGAACCTGATCAGTTGACGCCACTGAGACGTGATTCCTTTGGACATGAATGCCCCTCGTGTGGAGTGCCGTGTGGTCATGACGGGCACTCAAGGGCTCACCGGGACCGCGGTGTTCGCGGCGGGGGGTTCACGGGTCCGGCGTTCCAGGGAGTGCCCATCAGGACGCCGCCGGCCGGGTCCGGGCCGTGCGGCGGTTCCAGTCCCCCGGGGAGAGGTGGGCAGCCAGCCGGGTTCCTATAAACGCAAGTAACCCACTCACCGGCTCACCAGACCAGCACACCAACCCACAAACCACCCAAACGAATCAAATCCGTCCTGATGGCTTGCGCGGCGGCGGACTCTTTGGCCCGGGCCGTGCGTTGGCCGTCCGGACAGGGCCGGGCAGAGCGGGCTCCCTGGCAGGGCCTGGTCCTGGACCTGGGCCTGGATCTGGACCGAGGCCGCGGTCCGCCGCTGACGGGTCGCGGACCGAGCGGCCGGCGGGGGCCTTTACGTCGCGGAGACCGGTACGCGGCGGCCTTGCGCGACCTCTGCTCGGCCGACCGCCTTGGTGGCAACTCCCCCACTGCCCGCGGCAGGAGCGAACTTCCCACACCTCGGTCGGCTTTGGGGGGCGCCTCTCCCAACGGCCGTTCCGCCGGCCGCGTGAGCAGGTCAGCAGCCGTGGGCGAGCCGGACTTCGAGCCAGCGGTCCGTGGCGGAGCACCGTGAGCGGTCAGGACCTGGGGGCGGTCGGAGGCGGTTGAAGGCGGTGCGGCGAACTCGGGCCAGGACAGCCCGGACCGGACTGGCCAGGGCTGGGATCGCGGCCCCGGCGGGGATACGCGGGGAAGCAGTCCGTCCTTCGGTGGGGGACGTCGTCGCCCGGGCGTTCGGCCGCGCGGTGGCTTTCGGGGAGATCAGGGCGACCAGCTGCCGGGGCCCGGGTTCGCGGATCCCGGCCCGTGGGCCGAAAGGTCACAGCAGCGGGCTCGCGGTGGGGCGTTGAGGGGCGCGTTCGAGGAACCGTTCCAGGTGCGGTGGATCCGGGGTGGCGCGCATGTGATTCGTTTGGGTGGTTTGTGGGTTGGTGTGCTGGTCTGGTGAGCCGGTGAGTGGGTTACTTGCGTTTATAGGAACCCGGCTGGCTGCCCACCTCTCCCCGGGGGACTGGAACCGCCGCACGGCCCGGACCCGGCCGGCGGCGTCCTGATGGGCACTCCCTGGAACGCCGGACCCGTGAACCCCCCGCCGCGAACACCGCGGTCCCGGTGAGCCCTTGAGTGCCCGTCATGACCACACGGCACTCCACACGAGGGGCATTCATGTCCAAAGGAATCACGTCTCAGTGGCGTCAACTGATCAGGTTCCGCACGTTCAGCCGTCCACGCCTCACGCTCCTGGCTGATCCGACCGTGCCGGTGGGCAGCTTCCCCACCTCGGTGGCGATCACCCCCAACGGCCTGTCCGCCTACGTCACCAACGAGGGCGACAACACCGTCAGCGTCATCGACACCGCGACCGACACCGTCACCACCACCATCCCCGTGGGATCCGTCCCGTTCTGGTCAGCCATCACCCCCGACGGCACCACCGTCTACGTCACCAACTCCGGCGACAGCACCGTCAGCGTCATCAGCACCGCGACCAACACCGTCACCACCACCATCCCCGTCGGCACCGTCCCCCTCGGCATCGCGATCACCCCCGACGGGGCCACCGCGTACGTCACCAACTCCGGCGACAGCACCGTCAGCGTCATCGACACCGCGACCAACACCGTCACCACGACGATCCCGGTCGGTGCCGCACCCTTCGGGATCGCGATCACCCCCAACGGCCTGTCCGCGTACGTCACCAACTCCGGCGACAACACCGTCAGCGTCATCAACACCACAACCAACACCGTCACCACCACCATCCCCGTCGGCACCTCACCGTACGGAGTGGCGATCGCCCCGGACGGGGCCACTGCTTACGTCGCGGACAACGGTGACAACACGGTCAGCGTCATCAACACCACGACCAACGCCGTCACCGCCACGATCCCGGCCGGCACCGCGCCCCTCGGCGCCGCCGTCGCAACCGACGGCCTGCACAGCTACGTCACCGACAACGGCGACAACACGGTGAGCGTCATCGACACCGCGACCAACACCGTCACCACGACGATCCCCGTCGGCACCGCGCCGTTCGGGATCGCGATCAGCCCTGACGGGACCACCGCCTACGTCGCCAACAACACGGACAACACCGTCAGTATCACCGCGGCCGCGCCGTTCCCCACGACCACGACGCTCACTTCCGCGCCTGACCCGTCCGTGGTCGGAGAAACCAAGACCCTCACCGCCACCGTTGCCGCGGACCCCCCGGAACTCGGTACGCCTACGGGGACGGTGGACTTCTTCGACGGCGCGACCCTGTTGGGTACGGCGCCTCTGGTCGCCGGGGTCGCGACCCTGACGACGTCCACTCTCGCGGTGGGGACCCACTCGCTGACCGCCGTGTATTCCGGTGATGCCACGTTCACCGGTTCGACGTCCCCGGTCGACACGCAGACGGTTACCCAGGCGGCCACCACGACCGCGCTCACGTCGGCGCCTGACCCATCCGTGGCAGGCGAGGCAAAGACCCTCACCGCGACCGTCACGGCAGTCCCGCCCGGTGTCGGCACCCCGACGGGGACGGTCGACTTCTTCGACGGAGCCACCCTCCTCGGCACCGCAACACTGGCCGCCGGCGTCGCAACACTCACCACTTCTGCCTTGACCGTAGGCACCCACTCCCTCACCGCCGTCTACAGCGGCGACGCGGACTTCACCGGATCCACCTCACCCGTGGACACGCAGACCGTCACCCAGGCGGCCACCACGACCGCACTCACCTCCGCACCTGACCCGACGGTGGCCGGAGAAGCCAAGACCCTCACCGCGACCGTCACGGCAGTCCCGCCCGGTGTCGGCACCCCCACCGGCACCGTGGACTTCTTCGACGGAGCCACCCTCCTCGGCACCGCGGCGCTCGTCGCCGGAGTCGCCACCCTCACGACGTCCACCCTCGCGGTCGGCACCCACTCCCTCACCGCCGTCTACTCCGGCGACACAGAGTTCACCGGATCCACCTCACCCGTGGACACGCAGACGGTCACCCAAGCCGCCACCACCACCGCACTCACCTCCGCACCCGACCCATCCGTGGCAGGCGAGGCCAAAACGCTGACCGCGACCGTCGCCGCAGTCCCGCCAGGAACCGGCACGCCGACCGGCACCGTGGACTTCTTCGACGGCGCGACATTGCTCGGCACCGGGACACTGGTCGCCGGCGTCGCCACCCTCACCACTTCTGCCTTGACCGTAGGCACCCACTCCCTCACCGCCGTCTACTCCGGCGACACAGAGTTCACCGGATCAACATCCCCCGTGGACACGCAGACGGTTACCCAAGCCGCCACCACCACAGCCCTGACCTCGGCACCCGACCCCTCCGTGGCAGGCGAGGCCAAAACGCTGACCGCGACCGTCACCGCCGTTCCACCGGGAGCCGGCACACCGACAGGAACGGTCGACTTCTTCGACGGAGCCACCCTCCTCGGCACGGCGCCTCTGGTCGCCGGCGTCGCTACGCTCACCACTTCTGCCTTGACCGTAGGCACGCACTCCCTGACCGCCGTGTACTCCGGTGACGCGGACTTCACCGGGTCAACGTCTCCCGTGGACACGCAGACCGTCACCCAGGCAGCCACCACGACCGCACTCACCTCCGCCCCAGACCCCTCCGTGGCAGGCGAGCCAAAGACCCTCACCGCGACCGTCGCCGCGGTCCCGCCAGGAACCGGCACCCCCACCGGCACCGTGGACTTCTTCGACGGAGCCACCCTCCTCGGCACCGCGCCCCTGGTCGCCGGCGTCGCCACCCTCACAACCTCGGCCCTCGCCGTGGGGACGCACTCCCTCACCGCCGTCTACTCCGGCGACATGGACTTCACCGGATCCACCTCACCCGTGGACACGCAGACGGTCACCCAGGCGGCCACCACGACCGCGCTCACATCGGCGCCTGACCCGACGGTGGCCGGAGAAGCCAAGACCCTCACCGCCACCGTCGCCGCAGTCCCGCCCGGTGTCGGCACCCCCACCGGAACGGTCGACTTCTTCGACGGCGCGACATTGCTCGGCACCGGAACACTGACCGCCGGCGTCGCCACCCTCACGACATCCACCCTCGCGGTCGGCACCCACTCCCTCACCGCCGTCTACAGCGGCGACACAGAGTTCACCGGATCCACCTCACCCGTCGACACCCAGACCGTCACCCAAGCCGCCACCACCACAGCACTCGCCTCCGCACCCGACCCCTCCGTGGCAGGCGAGGCCAAAACGCTGACCGCGACCGTCGCCGCGGTCCCGCCAGGAACCGGCACGCCGACCGGCACCGTGGACTTCTTCGACGGCGCGACATTGCTCGGCACCGGGACACTGGTCGCCGGTGTCGCCACCCTCACCACCTCCACCTTGAGTGTCGGTACGCACTCGCTGACGGCCGTGTACTCCGGCGACGCCGACTTCACCGGCTCAACGTCGCCGATCGACACGCAGACCGTCACCCAAGCCGCCACCACCACCGCACTAACCTCCGCACCCGACCCCTCGGTGACCGGGGAAGCAAAGACCCTCACCGCGACCGTCACCGCGGTCCCGCCAGGAACCGGCACCCCGACAGGAACGGTCGACTTCTTCGACGGCGCCACCCTCCTCGGCACCGCAACACTCACCGGTGGCGTCGCCACGCTCACGACAACCGCTCTCGCAGTGGGGACGCACTCGCTGACCGCCGTCTACTCCGGCGACACGGACTTCACCGGCTCAACGTCGCCGATCGACACGCAGACCGTCACCCAAGCCGCCACCACAACTACGCTGACGTCGGCGCCCGATCCCTCAGTTCTCGGCCAGACCAAAACGCTCACCGCGACCGTCGCCGCGGTCCCGCCAGGAGCCGGCACACCGACAGGAACGGTGGACTTCTTCGACGGTGCGACCCTGCTGGGTACGGCGCCTCTGGTCGCCGGGGTCGCGACCCTGACAACCTCGGCCCTCGCCGTGGGGACGCACTCGCTGACCGCCGTCTACTCCGGTGACGCGAACTTCACCGGCTCCACCTCACCCGTGGACACGCAGACGGTTACCCAAGCCGCCACCACCACCGCACTCACCTCCGCACCCGACCCCTCGGTGGCCGGCGAGACAAAGACCCTCACCGCCACCGTCACGGCAGTCCCGCCAGGAACCGGCACACCGACAGGAACGGTCGACTTCTTCGACGGAGCGACGTTGCTCGGGACCGCGACGCTGGCCGGTGGGGTCGCCACCCTCACCACGTCCACGCTGGCAATCGGTACGCACTCGCTGACGGCCGTGTACTCCGGTGACGCCGACTTCACCGGCTCAACGTCGCCGATCGACACGCAGACCGTCACCCAAGCCGCCACCACCACCGCACTAACCTCGGCACCCGATCCCTCGGTGACCGGGGAAGCAAAGACCCTCACCGCGACCGTCACCGCGGTCCCGCCAGGAACCGGCACACCGACAGGAACGGTCGACTTCTTCGACGGAGCGACCCTGCTGGGTACGGCGCCTCTGGCCGCCGGGGTCGCGACCCTGACAACCTCGGCCCTCGCCGTCGGAACGCACTCGCTCACCGCGGTCTACTCCGGCGACACGGACTTCACCGGCTCAACGTCACCCATCGACACACAGACCGTCACCCAAGCCGCCACCACAACCACGCTCACCTCCGCACCCGACCCCTCCGCAGTCGGACAGACCAAAACGCTCACCGCAACCGTCACCCCGACACCCCCAGGAGCCGGCACACCGACAGGAACGGTCGACTTCTTCGACGGCGCCACCCTCCTCGGCACCGCAACACTCACCGGTGGCGTCGCGACATTCACCACCTCCACGCTGGCAATCGGCACGCACTCCCTCACCGCCGTCTACTCCGGCGACGCGAACTTCACCGGCTCCACCTCCCCCGTCGACACCCAGACCGTCACCCAAGCCGCCACCACAACCACGCTCACCTCCGCACCCGACCCCTCCGCAGTCGGACAGACCAAAACGCTCACCGCAACCGTCACCCCGACACCCCCAGGAGCCGGCACACCGACAGGAACGGTCGACTTCTTCGACGGCGCCACCCTCCTCGGTACGGCGCCTCTGGTCGCCGGGGTCGCGACCCTGACAACCTCGGCCCTCGCCGTCGGAACGCACTCGCTCACCGCCGTCTACTCCGGCGACACGGACTTCACCGGCTCAACGTCACCGATCGACACACAGACCGTCACCCAAGCCGCCACCACAACCGCACTCACCTCCGCGCCTGACCCGTCGGTGGCCGGGGAAGCAAAGACCCTCACCGCAACCGTCACCCCGACACCCCCAGGAACCGGCACCCCCACCGGAACCGTCGACTTCTTCGACGGCGCGACATTGCTCGGGACCGCAACACTCACCGGTGGCGTCGCCACCCTCACCACGTCCACGCTGGCAATCGGCACGCACTCCCTCACCGCCGTCTACTCCGGCGACACGGACTTCACCGGCTCAACATCCCCCATCGACACCCAGACCGTCACCCAAGCCGCCACCACAACCGCACTCACCTCCGCACCCGACCCCTCCGTACTCGGCCAGACCAAAACCCTCACCGCAACCGTCACCCCGACACCCCCAGGAACCGGCACCCCCACAGGAACCGTCAGCTTCTTCGACGGAGCCACCCTCCTCGGCACCGCAACACTCACCGGCGGAATCGCCACCCTCACCACCTCCACCCTCACCGTCGGCACCCACTCCCTCACCGCCGTCTACTCCGGCGACGCGAACTTCACCGGATCAACATCCCCCATCGACACACAGACCGTCACCCAAGCCGCCACCACAACCGCACTCACCTCCGCACCCGACCCCTCCGCGGTCGGACAAGCCAAAACCCTCACCGCGACCGTCACCGCGACACCCCCAGGGGCCGGCACGCCCACCGGCACCGTGGACTTCTTCGACGGCGCCACGTTCATCGGGACCGGCACCCTGACCGGCGGCGTGGCGACATTCACCACCTCCACTCTTGCCGCGGGGGTGCACTCCCTGACCGCCGTCTACTCCGGCGACGCGGACTTCACCGGCTCAACATCCCCCGTCGACACGCAGACCGTCACCGCGGCCGGCAGCACCACCGCGCTCACATCGGCGCCCGATCCGTCGGTGTTCGGTCAGGCGAAGACGCTCACCGCGACCGTGACCGCGACACCGCCCGGGGTCGGCACCCCGACCGGCACCGTGGACTTCTTCGACGGGGCCACCCTCCTCGGGACCGCGACGCTGGCCGGTGGGGTCGCCACCCTCACCACCTCCACCCTCACCGTCGGCACCCACTCCCTCACCGCCGTCTACTCCGGCGACGGGAACTTCGCCGGGTCCACTTCGCCGGTCGACACCCAGAGCGTGACGAAGGGCGCGACGTTGACGTCGGTCGGTGCTTCGCCGGACCCGTCGGTCTTCGGACAGCCGAAGACGCTGACAGCGACGGTCACCGCGGTGGCGCCAGCCACGGGGACGCCGACCGGTACGGTCACCTTCTTCGTCGGGGGCATCCCGCAGGCACCCGTTCCCCTGGTCGGCGGCACCGCGACACTGACGACCTCCACCCAACCGGTCGGCACGCGTGCGGTACGCGCCACCTACAACGGAAGCGCCGCTTTCAACGGCTCCACCTCACCCACCATCAGCACCACCGTGACCAAGGCGAATACCACCAGCGCCCTCACCTCGGCGCCGGATCCCTCCGTCTTCGGCCAGACGAAGACACTCACCGCCACCGTCACCGCGGTCCTGCCCGGTGCGGGCACCCCCGCCGGCAGCGTCAGCTTCTTCGACGGCGCCACCCTCCTCGGCACCGCGACACTCAGCGGCGGCGTCGCCACCCTCACCACCACCGCGCTCACCGCGGGCTCGCACTCCCTGACCGCCGTCTACGCGGGCAACGTCAGTTTCAACGGCTCCACCTCACCGGTCGACACCCAGACGGTGAACCCGGCCAACAGCACCACCACGCTGACGTCCGCGCCTGACCCTTCCGTCTTCGGCCAGACGAAGACACTCACCACGACCGTCGCCGCGGTCCTGCCCGGCTCAGGCACCCCCACCGGCACCGTCAGCTTCTTCGACGGAGCCACCCTCCTCGGCACCGCGACACTCAGCGGCGGCGTCGCCACCCTCACCACCACCGCGCTCACCGTCGGGACGCACTCCCTCACGGCGGTCTACGCCGGCAGCGCCGCCTTCAACGGCTCCACCTCACCCGTCGACACCCAGACCGTCACCTCCGCGTCCAGCGCCACCGTGCTGACGTCGGCGCCCGACCCGTCGGTGATCGGCCAGACGAAGACGCTCACCGCCACCGTCACCGCCGTCCTGCCCGGCTCAGGCACCCCCACCGGCACCGTCAGCTTCTTCGACGGAGCCACCCTCCTCGGCACCAGCACCCTCGTCGGCGGCGTCGCCACCCTCACCACCTCCACCCTCACCGTCGGCAGCCACGCCCTCACCGCCGTCTACGCCGGCAGCGCCGCCTTCAACGGCTCCACCTCACCCGTCGACACCCAGAGCGTGACGAAGGGGTCGACGGCAACGGCGGTCAGCGCTTCGCCGGACCCGTCGGTCTTCGGACAGCCGAAGACGTTCACCGCCACGGTCACATCGGTTGCCCCGGCCACGGGAACCCCGACCGGTACGGTCACCTTCTTCATCGGAGGTATCCCCCAGGCGCCCGTACCTCTGGTCGGCGGCACCGCGACACTGACGACCTCCACCCAACCGGTCGGCACACGGACCGTACGCGCCGCGTACAACGGGGACGCCAACTACAACGGCTCGACCTCGCCCACGATCAACACCACCGTGACCAAGGCGGGCACCACCAGCACCCTCACGTCGGCACCCGACCCCTCCGTCTTCGGCCAGACGAAGACGCTCACCGCCACCGTCGCCGCCGTTCCGCCGGGTGCCACTACGCCGGCCGGCACCGTCAGCTTCTTCGACGGCGCCACCCTTCTCGGCACCGCGACACTCAGCGGTGGCGTCGCGACCTTCGCCATCTCCACCCTCGCGGTCGGGACGCACGCCCTGACCTCCGTCTACGCCGGCAACTCCGGCTTCAACGGCTCCACCTCACCGGTCGACACTCAGACCGTCATGTGATTCCCGCGCCCATCGCCCCCGGCCGGACCTCAGGACCGGCCGGGGGCTTTCCTCGCCGAAATCCGGCCCGCCGGCCCCACCGGGCCCGCGGGACCCTCTCGACCGGACCACCTTCTCGGACAGGACCGCCCTCTCGACGGGTGCCGGCTACGCCCGTTGCCCGGTCGACGCCCGCACCACCAGGCCGGTCGGCAGTGCGACCGCACGCGGCGGCGCCTCAGGGTCGGCGATCCGTTCCAGCAGCAGATCGACGCCGTGGGTGCCCATGGCGTCGATGGGGACGTGGACCGCGGTGAGCGCCGGGTGGATGGTACGTGCCATGAAGGTGTCGTCCACGGTCACCAGGGCGAAGTCCCCCGGCACCGTGTATCCCTGGCGGGCGAAGCCGGCGGCGACGCCGTGGGCCACCATCTCGTTGTGGGCGATGACCGCGGTCGCCCCGCTGGTCGGGACCAGGTCCGCGGCGGCCACACCGTTGTCGAAGGTGAGGTCGAAGGGGCCCAGGTGCTCGACGAGTTCGACGCCATAGGTGTCGCAGGCCCGCTGGACCGGCTGCCGGTGTCCGGGGGTACGGGCGGTCCGGGTGCCGTTGACGTAGACGATCCGCCGGTGCCCCAGGGCGGCCAGGTGGCGTACCGCCTGCCCCATGCCGGTCGGCAGTTCGGCGTACGAACAGGCCATCTCCGGCAGGTGCGTGCCGACCAGGACGACGGGGCCCGCGGCGGCGAGGGCGCGGAGCATCTCCTCGGGCATCCGCGGGCCGGCCAGCAGCAGGCCGTCGGTCTGCCGGGCCATGGCGTGGGCGAGGTCGTACGCGTCGGCGGGCAGATCGCCGGTGCCGGCCAGGAACAGTGCGTGGTCCTTGGCCCGTGCCCGGTGCTGGACGGACTTGATGATCTCGGCGAAGTACGGGTTGGCGACGTCGGGGACGAGCAGGCCAAGGGTGCGGGTGCGGCCTCTGGCCAGCGAGCTGGCCAGCCGGTTGGGTGTGAAGTCCAGCCGCTGGGCGACGGCCAGCACCCGCTCGCGGGTGTCCGCGCGGACCGTCTCCGGCAGGCTGAACACGCGCGAGACGGTGGATGCGGACACCCCCGCCTCGCGCGCGACGTCGGTCATGGTGGTGGTCACGGGACGCTGACCACGTCGGTGATGTCCACCGCCTCACCTCCGGTGAAGGAGCTGTTCGCGGCCAGTCCGATGGCGAGGGCCAGGGCGCCGTCGGTGGCTGTCGCGGCCGGCCCGGGCTCGCCGTCGTACAGCGTGCGCAGCATCCGCGCATCGCCGCCGCCGTGCCCGGCGTGGTCGAACTGCGGGATCCCGACCGGGCGCGGGGGCTCCCAGAGCGGCCGGAGCAGAATCTGCGCGCCGCCCGCGTTGTCCAGCGCGGTGTCGCCGTGCACCGCGCCCTTGGCGGAGGAGAGCCGGGCCCGCGGCGGCTGCCACTGGCTCTCCACCACTTCCAGTTCCAGCCGCCCGCCGGTGCCGTTGAACATCACCCGGTAGCCCTCCCACGGTGAGTAGGCGGTGAGGTGGTAGGACATGGAGGCGCCGGTGTCGTACTGCACGAGGACCGCCATGTCGTCCTCGATGGTGATGCCGTCGCCGAAGACGTTGCGGTCGCGGTGGTAGCCGTCCTCGGCCTCGGCGTCGAGGTAGAGGGCGCGCAGTCCTTCGTTCTCGTCCAGGTGGAGGGCGAACGGGTCGCCGGCGGCGGCAGCGGAGCCGTGCGCGCGGACGTAGTCGGCGCGGCGGCCGTGCCGCTCACCGTTCTCGCGGCCGTAGAAGCCCAGCCTGCCCGCGCCGTAGACCCGCTTCGGACGGGCGCCGAGCCACCAGTTGACGAGGTCGAAGTGGTGGCCGGCCTTGTGGACCATCAGGCCGCCGCTCTTGTCCCTCTCCCGGTGCCAGCGCCGGAAGTAGTCGGCGCCGTGGCGTACGTCGAGCAGCCACTCGAAGTGCACCGAGAGCACGTCGCCGATGGAACCCGCGGCGAGTTCGCGGCGGACCAGCTCGTGCACGGGGTTGAAGCGGTAGTTGAAGGCGACGGCCAGCGGGCTGCCGGTCCGGCTGACGGTGTCGAGGATGCGCCGGCAGCGGTCGGCGTCGGTGGTCATCGGCTTCTCGGTCACCACCCGGCAGCCGGCCCGCAGCGCGGGGACGATGTACGCGTCGTGGTGCGCGTCCACGGTCGTGACGACGACTTCCTCGATGCCCTCGTGCTGCAGCATCTTCTCGAAGTCGTCGGGGTGGTACGTACGGGCCTCGGGCTGCCCGAGGGCGGCGAGGAGCCTGTTGTGGTGCGCCATGCGCACCGGGTTGGGGTCGCAGAGCGCCGCGAGGTCGAAGTGGTCGCGGCGGGCGAGTCCTTCGGTGAAGAGCTGTGCGCGATGGCCTGTGCCGACGATGGCGGCCCGTTTGGCGGTCATGCCTCACCTCCGTGATGAAAGGCTTGCACGCGCTTGCAGAGTCGTCAATACAGCTGTCGGACGAGGGAGTTCGGAGATTGTGCGCAAGCGCTTGCAGTTACCCGCGGGCTCGGGGGACGATGCCGACGCCCGCCTGTCCCCCTCGTACCTGGAGCCCTCATGGCCCTGTTCGACCTGCCCCTTGAGGAACTGCGCAGCTACCGGCCGGAGCGTGCCGAGCCGGACGACTTCGACGTGTTCTGGAAGCGGACCCTCGACGAGGCGGCGCAGGGCGGCCTCGACGCCGAATTCCGGCCGTACGACGCCGCGTTGAGCACGGTCGAGGTCTACGACGTGTCCTTCTCCGGCTGGGGCGGGCACCGGATAGCGGCGTGGCTGATCGTGCCCAGGGGCGCGGAGAGCGCCGGGGGTGCGCGGGAACCGCTGCCCTGCGTGGTGCAGTACATCGGCTACGGCGGGGGCCGGGGGCTCCCCCACGACCATCTGGTCTGGCCCGCGAGCGACCGGGCGGTCCTGGTGGTGGACACCCGGGGCCAGGGCGCGGCGGGCCGCAACAACGCCGGTGGCACCGCGGACCCGCACGGCGGCGCCGGCCCGCAGGCGCCGGGCTTCATGACGCGCGGCATCCTGGACCCGGAGGACTACTACTACCGCCGGGTGTACACCGACGCGGTCCGGGCGGTGGACGTGGCGGCCTCGCACCCGGCGGTCGACGCCGGCCGGATCTACGTCTGCGGCACCAGCCAGGGCGGGGGTATCGCCACCGCGGTGGCGGGGCTGCACCGCGGGGTCCGCGCGGCGCTGATCGATGTGCCGTTCCTCGCGCACTTCCGGCGCGCGCTGACCATCACCGACCGCGACCCGTACCAGGAGATCGTGCTCTTCCTGGCGACGCAGCGTGCCGCGCAGGAGCGGGTCTTCCGGACGCTCTCCTACTTCGACGGCCTGCACTTCGCGGCCCGTGCCACCGTGCCGGCGCTGTACTCGGTGGCGCTGATGGACCAGGTCTGCCCGCCGTCCACGGTGTACGCGTCGTTCAACCACTGGGCGGGCGAGGTGAAGGACATCACCGTCTACCCGTGGAACGGGCACGAGGGCGGCGCCGCGGAGCACCGCTCCGCCCAGCTGCACTGGCTGCGGGATCTGGAGGCGCGGGCGTGATGCAGGGGTGTGATGCGGGGGGCCGGGCGCGGCCGGCTACGTGACGGCCGGGCGTGGCCCGGCTACGTGACGCTCATCGCGGGCCGGATCCCGGCGATGCCGCAGGCCGCGAAGTAGAGCAGGATCGGGTGCGTGTACGGCGCGGCCCGGTCCGGCCAGTGGATGACGCTGTGGCCGTCCGCCTCCTTCGACCGCGGCCCGTAGTACGGGACGAGGACGGCTGCCTCGATCAGGTAGCGGGAGTTGGGCGGCCAGGTGACGCCGACGTCGGAGCCGCTGGGCACGATCCACAGCCACCGCTTGCCGTCCGCGAGGATGCAGCCGGAACTCGGCAGCCGATCGAGGATCCGCATGCCGTGCTCGGCGGAGGTCTCGACGACATCGCATCCGAGGCCGGCCGAGAAGGTGGGCGCGGACGGCACGCGGATACCGTGCCGCGCGGCCGGCTCCTCCCCCGTACGCGCTGCCGCCAGGTAGGGGTGGGAGCCCCATCGGCGGAGCTTCATCCGGCGGCCGGAGGAGGGGGAGGAGGGGGAGGCGGTCATCGCGGGTCCTCTCCGTGCCGGGCCGCCGGGGCGGATACGGTCACCGTGGCCCAGGCGGTCCACCCGGCCCCGGGCGTGGCGACGTCGATCCCCCAGGACGTGCTCAGCGCTTCGACGACGACCAGCCCCCGGCCGCCCTCGCCGGGCGGCCGGGCGTCGCCCTGGGTCCCGGCGCGTCCTTCGGAGCCGACCTCCACGCGGATCTCCGGTCCGCCGCGCAGCCGGCAGGTGACGCTGTCACTGACGGTGTGCACGATGGCGTTGGTCACCAGTTCGGAGATGATCAGCTCGACGTCGTCGCACACCGCGTCCGGTACGCCCCAGCCGCGCAGTTCGACGCGCGCCGCGCGGCGGACGGTGCGGACGGCGGTCGGGTGCGCGGGGACGCGGAAGGCGGTGTGCGGCTGCCCGCCGGCCGCGGCGGGGGACGGGGAGACGGTCACGGGAGCTGTACCCGATAAGGGAGCCATGGGGACGTCGCCTCTCGTTGATGGCCGCGTCTGGGGGGTGGCGGTCGCGCGCCCGGTGGGTCCGGTCGGCGCAGCCGCCTGCTCGGTCCTCAGCGGTGACGACTGCCGTTGGCGACCGGACGCGCGGAGGGGGTTCATGACAACGTAGTCATCGCGTCGCGACGGCTGCGCTGTCATCCCCACTATGCTGCTGTGACCCCCAACTCGCAAGCTGTAAAGTGCAATTCGCAATCTGAGTCGCTGACAGACTGCACAGCGGGGCAACATGGCACACTGCGGCGGGCACGCATTTTTCGCACGGGGAGGTACTTCATGGCGGCCATCGACAACGGGTGGGGTGGCGGTCCCCCGACGGTGCTGCGGATGATCCTCGGGCGTCAGCTGGAGGAGTTGAGAACACGCGCCGGCGTGACCTTCGAAGAGGCCGGCGAGACCATCGGGATGAGCCACTCGACGATCCGCAGGATGGAGCAGGCCAAGGTCGCCCGGCTGCGCCTGTCCGACGTCGAAAGGCTGCTGCGCACGTACGGCATCAAGGACGCGGGCGAGATCGAGACCTTCCTCGAACTCGCCCGTGAGGCCAACAAGCACGGCTGGTGGCACACCTACCGTGATGTGATGCCGGACTGGTTCGGCGCCTACCTCAGCCTGGAGCAGGCGGCTGTCACCATCCGCGCCTACGAGGCGCAGTTCATCCCCGGGCTGCTGCAGACCGAGGAGTACGCCCGGGCGCTGCTCACCTCCGGCAGTCCGCAGGCCCCGGCGGAGGAGATCGACCGGCGGGTCGCGCTGCGGCTTGAGCGGCAGCAGATCCTCACCCGCCGGCAGCCGCCGCTGCTGTGGGCGGTGCTGGACGAGACGGTCCTGCACTGGCCGGTCGGCGGGGACAAGGTGATGCGCGCGCAGATCGACCATCTGCTGGAGATCGGCGCGCTGCCGCATGTCCGGGTGCAGATGATGCCGTTCGCCAACGGGCCGCATCCGGCGACCCGGGCCGGCGCCTTCCAGCTCTTCAGGTTCGAGGCCACGGAGTTGCCGGACGTGGTCTACCTGGGCGGTCTGATCGGCTCGACCTATCTCGACAAACAGGACGACGTGGCCGTGTACCGGGAAGCGATGGACCGGCTCGCCGCTCAGGCGGCGAGCGAGAAGAAGACCAAGGCACTCCTGAGTGCCCTACGCAAGGAGCTCTGACGTGGATCACATTCGCAACGGCATGAGTGCCGCCGACCTCGGAGCCCACGGCTGGCGCAAGCCGTGGAGCGACGACGCCGGCGGAGCGTGCGTCGAAGCGATGAAGCTGCCCGACGGACGGGTCGCGCTGCGCCAGTCCACGGACCCCGGCGGACCCGCGTTGATCTACAACCGCCGGGAGATCGAGAGCTTCATCAACGGCACCAAGGCCGGCGACGCCGACTTCCTGCTCCAGCAGTGACGTAAGGCCGCGAGAGCGGCGCACACAACGAGGACCCCGGAGGACCCCGTGCCCGAGAACGGCTGGCCGGCCGACCGTATCGACACCAAGAACCCGCATCCGGCGCGGGTGTACGACTACATCCTTGGTGGCAAGGACTACTACCCGCCCGACAAGGAAGCGGGCGACGCCATGGTGGAGGTGTGGCCCGCCATCGTGCCGCACATGCTGGAGAACCGGAAGTTCATGCACCGGGTCACCCGCTACCTGGCCCAGGAGGCCGGGATCCGCCAGTTCGTCGACATCGGTACCGGCATACCCACCCGGCCGAACGTGCACGAGGTCGCCCAGGCGGTGGACCCGGCGTCCCGGGTGGTCTACGTGGACAACGACCCGATCGTCCTCACCTTGTCGGAGGGCCTGTCCTCCAGCACTCCGGAGGGGCGCACCGAGTACATCGAGGCGGACATGCGGGACCCGGCCGCCATCCTCGGCTCGCCGCAGTTCCGCGAGACCATCGACCTCGGCAAGCCGGTCGCGCTGACGTTCATCGCGATCGTGCACCTGCTGATGGACGAGGACGACCCGCTGGGCATCGTCCGGCGCCTTCTGGAGCCGCTGCCGTCCGGCAGCTATCTGGCGATGTCCATCGGCACCGCCGACTTCGCGCCGGAAGAGGTGGGCCGGGTGGGCCGCGAGTACGCCGCCCGGGGTATGCCGATGCGGCTGCGTCACCTCCCCGAGGCGCAGGAGTACTTCGAGGGGCTGGAACTGGTGGAGCCCGGCGTCGTCCAGGTCCACCGCTGGCGCCCGGACGGCGCGGTCGACCCGGAGGTCAGGGACGAGCAGATCGCGATGTACGGAGCGGTCGCCCGCAAGCCCTGAGCGCTCCGCCGGTGTCGGCGGTGTCGGCGCGCCCGGTGCCGCCGACTGGTGCGTTCCGACTCGCCGCAGAAACACCGCGCGGAATTCCGAAACAATTCCATAACCCGCCGGAAACCCTTGTGGCGACCTCATTACGGCGCCTCCCTAAAATTAGGGAGGCGCCGTTTTGCCGCTCTGCGGGGATGGTTGCGGCGACTTCGCGCGGCCTAGTCTCTCGGCTATGAAATCGGGAAACGAGCAGGTCAGCCCGGTGCCCCTGCTGCGGGCCGAGGGAATCACGAAGCGGTTCGGCGCCGCTGTCGTACTACAGGACGCCACTGCGGAATTTCATGCCGGCACCGTCACCGCACTTACCGGCGAGAATGGTTCGGGAAAGTCGACGCTCGCCCGGATCCTCGGCGGAATGCTCCATCCCGACGCGGGACGGATACTGCTGGACGGCCGGCGGACCCGTATTCCGGACGCGAAGGCCGCCCGCGCGCACGGGATCGCGCTGATCAGCCAGGAGCTGACGCTGGCCGGTGACCTCACGGTCGCCGAGAACGTCTTCCTGGGCCGGCTGCCGGTGTCCGGCCGGCTGGCGGTGTCGTGGCGGCGGCTGCGGTCGGCCGCGGCGGACCTGCTGGAGACGTACGGGATGCCGCTCGACCCCCGTGCGCGGGTCGCGGACCTGCCGATCGAGGCGCAGCAACAGGTGGAGATCGCCCGCGCGCTGGCCACCGACCCCAGGGTGCTGATCCTGGACGAGGCCACCAGCTCGCTCTCCGAGCACGCCGCCGACCGGCTGCTCGAACTCGTCGAGCAGCGGCGCCGGTCCGGCACCGCGGTGGTGATGATCACGCACCGGATGAACGAGATCTACCGGGCCGCCTCCCGTGCCGCCGTCCTGCGCGACGGCCGGATCGTCGCCACCGTCGGCATCCCGGACACCCCGGAGGAGGAACTGGTCCGCCTCATGGTGGGGCGTGAACTGGGCGACTACTACGGGCGCCGATCCCACTCGCTGGACGGTTCGCCGGCCGCGCTGACCGCTGTCGGCCTGACCGCGCCCGCCCACGGGCTCCGCCGGGTCGACCTCACCGTGCGGGCCGGCGAGATCGTCGGTGTGGCCGGCCTGTCGGGCTCCGGCAAGGAGACCCTCGGCCACGCGCTGGCCGGCGCCGTGCCGGCCAGGGGGCGGGTGGAGGTCACCGGCCGCACGGTCCGGCTCGGCCGGCCGGGGGCGGTGCTCCGCGACGGCCTCGGATTCGTCCCCGAGGACCGCAAGGCCAAGTCCCTGCTGCTGGAGCGGTCGGTCACCGAGAACTTCGCCCTCGCCTGGCCCCAGCACGTCTTCCGGTACGGCATCCGCAGGCCGCGGACCGAGACCGGCCGGGTGGTGGCGGCGCTGCGCCGCTACGGCGTCCGTACCGCCTCCGCGCACCTGCCGGTGCTGGCGCTGTCCGGCGGCAACCAGCAGAAGATCACCGTCGGCCGGCTCTTCGACCTGAACCTCCCCGTCTACGTGCTCAGCGAGCCGACCCGGGGCATCGACGTCGGCTCCAGGAGCGCCATCTACGGCCTGCTGCGCGAACAGACCGCCCGGGGCGCGGGCGTGGTCTTCATCTCGTCGGAGCTGAACGAACTGTGCGGGGTGTGCGACCGGGTGCTGGCGATGTACGAGGGCGCGGTCGTCGCGGAGTTCACCGGGCCGGAGATCACCGAGGAAGCGGTCAACCGCGCCATGGTCACCGGCAGACCCCAGCGGAAAGCCGCCTGACGTCACGCCACCCTCACCTGACAGGAACCGACATGACAGCTCTTCACCAGCAGGCTGAACCCTCCAGCGCCGGGCCCGGTGAGCGGGCACCGCGGCACCTGCCGCTGCCGCGTCCGCGGCTGGGTGACACCGGTGGTGTCCTCGTCGCCCTGATCGTCCTGGTCGTGGTCTCCTCGATCGCCCAGCCGGCCTTCTTCACCTGGCCCAATCTGATGAACATCGTGGGCGCCAACAGCGTCGCCATGTCGCTGGGGATCGGCTCCACCTTCGTCATCATCGCCGGCGGCATCGACCTGTCCGTGGTCTCGATGACCGCGGCGGCCGGCATGGGCCTCGGCCTGCTGCTGGACTCCGGGGCGCCGACCGCCGTGTGTGTGCTCGGCACCCTGGTCGTCGGCGCGGGACTCGGCGTCGTCAACGGTGTGCTGATCTCCCGGCTGAAGATCTCCTTCCTGGTGGTCACGCTGGGCATGGCGTCCATCGCGGCGAGCCTGGCGCTGGTGGTGCACAACGGCTCCACGGTCAATGTCTTCGCCAAGCCGCACTTCGGGCCGGTGCACACCTTCGCCACCGGCGACGTGGGATCGGTGCCGGTCATCCTGATCTTCGACGTGGTGCTGGTCCTGCTTGCCGCCGGCGTGCTCGGCTACACCCGCTTCGGCCGCTCGGTGTTCGCGGTCGGATCGAACGCGGAGGCGGCCCGGCTCAACGGCATCAACGTCAAGAACACCACCGCGATCGTCTACACCCTGGCCGGTCTCGGCGCCGGCATCGGCAGCGTCGTCCAGGTCGGCCGGCTCACCGGCGCCTCGCCGCAGATCGACCCCTCACTGCTCAACGGCGTGCTCGCCGCGGTCCTGATCGGCGGCACCTCCTTCAGCGGCGGCAAGGGCAGCATCTGGGGGACGGTGCTGGGCGTCCTCTTCCTCGGCGTGGTGCAGAACATCATGACGCTGGCCGACATCTCCAGCTTCTGGCGGCAGGCGGTCAACGGTCTGCTGCTGATCCTCGCGGTCGGCCTGGGCGCGGCCCGCTGGCAGAGCCGGCGCCGCCGCCGGCCCGAGGCGGCCGTGCCCCTGATCAAGGAGGCGCGGTGAGCGCGTCCGGGCAGCCGGAGTGGACCGTGGTCTGCCGGCAGGACGACCTCGCGCCGGGCGAGGGCATCAAGGTGCCGGGGGTCTGCCCGCCCATCGCGGTCTTCAACGTGGACGGCGCGTTCTTCGCCATCGACGACACCTGCACCCACTCCGAGTACTCGCTGTCCGACGGCTATCTCGACGGTGACCGGATCGAGTGCGAACTCCACTTCGCCACCTTCTCCGTCCGCACCGGTGAGGCCCTCACCGCGCCCGCCCTTGACCCGGTCGGCACCTACCCGGTGCGCGTCGAGCAGGGCCAGGTCCTGGTCTCGGCCGCCGGGCGCTGTGTGATCGCCCGGTCGCGCGCCTGACCCCCTCCCCTACGAGCCCACCCCCACCCCCCACCCCCGACCCTCGACACCCTCATCGGATGGGACGTACACCATGCACAGCAGAGTTTCGCGCCTCGCCTTCGCCGGCCTGGCGGCCGGCACCCTGGCGGTCGCCACCGCGTGCGGCAACGGCGGTTCCGGCTCGACCGGGAGCGGTTCGGGCAGCGGCGGCGGGCTGACCGTCGGACTGTCCTCGCCGGTCATGGCCCAGGAGGGCCAGAAGAACCTCTCCGACGGCTTCAAGGCAGCCGCGTCCAGCCTCGGCTGGAAGGCCAAGGTCTACGACGCCAACCTGTCGGCCGACACCCAGGTGTCCAACGTCCAGACCATGATCGACCAGCAGGTCGGCGCGCTGGGTGCCTGGGCACTGGACGACAACGCCATCGCCGGGGTGTACGCCAACGCCAAGGGCGCCGGCATCCCGGTGGTCGGCGTCAACTCCGCCGGGTCGGGCGTGACCACCGCGGTGTGGTGGGAGGTCAACACCTGTAAGAGCGGCGGTGTCGTGGACCAGCTCGCCGCCTTGTTCGCCAAGGACAAGCCGCACGGGAAGATCGCGGTGATCTCCGGCCCGCCGGCCCCCTCGATCGTGGCGCTGACCAAGTGCTTCACCGCCGCGGCGAAGCAGGCCGGGCTGACCGTCGTCACCCAGCAGGACAACACCCAGGACACCAGCAGCGGCGCCTCCTCGCTGGCGCAGGACCTGCTCTCGGCCCACCCCGACATCGACGGCTTCTGGAGCTACAACGACGCCTCCGCGCTCGGTGTCTCCTCTGCTGTCATCGCCGCGGGCAAGAAGGTGTACTCGGCCGCCGATCCGGGCGGCATCGTCGTCACCGGGGTGAACGGCGACTCGTCGGCGATCACCGCGGTCCGCAGCGGCACCGTCACCGCGACGGTCGACACCGACCCGGAGTGCACCGGCTGGACGGTGGCCGCCGCCATGCAGGCCGCGAAGAAGGGCGGCGCCCCGGCGCAGTACGTGGTGAAGAGCGACATCGTCACCGGCGCGACGGTCAAGGACTTCGTGGCGCCGAAGGACCGCACCTGCTCGCTCACCGACCTTCCGCTGGTCAAGTGAGCCCGGCCGCCCACCCCGCCCACCCCGTGAAGGAGGTCCGCCCCGGTGCGTGACATCGAACTGGCCGAGCCCGACGGCGAGCAGATCGCGGCCGGCCCGCACACCATCCACTGCATCGACCTGGGCACCGGCCGCCCCACGGTGTTCCTGCACGGCGGCGGCCCCGGCTGCTCGGGCTGGACGGACTTCGGCAGCGTCGCCGGTTCGTTCGCCGCCGACCGCCGGGTCCTGCTGATGGACATGCTGCACTTCGGCCGTTCCAGCAAGGAGCCGTTCCGGGCGCCCCGCTGGAGCTACCACGGGCAGGTCATCGGGCAGGCGCTGGACGCGATCGGTGTCACCGGAGCCGACTTCGTCTGCAACTCGATCGGCGGGTCGGCGGCGCTGGCGCTGGCCGCCGAACGCCCCGAACTGGTGCGCCGCCTGGTGGTCACCGGGAGCGAGCCGGTCCGGCGCGGGGCCCGGCCGCCGACGCCCGAACTCGGCGTCAAGGGCCGGACCGCCTGGGAGGACTACTACGGCGGCGCGGGCCCGGACCGCGACAAGCTCCTGGCGATCATGGCCGAGCTGGAGTGGACCGGCGCGCGGGACATACCGCGCTGGACCTACGACCTGCGCTGGGAGCTCAGCCGTGACCCCGCGCTGATCGCGCTCGGGCCCGACTGGTCGGCGGAGGGCGGGCGCGGGATCCCACAGGACCTTGAGGAGCACCTGGGCCTGGTGCGGGCGCCGACGCTGTTCCTGTGGGGCGACCGGGACGCCTTCCTGGTCCCCGAGTACGCGCTCGGCCTCACCCGGCTGGTGGCGGGCTCCTCGCTGTATGTGATGGCGAACGGCCCGCACCACATGGAGGAGGAGCAGCCGGCCGAGTACACCGCGGTCGTCAAGGCGTTCCTGGACACCTGAGAGCCCGCCCGCAGCCCCGCACGATCACGGACACCACGCAGACACCTCGCAGAGTCCACACCGATGACACGAGACACCACACCGACGGCACACGGACGGAGACACAGGTGAGCGACACCGACGCCACCCGGCTCAACGAGCTGGTGGACTGGGAGAACGGGCTGATCGGCCCGGAGATCTTCATCAACGACGACATCTACCGGCAGGAACTCGACCGTCTCTTCGGCCGGGCCTGGCTCTTCATCGCGCACGACTCGATGCTGCCCGGGCCCGGCGACTTCCTGAACACGTACATGGGCGGCGACCCCGTCCTGGCCATCCGGCAACGGGACGGCGGGGTACGGGTGTTCCTCAACGCCTGCCGCCACCGCGGGATGAAGGTCTGCCGCGCCGAGGACGGCAACGCGAAGAACTTCATGTGCTCGTACCACGGCTGGACGTACAACACCGCGGGCGAGCTGATCAACGTACCGAACCTGGACACCGCGTACTTCAACGAGCTGGACCAGAAGCGGTGGGGCCTGGTCGAGGTGGCGCAGATCGCACAGTACAAGGGGCTGTGGTTCGCCACCTTCGACCCCACCGCGCCGCCGCTGGAGGACTTCCTCGGCGACATGCTCTACTACATCGACGCCTGGGTGGACCGCACGCCCGGCGGGATCGAGGTGCTGCCGGGCGTCATCAAGTGGACGATCCACGGCAACTGGAAGCTGGGCGCCGAGCAGTTCGGCGGCGACGGCTACCACGCGGTGATCACCCACGCCTCCTCGCTCGGCACCTTCGACCCCTCCTTCCTGCGGGACATCAAGGGCATCGAGTTCGCCTCGCGGCAGGGCCACGGCTACTCGATGATCTTCGACCGGATGACCCGCTTCGCCGACGACCCGCTGGGCCGCTACAACCAGGCCCAGGTGCCGGAGCGGCTGGAACGGCTGGGCGACGCGCGGGCCAACACGGTGGGGAACTTCACGGTGTTCCCCAACCTGTCCGGGCTGCCCGGTTCGGCGAATCTGCGCATGTGGCATCCCAAGGGCCCCAACGAGTTCGAGATCTGGTCCTGGACCATCGTCGACAAGGACGCCCCCGAAGAGGTCAAGCGCGCCCAGCGCACCTCGGCTGCGTTCACCGAAGGCGCGGCCGGCGTGGTGGAGACCGACGACGGCGAGAACTGGGACCTCATCGGGCAGATGCTCCAACGCGGCACCCAGACCCGGAAGATGGCCTGGAACTACCAGATGGGCCACGGCCACGAGACCGACCACGATCCGGTGTACCCGGGCCGGGTGCTGCGCAACTACTTCGGCGAGGGTCCGCAACGCGCCTTCTACCGGCGGTGGCTGGAGTTCATGACCAGCGAGAGCTGGCCGGTGGCCGAGGCCCTGGAACCCGACCGGCGTGAGCACGAGGCGTCCCGGCCCGGCGCCTTCGGTGCCGCCTCGGCGCTCCGGCGGGAGGTGCACCGTGCTGACCACCGGTGAGCAGTCACAGCGCGGTACGTCGGCCCCGGCCTTCCGGTCGATGGGGATGGCCAGGGTCCCGGTGGAGACGCAGGTCGCGATCGAGCAGTTCCTCTACGCCGAGGCCGAGTTGCTCGACGACTGGCAGTGGCGGACCTGGCAGCAGCTGTTCGCCGAGGATGCCCACTACCGGATGCCGATCCGGCGCAACCGGCTGCGCCGCCAGCGCAAGACCGACGAGGCGGAGGACTCCGGCGGCCTGGAGGTGGCGCACTTCGACGACGACGTGAACTCCCTGGATCTGCGGGTGCAGCAATTGGAGAGCGGGATGCACTGGGCGGAGGACCCGCCGTCCCGCTCCCGTCACCTGGTCACCAATGTGCGGGTGCAACCCGCCGGGACCGACGGCGAGTTCCATGTGCGGTCCAGCTTCCTCGTCTACCGCAACCGGCTGGAGGCCGAGGTGGATCTGTGGGCGGGCGAGCGCCGCGATGTGCTGCGCACCCACGGGGAGAGCTTCCTGATCGCGGACCGGATCATCCTGCTGGACCAGAACCTGGTGCTCTCCAAGAACCTCAGCGTGTTCTTCTGACCGGACGGCGAGCGGAATCGAGCGATGGCGAACAAGAAGTCATACATCATCGTCGGCGCCGGCATGGCGGGTGCCCGCGCCGCCGAGACACTGCGCGCGCGGGGGTTCGAGGACCGGATCTTCCTCATCGGCGACGAGGGCCGGCTGCCCTACGAACGGCCGCCGCTGTCCAAGGAGTGCCTGACCGGCGCGAGCCCCGTGGAGTCGACCACGCTGCGGGCGTGGGAGGACTGGATGGACATCGCGGTGCACCTGGTGCTGAACGATCCGGTGACCGCGCTGGACACCGCGGACCGTTCGGTGCGGCTGCGCAGCGGGCTGCGCATCCAGGGGGACAAGGTGCTGCTCGCCACCGGCGGAGTTCCGCACCGCCTGGATCTCGCCGGCTCCGACCTGCCCGGGGTGCACTACCTGCGCACCGCCGACGAGTCGGAGGCGCTCGGTGACCGGCTGCGCCGCGGCAGGCTGCGCGTCGCGGTGATCGGCGGCGGGTTCCTGGCCGTCGAGGTGGCCTCGGCGGCCACCGCGCTCGGCAACGAGGTGACCTGGCTGTGCCGGTCCCGGCTGCCGCTCACCGGGACGGTCGGCGGCCACGCCGCCGCCGAACTCGCCACGCGCTACACCGGGGAGCACCTGACGGTACGCAACGGGGTGACGGTGACCGGCTTCCGGGGCGGCGACCGGGTCACCGGGGTGGTGCTCACCAGCGGCGAGGAAGTGCCGGCCGACCTGGTCCTGGTCGCGATCGGCCAGCGCCCCTCGCTGGAGTACCTGGACCGGGAGGACTTCGACACCCGGCACGGTGTGGTGGTCGACGAGCGGCTGGAGACCCGGGTGCCTGGGGTGTTCGCGGCCGGTGACATCGCCAGCTTCCACGATCCGAGCGTCGGCGGCCGGACCCGGCACGGGACCTGGCTCAACGCCCAGAACCAGGGGCAGGCCGCCGCCCGGGCGATGCTCGGCGACCGTACGCCGTACCGCGGCGTGCACTGGTCCTGGTCCGACCACTTCGGCGTCAACGTACAGGTCGCCGGCCGGGTCGACGAGACAGCCGGCATCGTGGCGCGGCCACTGCCCGGCGGCGCGGCCTCGTACTTCTACCTCAACGGCGACCGGGTGGTGGGCGCCGTGGGGATCGACGCCCAGCGCGAGGTGCGCGCCGCCATGTCCCTGATCGAGCACGGCACGGCCGTCGACCCGGCGGCCCTGCGTGATCCCGCCACGGACCTGCGGCGGCTGCGGCGGGACGCGGCCCGGCAGGATGTGAGCCCCGCATGACCGCCACCGCCGGATCCGCTCCGTTCCCGCGAGTGCTGCTGGACGGCAGGTTCCAGCACACCCTGCACACCCCGGAGATGGACGTCGGGTACCTGGACCGGGGCAGCGGCGACCCGCTGATCCTGGTGCAGGCCTGGGGGCCGCGGCCGGGCGCGACCGCCTCACTGGTCTACGGCCGGGTGCTCGAACGGCTGGCGCGCGACTTCCGGTGCGTCGCGGTGGACCTGCCGAACTACGGCCTGACCGGCCCGGTGGAGTACCACGAGCCGGTGCACGACGTCAGTGCCCGCGCGGTGCTGGCGGTGATGGACCACCTGGGTATCTCCCGTGCGCCCGTCATCGGGTGCTCGATGGGGGCGACCACGGGCATCGACCTGGCGCTCGCGCACCCCGGGCGGGTCTCGGCGCTGCTGATCGGCGCCTGCCACGCGTCCACCGGCGGTGACCCGTACCTGATCACGCCCTTCCCCTCGGAGGTGTCCCGGCTCTACGCGGAGGCCGACGCGGCGCCGCAGGACGCGGGCCTCCTGCGGCGGATGCTGCACGCGCTGTGGTTCGACCCGGACCTGGTGACCGACGAACTGGTCGACGCGCTGCAGACGGTACGGGCCGCCCGGTCCGATCACTGGGCGGCCGAGCGGCGGTCGGTGAGCGTTCCGCACAGCAATATGAGCGCGCTGGCGGAGCTGCGGATGCCGGTGTCCGTGGTGCACGGCAGGTGTGACCGGATGGTGCCGTTCGAACAGGCGCTGGCGATCGGCTCGTACATCGGGCACGCGGATGTCCGGCTGCTGTCGCGGTGCGGTCACTGGCCGCCGTACGAGCGCCCGGCGGCCTTCACCGAGGCGGTGCTCTCGCTGCTGGGGCGCCTCTGACCGCCGCGCGGGAGGTCGGGGACCCGCCCCCGCTTACGGATCATCCCTGGTGGTATCGGGCGAAGGGAGCTACATTGCGCCTACGGATTCTCCGCCCGCGCCTCGCGCGGGGCCCGACGACGTGTGGCCCGTGGAACATCGCGCTGGGGTGAGCAGCCGGTGCCGGCCGGGCCCGAGTACTCCGGTCCCCAGCCTCCCGACCTCCCGGCCCCTCGGGCTCCCGGCTTTGCGACATCTCGCTTCTCGACTTCTCGACAACGCGGTCGGCGCCGGTCCGGTTCGTGGTGCGGCCGGAGGGCGCCCATGGAGATGGGTCCAACTCGGATGGAGAGACAACAGCAGGAACGCGCCGGCGGCGCGCCGCTCGTGCCCGTCGTCCGAAGTGACGGGCAGCGCTACGCCGGCCTGGCGGAGCTGGGCGCCGTCCTGGCCGACGTCGACGACCTGGAACAGCTCGGCGAGGCGTACTTGGCGCTCGCCGGGCGGGTCATCGACTTCCCGATGAGCGCGGTGTACCTCTTCGGTGAGGGCACCGAGAGCCCCTCCTGGTACGCCTCGCGCAACGTCAGCAACCGGTTCATGACCACGTACGAGCGGCTGGGGCGGCCCATCGACGACGAGCTCCGGCAGGCACTGGCGACCGCGTCGCCGGTCTACAACCTGGCCGGCCGCTCCCTCCACCAGTGGCGGCAGACCGATGTGTACCGGCTGGTGGACCGGATGGAGAACATGCTCCACGTGCTCAAGGCGCCGATCGTGGTCCGGGGCGCCATCATCGGCACGATCGACTTCGCGTCCGACCGGGCGGACACACCCGTCACCGAGACGGACCTGCACCTGATGGGGGCGATGGCGGGCGTGGTCGGCGGCGCGGTGACCGCGCTGCGCACCCGCCGGCGCCTCGAAGAGCGGCTGAACGTGGTCACGCTGGCCCTGGAGAACAGCTCCGCCGCGGTCGCGTACATCAGCCCCGACTCCGACGAGCCCACGGTGACGCCGTCGGCGGCGGCGCTGCTCGACGGGCTCTGGGAGGGCGCCGACATCCTGTACCGGATCCTGCGGGACACCGAGCCGTCGGTTGCCGAGTCGCACCGCTCCTACCTGGTCCGCCGGCGGGACGGGACGAAGGACGTGCTCAACTGCACCATCCGCTCGGTGCCCGGCCAGCCGGAGGCGGAGGTGATGGAGCTGTCCCTGGAGTCGGCGGAACCGCGTTATCTCAACCAGCGTCTGCCGTCACTGTCGACCCGGGAGTCGGACGTGGCCGGCATGGTCGCGGCGGGCCTGTCCGACCGCGAGATCGCCGAGGAGCTGACGCTGAGCGTCTACACGGTGCGGCAGCACATGAAGAACATCTACACCAAGCTGGAGATCGGCAGCCGGGTACAGCTGACCCGGGTCTTCTTCGGCAAGACCGCCCGGGTGACCCCGCCCCGCCGCTGACACCCGCGGCGCGCCCCGCGGAGGCGGCCGGCGGGCGCGCCGATGTCACCGGGCCGGAATCCGTACGAAACGGCGCAGAAAAGCACCGCCGTCCGCCGGCCGCGCGGCGTACGGTTCGTCCGCAGCGAAGGCCGACAGTGGCGACACCCTGCACATTCACCCCTTCGGGCGGGCCGCCCATAGTGTCCCCATGACGCCCACCTCCTCCCCCGCATCGCTGGGAGGTGACGGCCCCTCAGCTGCCGCCGTCGCCCTCCCGCAGGCCGCGCCCGACGAGATCGTCGCCTACGGCGACCACGTGCTGGCCGTGGAACCGACCGGCGCGGAGCCGGTCCCCGACGACGGCCGGCACGGCCGCCCGCTGCAACTGCTGTGGACCTGGACCAGTCCCAACATGGAGTTCGCCACCGTCTTCATCGGGGTGCTCGCGGTCGGCATCTTCGGCCTCGGCTTCTGGCCCGCGGTGCTGGCGATCGTGCTGGGCACCGCGCTCGGCGCCGTCGCCCACGGCTTCCTCGGCCTGCGCGGCCCGCGGTTCGGCGTACCCCAGATGGTGGCCGGCCGCTCGGCCTTCGGCTTCTACGGCAACGCGCTGCCCGCCGGGCTCAACGCGCTGAGCGCGGGCATCGGCTGGTTCGCCGTCAACAGCGTCAGCGCCGCGTACGCGCTCAACACGCTGCTGCACTGGCGGCTGCTGCTGTGCCTGTTCATCGTGGTGATCCTGCAGATCGCGGTCGCGTTCCTCGGTCACAACTTCATCCACACGGCGGAGAAGTACGCCTTCCCGGTGCTGACGGTGATCTTCCTGGTGACCTCGGCGGTCATCCTGGCCAAGGCGCACCCTTCGGCGGCCGACGGCTCGCACGCCTTCAACGGGGCTTTCCTGCTGACCACCGGCGCGGCGTTCGGCTACGCGGCCGGCTGGACACCGTACGGCTCGGACTACACCCGCTACCTGCCCCGCGACACCGCCCGGTGGAAGGTGGCGCTGTGGCCCGGGCTCGGTGTGCTGATTTCCTGCGTGCTGCTGGAGACCGTGGGCGCCGCGTCGGCGACGCTGGCCGCCCCGAAGAACGCCACCCTCACCGGTGCGTTCATCCACGGGCTGCCGGAGTGGCTGGGCAAGCTGACCCTGCTGGCCATCGCCGTCGGCGGGATCGCCGCCAACGCGCTGAACATCTACTCGGGTGCGCTGTCCTTCGTGGCCATGGGCATCCGGCTCCCCGCGGCGGTGCGGCGCGCGACGGTCGCACTGGTCTTCGGCGTCGCCGGGACCATCGTGGCGTGGACGGGCCTGCACGACTCCGGAACGCGGTACGAGAACTTCCTGCTGGTCATCACCTACTGGATCGGTCCGTGGCTGGCGGTCGTCTTCGTCGATGCCTTCCTGCGGCGCGGCCGGCCCGACGCGGAGACCGGCGCGCTTCTCGCGGACCGCTCGTACCGGAACTGGTCGGGGCCGGTCGCGATGGCGGTGGGTACCGCGGTGGGCGTGCTGCTCTTCTCCAACCAGACGGACTTCACCGGGGTGGTCGCCCAGCACGTCCCGCAGATCGGCGACATCGCGTTCGCGGTCGGCTTCGTCGTGGCGGGGGCGGTGTACGTGGCGCTGCGGAAGGTGCCGGGTCTGGGCCCCGCCACCTCGCGGCGGGCGGCGGTCCCCGAACCGGTCTGATCAGTCCGCGGCCCGCAACAGGCGGTGCGCGCAGGCCGCGAAGAGCAGTTCGCCGTGGGCTTCGGGGTCGGCGACCGGCAGACCGAGCAGCGACTCGATACGTTCCAGGCGCTGGTAGAGCGACTGCCGACCCACGTGCAGCAGCGCCGCGGTACGGGTCGGGCTGCAGCCGTTGCGCAGGTGCACCTCCAGGGTGTGCACGAGATCGCTGGGGTGGGCGGCCTCCCACCCCAGCAGCGGGCCCAGGGCCCGGTCGACCAGGGTGACCAGGCGGGCGCGGCCGGCGGCGGTGAGGCCGTCACCGGCCAGTTCGCGCTCCAGGGCCAGGGCGCGCGAGGTCGTCACCACGGCGCCGCCCCGCGCGCCAGGACCGGCCTCCGGCAGCGGCACGGTGAGGGCAAGCCGCAAGGTGGCGCGGGCCTCGCGCAGGGTTTCGCCCCAGCGGCGCCAGCCCGCGTCGGCGCGGACGGCGGGTCCGAGCGCGAACGTCAGCCCGTCGGTGCCGGGCAGGGCGGTTGCCGCCTCCGCGACGGCGGCCCGCGCCAGCCGCACCGGCTCACCCGCCGGCGGCGCCGGCAGCGCGAGGAGCGCGGCGGCGGAACCCGGAGCTGCTCCCCGCAGCAGTGGGCCGCCCAGCCGCTCGGCGGCACGGTCGAGTACGGCCGCGGCAGCCGCCGGACCGGCCGCGTGGACGGCGACGCCGACCAGCCGGTGCGCGCGCTCGGGGCGGAAACCCAGCGCCCGCAGCCGGGCGGTCACCTGCTGCTGGCTGAGCGCGGTGCCACCCTCCAGATCGGCCAGCACGCCCGCGCCGCCCGGCCGGTACGGCTGATCGGTCAGCGTCTGGGTGACGATCGCGGTGTTGACCGCCTCGGTGATCCGGATGAACGGCACGACCTGCCGCAGCGCGATGAGCGGCAGTCCCCGGCGCCGGCTCTCGTCGACAAGGGCGTACGGCATGTCCGGCAGTGACCTGCCCAGTTCGACGGCGACGCCCGACACACCCCGCTCGTCGAGTTCGCGGACGTAGTGGCGGCACGCTCCGGCGTCGGCGCCGGCCAGGCCGAGTCCGGTGGTCAGCAGCAGTTCGCCGCCTGACAGCAGCGGCCCGATCTCGTAGATCTCACTGGAGTGCACCCACCGCACCAGCCGGTCCAGCGCGTCGTGCCCGGCCAGTACTTCGGCGCCGGCCCTGCCGAGCACGTCGAACGTCAGGATCTCGCTCAGGGTCAGCACCAGCGCACCTCCAAGGCCGGTCCGGCCGGCGCCGCGGGGCTCCGGCGGCGTAGCGGAGCGTACTTTCCGCAGGTTGCGTCGGCGTTTCGCGTCGGGTCCAGCGGGCGCGGGCGCCCCGCGGGCGCCGACAGCGTGTCCGCCGCGAGCGGAGAAGGTGCGTACCTTCCGTACATTGCGGCGGCGCTCCGGTGCCCGGACAGTGGTGGCATGACAGATGCGGTGACCGCGGACCCGGCGGCGATGCTGGCCGTGGCGGTCGGGGAGGCCAGGGCCGGACGCGCCGAGGGCGGCATCCCGATCGGTGCGGCGCTCTTCGGACCGGACGGGGACGTGCTGGGCCGTGGCCGCAACCGCCGGGTGCAGGACGGCGATCCCTCGGCGCACGGGGAGACGTCGGCGTTCCGGGCCGCCGGGCGGCTGCGCGGCTACCGCAGGACCACGATGGTGACGACGCTGTCGCCGTGCTGGTACTGCTCGGGTCTGGTCCGCCAGTTCGGCATCGGTCATGTGGTGATCGGTGAGGCGCGGACCTTCCGCGGCGGGCACGAGTGGCTGGCCGAGCACGGCGTACGGGTGACGCTGCTGGACGACCCGGAGTGCGTCGCGCTGATGGAGGAGTTCATCGCGGCACGGCCCGAGCTGTGGTTCGAGGACATCGGGGAGTAGGGCCCGGCCCGGGGCGACGGGCTCCCGGTCCCGGGTGGCTGCCTGCCGGGCTCCGGCCCGTGCGGATGCCGACGGGCCCTTCAGAACGAAAGGAACGCGCATGCCGGAGGCGACGGATATCCCGGTGATCGATCTGGGCCCTTGGCTGTCGGGGGACGGCGCCGCGCGGGCCGCGACCGCCGCCGCGGTGGACACCGCGCTCTCCCGGGCGGGCTTCCTGCTGATCACCGGGCACGGGGTGAGCCGCGAGACCCGCGCGGTGGTGCGGCGCGTCGCCCGGGAGTTCTTCGCGCTGCCGGCCGGGACCAAGGAGCGGTACGCGGTGAGCGTGGGCGGCCGGGGCTGGCTCGGCCGGGGGGCGGAGGCCAATGGCTACTCCGAGGGGACCGCCACTCCCCCGGATCTCAAGGAGTCCTGGACGGTGGGGGCGGACCGGCCGAGCGGCGACCCGGCGACGGACGCGTTCTGGTTCCAGCCGAACGTCTGGCCCGACGCGGAGGTCCCCGCCCTGCGGGAGGTCGTGGAGGGGTACCTGGCGGCGATGCGCGAAGTGGCGGACGAGGTGCTGCGGCTGCTGGCGGCCGCCCTCGGCCAGGCCGAGGACTTCTTCACCCGGCACACCGCGCATCCCACGTACACCTTGAACGTCAACTGGTACCCGGGTATGGACGTCGTCGGCGAGCCGGAGCCGGGTCAGTTCCGCATCGGCCCGCACACCGACTTCGGTACGGTGACGCTGCTCGACCGGCAGCACGGAAAGGGCGGCCTGCAGGTCTACGTGGACCCGGCCGACGGCGGGTCCGGCTGGGTCGACGCCCCCTACGAGCCCTCGGCCCTCACCGTCAACATCGGTGATCTGATGGCCCGTTGGACCGGGGACCGCTGGCGCTCCGGCCGCCATCGCGTTCTGCCGCCGTCACCCGACGCGCCCGCCGAGGACCTGATGTCGCTGGTCTACTTCTACGAGTGCGATCCGCACACCACCGTGGCCTCTCTCCCGGCCCCCGTCGGCCGCGTCGCGCACGACCCCGTGGACTCCACGGTCTACCTCAAGGCGAAGCTCGACGCGATCAGCGTCGGCTGACTCCGCGGGCAGCGGCCTACCGCAGGCTCGAAGTCCATTGTGTTTCGGCGGAGTTGCCGGCGCGTGCGGGCGGCCCGGGTGCGGCGGCCGCGGGTGTCGCAGATCACAATGCAGTCGTGTCATGGGCACGTATCTTCGCTGCGAGCGTTCGGCGCCGCCCAACCGGTGGCGCCGAAAGGGCTCTTCGGGACAACCGTCCCCGAACTGTCCGACACGACGCAGGGAAACCGTTGACATCACGACACAGACGCTGGTTCCGGCCGGCCATCGCCGGCGCCTCCGTCCTCGCACTGTCGAGTCCCCTCACCGCGGTCGCCGCCACGACGCCGGCCGCGGCCCCGTCCACCACAGCGCCCCTGGCCGCACCGCAGAACGTGCCGCCCGGGACCCACTCGGTCACACTGATCACCGGAGACGTCGTCACCACCCGCCAGGCGCCGGCCCCCGGGCAGTCCGGCGGCACGGTCGTCGTCACCGGCCCCGGCGGATCACCGTCGCGGGCCCGCATCATGGAGTCGGGCGGCGACCTCTATGTCTACCCCGAGTCCGTCCTTCCCTATCTGGCCCAGGGCACCTTGGACCGGCGGCTCTTCGACGTGAGCGATCTCGTCGCCGACGGGTACGACGACGCGCACCGCGCCGCTCTGCCGCTCATCGTCTCGTATACGGCAGCGCCGGGTCTGCGGGCCGCCGCGGCGCCCGAGGGCTCGGCGCTGGTGCGGACTCTGGCGGGTGTGCAGGGCGCCGCCGTCACCGAGGACCGGGCCCGTTCGGCCGACTTCTGGAGCGCCGTCACCGGCACCCCGCCGGGCGGCAACGTCAGGACCGCGCTCCAGAAGAAGGCAGCCTTCGGCGGCGGGATCGCGCACATCTGGCTGGACGGCAAGGTGACCGCGGATCTCGCCGACACCACCGCCCAGATCGGCGCCCCGCAGGTATGGGCGGGCGGGGACACAGGTCAGGGCGTGGATGTCGCGGTCCTCGACACCGGCGTGGACACCGGGCACCCGGACCTCGTCTCCCGGCTGACGGCGACGAAGAGTTTCGTCCCCGATGAGGATGTGGAGGACCGCAACGGGCACGGGACGCATGTCGCCTCGACCATCGCCGGCACCGGCGCCGCCTCGGGCGGCAAGGAGAAGGGCGTCGCGCCCGGCGCGGAACTGCACATCGGCAAGGTGCTCTCGGACGCCGGCTCCGGCCAGGACTCGTGGGTGCTGGCCGGCATGGAGTGGGCAGCGGCCGACCAGCACGCCAAGGTCATCAACATGAGCCTGGGCTCCGAGACCCCGTCGGACGGCACCGACCCGGAGAGCGAGGCCGTCGACCGGCTCAGCGCGCAGACCGGCGCGCTGTTCGTAGTGGCCGCAGGGAACGCCGGCGCGCCGGACAGCATCGGCGGCCCAGGAGCGGCGGACGCCGCGCTGACCGTCGGGGCGGTGGACGCGACTGACAACGTTGCCTTCTTCTCCAGCCAGGGCCCGCGCGTCGGCGACGGCGGCCTCAAGCCGGAGATCACCGCACCGGGGGTGGACGTGCTCGCGGCACGCTCCCAGTACGCCCCGGAGGGCGAGGGCAGTTACCAGACCCTCAGCGGCACCTCCATGGCCACCCCGCACGTGGCGGGTGCGGCCGCCCTGCTGGCCGCCGTCCATCCGGAACTGACCGGCGGCCAGTTGAAGGATCTGCTGGCCAGCAGTTCGCTGCGCACCCCGCAGTACGACTCCTTCCAGGCAGGCAGCGGCCGGGTGGACGCCGCGGCGGCCGTGCACGCCCGGGTCTTCGCATCGGCGACCGCGTACGCCGGCCAGGTGGCGGCGGGCGCCACCGGAGCGGTCCAGCGCCCCGTGACCTACACCAACACCACCGGCGCGCCGCTCACCCTCGCGCTGTCCGTGGCGGCCCCCGGCGCTCCGGCGGGCCTGTTCACGCTCTCCGCGGAGAAAGCCGTGGTGCCCGCGCACGGCAGCACGGCGATCACCGTCACGATCGACGGCTCCGCGGCCGGCGGCAACGGCCGCTACAGCGGCCAGATCCTCGCCACCGACACGGACGGGGAGCTCGCGGCCCACACCGCCGTATCCCTGGGCGATGTCGCCCATAAGCTGACGATGGTGCTCAAGGACAGCCACGGCAATCCGGTGTCAGGTGTCGTCGAGGTCCTCAAGTCCGGCGAATACGACCCGGACTTCTTCCTGATCGACGACTCCGGCACTGGCTCGGTGTTCCTGCCCGGCTCCGTGTACTCGGTGCTGGCCTTCAAGGACGTGCCCGGTGTGCACGGCCCGCACTCGCTGGGAATGGCGCTGCTCGGCGACCCCGACGTCAGCCTGGACCAGGACGCCACCGTGCTGCTCGACGCCTCGAAGGCCCGCCGGGTCGAGATGACCACCCCGCAGAAGACCGAGGCGACGTACCAGCGCCTGGAGTACAACCGCTCGATGGGCGGTGCCTCCTGGCGCGACTACATGGAGACCCAGACCAGCTACGACAGCTTGTGGGCCCAGCCGATGGCCGGCAAGGTCACGCACGGCGACTTCTACCTGGCCGCGCGCTGGCGCAAGGAGCAGCCCGCGCTGAGCGTCGCCACCAGCACCACCGACTTCACCGATGTGCTCCGCCAGGACTCCGTCACCCCGCTGCCCGAGGGCCGGCTGAAACTGCCGGTGGTCTTCGCCGGAAACGGCGCGAGCACCGACTACGCGGGGCTGGACGTCCGCGGCAAGGCCGTGGTCGTACGGCGGAACAGCGCGGTCACCGACGTCGCACAGGCCACCGCGGCGGCGCAGGCGGGGGCGCGGCTCCTGCTGGTCGGGAACGACCAGCCCGGCCGGCAGATCCGTTCCTACAGCGCCGACCCGTTCACTCCCGCCCCGATCGACGTCGCGCTGCTCAGCACCGACGAGGGCGAGAAGCTGATCCGGCAGGCGCGGGCCCGTAACGCCCGGCTCACCGTCGACTCGCAGCCGGTGAGCCCGTACGTCTACGACCTCATGCGTACGTGGCACAACGAGATCCCCTCCGACCTGGTCGTGCGGGGCAGTGCCAAGAACCTGGCCCGGGTGGACGAGACCTTCGACAGTCCCGATCCGACCCTGGGCGGCGGCGAGTTCCGCTTCGACTGGCCGTCGTACTCCGACTGGGGCATCGGCACCACGATGCGGGAGCCGGTCAACGAGCGGCGCACCGACTGGGTCTCCACCGGCGGCGCGTACCAGTGGGGTCAGGAGGCTTACGTGGACGGGCTGCTGTACGAGATCGAGCCGCGCACCAGCTACCGGCCCGGCAGTTCCCAGGACCAGGAGTGGTTCAAGCCGATCGAGCGCCCCTTCCTCAACAACAACTACAAGGCGCCCACCCGCAGCGGCAGTTGGCTGAGCATGGACGTACCCGGTTACGGCGGTGACGACCACGTCGGCATGTCCATGGACTACCAGCGCACCCAGCAGACCCTGACCCTCTACCAGGGCGACACCCAGCTGGGCCGGGGCACCGGTACGGTGGTCGGCGGAACCGCACCCGGCGCCGGAAAGCTGCCTTACCGGCTGGTGATCCAGAACAGCCGGGACGCCTCCGTCAGCACGTACTCCGCCACGACCAGCACGGAGTGGACCTTCTCGTCCGCGGCCCCGCGGCAGCCGGACGCCCAGGACGTGCTGCCGCTGCTGCAGCTCGACTACGGCATCAGTACCGACACCGGCGGCCGTGCGGCCCGCAACACCGCGCTGTCCGTCTCCGCCGCGCAGCTGCCCGGCGCGGTCGGCGCGGGCCGGATCGGCGCGGTCACCGTCGAGCTGTCGTACGACGACGGCAGGACCTGGCAGAAGTCCACGGCCGGTCATGACGGTGAGTTCCGGCTGGACGCGCCCCGGCGGGCCTCCTTCGTGTCGCTGCGGGCGAGCGTGCGGGACGCGGCGGGCAACGGTGTCACCCAGACGGTGATCAGGGCCTTCGGGCTGCGCTGACACCCGCGGGGGGCCTTGGGCCCCTCTTCTGCGGGGCCCGTCACCACCCAGGTGGCGGGCCCCGCCGTTGTCGGCGGGGGGCCGGGAGCGGGCGGATCGGTGTCCCGGTCCCAGCGCCCCGCCGGTATCACGGACACCGCCCTCTCGGCCCCGCGCCCACCGCCCCACCGGCCGAGCCGCGCCCGCCACCCATCTGGCGCAGAATGGGAACCGGAGGAGGACACAGCTGGCGGATCGTAGGTGAGTGCCTCAAGCGATGGGATGCGGGCGATGGCCGAATCCACCGGAGCGACCACGTGGCCCACCGACGAGCCCCTCGGCCCGTTCGGGCCGGCGAGCGCGGTGGTCGACGCGTCGGGCACCATCCTGGGGTGGACGAAGGCGGCCGAGCGGGCTCTGGGCTACCGCCCGCAGGAGGTGGTCGGCCGTTCCGCGGCCGTGGTGCTGGCCGGCCGTGACCCGGCAGCCGATCTGGCGGTCTGGGGCCGGCGCGCACAAGCCCGTGAGCCGTGGTCGGCGGTGGCGCGGCTCCGTAGCAGGGACGGAACCAGTACCGAGGTGATGCTCGACGTCTCCCCGCTGTCCGGCGACGGCAGGGCGGACTGGTTCGTGACCGCGACCGATCCGTCGGGGGCGTCCTCGTGGCCGCCCGCGAAGGTCTCGGTGTCGGCGGCGCTGCTGGCGCGCTCGCCGGTCGGTCTGTCCATCTGGGACCCGGAACTGCGCTGCATCTGGCTGAACGGCGCCGCCGAGCGCCAGGACGGCGTCCTGCGCAGGGAGCGCCTGAACCGGCTGATGACCGAGGTCCAGCCCGGCAGCCCTGGCCGGGCGATCGCCGCGGTGATGCGGCAGGTACTGGTCACCGGCGATCCGGTGATCGAGCGTGAGTACACCTGGCGGGTGCCCGGCGAGGACACCGAGCGGCTGCTGTCCGCGTCCTACTTCCGGCTGGAAGGGCCGGACGGCAAACCGGTCGGTGTGTGCAACATGGCCACGGACATCGGCAAGTCCCGCGCCCGGCAGAACCTGCTCGCCCTCGGCCGGGTGGGAGGCCGTATCGGCACCACGCTCGATGTGATCAGGACCGCCCAGGAACTGGCCGACGCCGCGGTGCCGCTGCTGGCCGATTATGTGACCGTCGATCTCGGCGAGACGGTGCCCCTCGGCGAGGAGCCCTTGCAGCGGCTCCGCCCGGCGGACGCGGCCGCCCCCGTGTTCCGCCGCGCCGGGGTGGCCTCGGTCCACGAGGATCTGCCGGAGGCCCTGTGGGGGGTCGGCGAGCCGGTCTTCGTTCCCCCGTCGTCACCGTTCACCCGGGCGCTCTTCTCCGGACAGACCCACTTCGAGCCGGTCCTGGACACCTCTCCCGGCACGTGGCTCGACCGGGACCCGCGGCGGGCGGAGGTCATCGAGGCGACGGGGATCCACTCGCTGATCATCGTCCCGCTCCAGGCGCGCGGGATGGTGCTCGGTGAAGCCGTCTTCACCCGTACCGACAACGCCACGCCGTTCTCCCGGGACGATCTGCTGCTGATCGAGGAGCTCGCCGGCCGGGCCGCTCTGAGCCTCGACAACGCCCGCCGCTACACGCGGGAACGGGCCGCGGCCGTCGCGTTGCAGCGCAATCTCCTTCCCCGGACGCTGTCGGGAGGCCCGGCCGTCGAGGTGGCGTCGCGTTATCTGCCGGCCGATACGCACGAGGGGGTGGGCGGCGACTGGTTCGACGTGATTCCGCTTCCCGACGCCCGGGTGGGTCTGATGGTCGGCGATGTCGTCGGGCACGGCATCAACGCGGCCGCACTGATGGGGCAGCTCCGTACGGTCATGGGGACGCTGGCGGACCTGGACCTCCCGCCGGAGAAGGTGCTCGCCCGGCTGGACCGGCGGGTCGTCCTGATGAACGACCAGGACGGTGAGGGCGCCGCCCCGGTGATGAGCTGCACCTGTGCCTACGCGGTCTACGACCCTGCCACCCGGCGCTGCACCCTGGCGTCGGCCGGACATCCGCCACCGGCGGTGCTCTACCCCGACGGGCACGTCGTCCTCGCGGACGTGCCGGTGGGGCCGCCGATCGGCCTGGGCACGATGTCGTACGGCTCCGTCGCGCTGGACCTCCCCGAGGGCAGCGTGATCGCCCTGTACACCGACGGCCTGATCGAGACCCGCACGGCGGACATCGACGTCGGCCTCGGCCGGCTGCGTGCCGCCATGGCCTGGACGGGAACGTCGCTGGAAGATCTGTGCACGCACATCATCAGCACGATGACACCGCAGGCGTCACGCGGCGCGGACGCCGACAGCGACTGGCCGGGCACCTCCTCCGAGGACGACATCGCCCTCCTCCTGGCCCGCACCCGCCCCCTGCCCCCGCCCCCGGCCACCCCCCGCTGACCCCAACCACGCCTCACACGGCCCTCCCGCCTGACGGTCCGCCAGGACGTCGATTTCCGGGTGCACGCTGGCGGTCAGCGTGTAGCCGTATCGGTTATCGGTGCCCGCGGGGCGGGGCGGGGGGTCAGTGGGCCTCGCCCGAGGGTCGGAAGGGGACGCCGCGGAAGGTCTGCACGAGGATCGTCAGGGCGCCCGCGGTCACGCACTGGTCGCTGAGGTTGAAGATCCCGGAGTGGCCGATCTGGATGAAGTCCAGCACGGCGCCGCGGCCGAAGCCGGGTGTGCGGAAGATGCGGTCGCTGAGGTTGCCGCCCGCGCCGGCGAAGATCAGGCCCAGTCCCACCCCCCAGCCGACGGACCGTATCTGCGGCGCCGTGCGGACGATGAAGGCGAGCACACCGATGGCCAGCACGGTGAAGACGAGGGTCGCGTGCGGGGCGAAGGAGCCGGCGGCGCCGGAGTTGCGGAAGGCGGTGAAGGTCACCGCCCCACCGAGCGCGTGCACCGGCTGCCGGCCCTCGATGACCTCGGCCGCGACGGCCTTCGTCACCTGATCCACCGCGAGCCCGGCCGCTGCGGCCGTCCACAGCGCACGCTGCGGCGCTCCCATGCCCGGCATCGGCAACCTCCGTGTTCCCATGACCATGCAATGGCTGAACGTTCACCTTCCAGGAGCCTACGCCCGCCGCTGCCCGCTCCCCCGCCCTTGACCGCCCCGACCTGCCAGGGTGACCCGTCCACGGTCCGCCCCGGCCCGATAACGTGGGGGGCCGTAGACGTACCGGTCACCGAATGGACGCGCCCGGAGGCTTCCCGTTGTCTGATGAGGTCGGCAAGGAAAGTGGACAGCTGCCCCGGCTGCAGCTCGACCAGTTGCTCGATGAGCTCCAGGTCAGGATCGACGCGGTCCGCACCACCCGGGACCGGGTGCACGACCTCCTGGAGGCCGTGCTGTCGGTCGGCGGCGACCTCGACCTGCCGCAGGTGCTGCGCCGGATCGTGGAGGCGGCGGTCGTTCTGGTGGACGCCGAGTACGGCGCCCTGGGCGTCATCGAGGGCACGCAGCTGTCGGAGTTCCTGACCAGCGGCGTGTCCCCGGAGCAGGCCAGGAAGATCGGCGACCTGCCGTCCGGGCACGGCATCCTGGGCGAGCTGATCCGCCACCCGGAGCCGCTGCGGCTCTCGGAGATCTCCGAGCACCCGGCCTCGTACGGCTTCCCGCCCCATCACCCGCCGATGCACTCCTTCCTCGGGGTGCCGATCCGGGTCCGGGAGGAGGTCTTCGGGAATCTGTACCTCACCGAGAAGCGCGGCGGCGCGGACTTCGACGGCGAGGACGAGACCGTACTGCGCACGCTGGCCGTCGCGGCCGGTGTCGCCATCGAGAACGCCCGGCTGTACAAGGCGGCCCGTGACGGCCAGCAGTGGCTGGAGGCGAACGCGCTGATCGTCAGCGATCTGCTGTCCGGCACCGAGGAGATGGACGTCTTCCAGGGGATCGTGCAGCACGCCAGGCGCATTCTCGACGCGGATCTCGGCGTCCTCGCGCTGCCGGTCGCCGACAGCTCCGACCTGCAGTCGGTGATCGCGGTCGGAGTGGACGCGGACGAGCACCGCGGACTGGTGCTTCCGGTAGAGGGCTCCTTCATGGGCGCGGCCATAGCCGCGCGGCGACCCATCACGACGACCGACATCGAGAAGGACCCCCGGGTCACCGTGGGCCCGCCGCGGTGGAAGGGTCTGGGTCCGGTAGCGGCCGTACCCATGGTGGCCGGCGGCGAGGCCCGCGGAGTGCTGCTCCTCGGGCGGCATGTGAAGGGCACGCCTTTCACCGACGACGAGACCGGTCGCCTGCTGGCCTTCGCCGGCCAGGCGGCACTCGCCATGGAGCTGGGTGAGCGCCGCCGGGCCGCCGAGCAGATGGCGCTGCTGGAGGACCGGGACCGTATCGCGCGGGACCTGCACGACCTGGCGATCCAGCGGCTCTTCGCGACCGGGATGACGCTGCAGAGCTCACTGCGCTTCGTGGAGCACCCGGAGGCGACGGAGCGGCTGATGCGTGCCGTGGACGACCTCGACGAGACCATCAAGATCATCCGTTCCACGATCTTCGGACTGCGGGCCCGCGACGCTGACCGTAAGCGGCAGAGCCTGCGCGCCCGGGCCGCGGCCGAGGTGGAGAACGCCGCGCGCACCCTCGGCTTCACGCCCTCGCTGCGCATGGAGGGGCTGATCGACACGGACGTGCCGTCCGCCGTCGCGGAGGACGCGGTGGCGGTGCTGGCGGAGGCGCTGTCGAATGCCGCCCGCCACGCGCAGGCCACCTCCGTCGAGGTCTCCTTCTCGGTCGCGGCCGGCCGGCTGACCGTGACCGTCGCCGACGACGGGGTCGGGCTTCCCGCCGAGGGCCGCCGCAGCGGCCTGCGCAACCTCGCGGAACGGGCCCGCCGCCTCGGGGGCACGATGGAGGCGGCGACGGGCCCCGCCGGCGGCACCCGGCTGGTGTGGCAGGTTCCGCTGACGGCACCAGGAAAGGGCTAGAACCGCTCCCGGCCGGCGTCCAGTACGTCCCCGGCGTCCAGTACGTCCCGCGCGGGCCGGCGGGGGCTGGCTGTCCCTTCCGGGCCGTAGCCGAGCCGGATCAGCATCTGCACGTGCCCGACGCCGAAACGCGGGTCGCGCAGGACCCACCGCAGGTCCGACCACTCCACGGCCTGGTGGAGCAGGGAGGCCCGCACCTGGTGGGAGGTGGCGACGAGCAGGGCGTGCTCCAGGGCCTGCCCGGCCCGCAGCCAGTCCGCGGGGCTGTCGCCCTCGGTGGAGAGCACCGCGATCACCGGGTGCCGCTCGAAGGGCGCCGGCGGCTGGTGGTCCGCCGCCCGCAGCGCGGCGAAGTCCCGGACCGGCAGGTGCCCGCCCGCGTCCAGCGGACCGAGGACCGCGCCCGGCATGCCGTCGAACTCCCCTTCCCGCAGCCACGACCGGCTCTCGGCGCGGCGCTCGGGGTCGCTGACGGCCCGCCGCTCGGCCTCGGCGGTGACCTGCAGGATGCGGCTGGTCTCGGCGGGACCGGGCAGTTCCAGTACGGCTCCCTCGGCGCGGGCGGCCGCGGCGATCTCGGCCAGTGTCCCGGGCGGAATCGGCCGGTCGGAGTAGGGCAGCCGGCTGCTGTGCCGGCGCCACACGGCGTCGTACATGTCCTGGCGCCTGACCTCACCGCCCGGGGGCGCGCCGGCCGGGCGCACCGCGGCGAGGAAGTCAGGTTCGGCCGGCCTGGGCAGCAGCCGTACCACCGGCTCCCAGCCGAAGTGCGCCACCGCGACGCGCAGATTGAAGACCGCGGCGCCCACCGACACGTGGAGGGCGCGGCCCGAGGGGTCGGTCCGGCGCAGTCCCCGTTCGGTGGCGGCCCGCACCTCGATCGTGGCGGTGTCCGGGTCGAGCCGGTACCGCCAGGGCTGCGTGTTGTGGATGGAGGGCGCCGCGGAGGCGGCGGTGATCAGCTTCTCCAGTATTGCCGCGTCCAGTGTTGCGGTGGTCATGTCGCTCTCCTTCGGCCGTCCTGTTTCCAGGGTCGCGGCGGCGCGGAGGCGTCGGCAGGGGCCGTTGGTTACCGGCAAATGGGCCGTTCGGCCCTCGTGGCTCAGCGGTGCGCGCGGTCGGCGACGGCCGGTGCCGCGCTGCCCTGGGTGGCGATGACGGCCGCCTGGATCCGGCGTTCCACGCCCAGCTTCGCCAGCAGCCGGGAGACGTTGTTCTTGACCGTCTTCTCGGAGAGGTACAGCTGCTTGCCGATCTGGCCGTTGGTGAGGCCCTCGCCGATCAGGCCGAGGATCTCGCGCTCGCGGGGGGAGAGCGCGGACAGCGCCTCCTGCTCGGGGTCGGCGCCGGGAATGTCGTCCCGCAGGCTGCTCATCAGCCGGGCGGTGGTGGCCGGGTCGAGCATCGACTGGCCGGCGGCGACGGTGCGGACCGCCGAGACCAGGTCGGAGCCCTTGATCTGCTTCAGTACGTAACCGGCCGCGCCGGCCATGATCGCGTCGAGGAGGGCATCGTCGTCGTCGAAGGAGGTCAGCATGAGGCAGGCGAGGCCCGGCATGGCGGAGCGCAGGTCGCGGCAGACCGAGATGCCGTCGCCGTCCGGCAGCCGTACGTCCAGGACGGCGACGTCCGGGCGCAGGGCCGGGCCGCGGGCCAGGGCGTGATCGGCCGTCCCGGCCTCGCCGACCACCTCGATGTCCGGCTCGGCGTCGAGCAGGTCGTGCACTCCCCGGCGGACGACCTCGTGGTCGTCCATCAGGAAGACCCTGATCGGCGACTGTGCCGAAAACTGCCGTGCCTCGCTCATAGCGGACCTTCACCCTGTCGTCTGCCGGCCGTGCGCCGACTCCGGCCTCCGATCATCGCTCGGAGGTCCGTTCCGCCACTAGGGCCGAACGGACCTCTGTCGCGGCACGGCGCCGCCGGGTGCCGTGGGCGCCGAGCCGATGGAAAGGCGGCCGGGACGGGAGGCGGCCGGGATGCGGCGGGCGCCGGCTCCCGCCACCACAAGCGTTCAGGGCTTGTGGAACCAGTCGTCGGCGACACCGTGCACCGCCGAGGAGGCGGGCTGCAGGCGCGCGTCCTCGAAACGGCTGGTGAGGTGGCTCACCACGGCGACCACACCCTCGATCCGCGCCGTCAGGTTCTCCGCGACGGAGACCTCGCTGTCGCGCTCCAGCCGGCCGTCCAGAGTGACCACGCCGTCCACCACCTTCACGCCCACCTCGTTCGGGGCCAGCCACAGGGTCCGGCCCACCACCTCTTCGATGACGTTCTCCCGGATCTCGGCGTCGGGTCGCAGGAAGACCTGCAGCAGGTCGCGGCGGGTGACGATGCCGACCAGCCGGTCCTCCTCGTCCAGTACCGGCAGCCGCTCGACCCGGCGCTGGGCCATGAGGCGGGCGGAGAAGGCGATCGAGTCGTCCGCGTGCACCGTGACGGGCGGTGTGGACATCAGCTGCCCCGCGGTCAGCGCTTCGGCCTTCGCGGCCGAGCGGCGCGCGGCGGGCGTCCACCGCCACCGGCGCCGGGTGGGAATCTCGCCGCCGAGGCGTGCCTGCCGGACCAGCAGGTCCGTCTCCGAGATGACGCCGATGACCTTCTCGTCGTCGTCGACCACCGGTACGCCGCTGATGCGGTGCTGCGCGAGCAGGACCGCGACGTCCTTGAAGGGGGTCGGCGCCTCGACCCGGATGACGTCGCTCGTCATCACGTGGGCGACCTTGCGGTGCTTCATGGTGTGCTCCTGCTTCTGGTGGTTGCGGTCCGGCTGCTCGGGCGCGGCCGGCGTGGGCGGGGATCGGGTACGGGGTGGGGCGGGGATCGGGTACGGCGTGGGGCGTGCGGTGCGTGCCGGGTTCAGGCGTTCCGGTTCTCCCATCGGGGGCCGGTCTCGGCCCACGCGGTGGCCCACTGCTCGGCCCGCCGGAGATCGACGAGCTTCGCGGTGATCCCGCAGCCGATGAGGACGGCCGCGCAGATACCGAGCGCGACGGAGACGCCGGTGACGCCGGCCTGCAGCCGCGCGGCGGGGACGGGCAGCGGCTCCGGGACGAGTGCGCCGCGGTCGTCGGTCCATACCGTGGTGGGGTCGCCGGTCTTCGCCCCGACGGTCACCCGGGCGACGCCGGTGCGGACCGTGCCGTCCGGTGCGGCCCAGCGGACGCCGGCCCGGGGTGTGGCGGCGTAGCCGACGGTCTCCGGGGCGTCCTGGGTGACGACGGCCGCGACGGGGTGCCGGTCGAGCCGCTGCTGTGCGTACTCCTGCTGCACGCCGTGCGCGACCGTGAGTCCCGCGAGGGCGGCGCCGGCCACCGCGGCGAGGACCACCGCGAGGAAGGCGTACGCCTCGATGGCGTACGAGGGCCGGCGCAGCGGATTGCGCCGCAGGCGCCAGAACCATACCCGGTGTGTCATGGCCGTTCCCTTCCTCTCGTGTGCTGGTCCGGTCCGCCGGACGCGTCCGATGTCCTTAACGCTCCCTCGGTGCGGTGGCCGCTGCCGAGAGCCGAACGGCCCTGCCGCCGGGGCGACTCGGACCCATCGGCGGGTCTCGCCCGGCCCTGCCCGGGAACGGGTGCCGCCCGGAGGATCGGGAGGGAGAACCCATCGATGGAGGGAGCGGGCATGAGCGCGAATCGCGTGGTCGTCGGAGTGGACGGGTCGCCGACGTCTTTCGAGGCACTGGACGCGGCGGCCGTGGAGGCGCGACTGCGCGGAGCCGAGCTGGAGTTGGTCTACTGCGTCGCGGACGTCGACGAGTCCGGCCCGATCCTGCGGTCGGCGGCCACGCGGGTCGGCGAGCGCAGCCCCGGGCTGCCCGTGGTGATGACCGCGGTGGTCGGCGACCCCGCGGAGGTGCTGGCCGAGCGGGGCCGGAGCGCGGCGCTCACCGTCGTCGGCACCCGGGGCCTCGGTGGGTTCGCCGGGCTGCTGATGCACTCGGTGAGCCAGCGCCTGGCGGCCCACGCGGACGGGCCCGTTCTTGTGGTGCGGGGCGGGGACGTGCGCGGCGACCTCCGGCGGGACCGCCCGGGCGGGGTGCTGCTCGGGCTGGAGAGCGACGACGACGCGGACGCGGCCCTGTTCGCCTTCGAGGAGGCCGGTCAGCGCGGGGCGCGGCTGGAGGTGCTGCACGCGTGGACGTACCGGCAGTCAGCGAACGGGACGCCGGGTTCCTTCGCCGCCGAGCCGGTGGCGGAGCGGGTCGCCCGTCAGGCCGCCGCGAAAGCCGCGTTCCCCGGTCAGATCGTCACGCCGCTGCGTACGGCCTATCCGCGGCTGCCGGTGCAGATCCGGTCGATACGGTCCACCCCGTGCCGGGCTCTCATCGAGGCGACCGCGAACGCGGATCTCGTGGTGATCGCGGCCCATCGGCGGCATTCCCGGCGCGGCATCCAACTCGGCCCGGTGACCCATGCGTTGCTCCACCACTCGTCCTGCTCGGTGGCGATCGTCCCGGTGGTGGAGGGGTAGTGGTCCGCCCGGCTGCGGGTACGGGGGGCGCCCGGGTCCGGCGTCCGTTGCTCTGGGCGTGCTTTCGGTGTGCTTCCGACGTGGCGCGTTCCCACCCGGGTGTTTCCGACCGGTGCTTCCAAGTGGGGTGGGAACGCAGGGCCGTTCGGCCCCCGGGGTCGGGACGTCGGCCCCCAGCGGCCACCACCCCCCGGGCGGGACAGTGATGGTGTCACCGAACGAACACACCACCACCGACCGAGGAGCCCGCCGTGGCCGTCCACCAGGAAGACCGTCTCCACCCGAGCATGCAGGTCACCGACGTCCAGGCCGCGCAGACCGCCCCCCGCCACGGCGCCGTCATGACCCCCATAGCCGCCAAGGCCGCCGCCGTCGTCCGGATCGCCACCGGCTTCATCTTCCTGTGGGCCTTCCTCGACAAGCTCTTCGGCTGGCACTACGCCACCGCCACCGGCAAAGGCTGGACCGACGGCGGCTCCCCCACCAAGGGCTTCCTCTCCAACGTCTCCGCCGGCCCCCTCCAGTCCTTCTTCCACACCATCGCCGGCCAGACCTGGACCGACTGGATGTTCATGCTCGCCCTCCTCGGCCTCGGCATCGCCCTGATCACCGGCGTCGCCCTGCGCATCACCGCCATCGGCGGCACCATCCTCATGGCCATGATGTGGGCCGCCGAATGGCCGCTCGCCCAGCACCTGTCCAACGGCGACCCCAGCGGCTCCTCCAACCCCCTGGTCGACTACCACTTCCTCTACGCCCTCGTCATGATCCTCCTCGCGGTCGTCTACGCCGGAAACACCTGGGGCCTCGGCCGCATCTGGGCCAAGATCCCCTTCGTCCACCGCACCCGCTGGCTCCTCTGACCCCCACCCCCACCCCGCACCCCAGGGCACCGCACCCCCCAGGGCACCGCCACACCGGCGGTGCCCCGCTGTGCTGTTCACGTCCTCGTCGTGGCCGCCTGTGGTGGGGGGTGGCACCTGGCGGGGGTGGGGGCGGGCGGAGGGGTTACGGTCGGAGTGGCCGGAGAAGATCTTGGGCCGGTGACGGCGTGGAGGGGTGACGAGCATGCGGTATCGGAAGCTGGGACGCAGCGGGCTGAGTGTGTCCGAGATCGGGTACGGGGCGTGGGGAATCGGCGGTGACGCCTGGATCGGGGCCGACGAGGACGAGTCGCTGCGGGCACTGCACCGGGCGCTGGACCTCGGGGTGAATCTGATCGACACCGCCCGCGGGTACGGCGAGAGCGAGCGGATCGTCGGGAAGGCGGTGCGGGAGCGGGCCGGCAAGGACGAGGTGCTGGTGGCCACCAAGGTGCCGCCGCTGAACGGGAAGTGGCCCGCACCCGGCGGTCTGGACCCGGCGGAGACCTTTCCGGGGACGCACATCCGGCAGAGCCTGGAGACCAGTCTGCGGGCCAGCGGCCTCGACCACTTCGACGTGGTGCAGTTCCACGTGTGGAGCGACGAGTGGGTAGGGCGCGGGGACTGGCTGGAGACGGTGACCGCGCTGAAGGAGGAGGGCAAGCTCCGCCTCTTCGGCGTGTCGATCAACGACCACGAGCCGGACAACGCCCTGGCCCTGGTCCGCAGTGGCGCGGTGGACACCGTGCAGGTGATCTACAACATCTTCGACCAGGCGCCGGCCGACGCGCTGTTCCCCGCGTGCGAGGAGCACGGCGTCGGGGTCATCGTCCGGGTGCCGCTCGACGAGGGCGGCCTCACCGGCCGGATCACCGCCGGAACGACGTTCCCGCCCGGTGACTTCCGCAACCGGTACTTCAAGGGCGACCGCCCCGCCGAGGTGGAGCGGCACGTCGACGCGCTCACCGCCGACCTGGGCATCGCCCCGGAGGAGCTGGCGGAGACGGCGCTGCGGTACGTGCTGAGTGCTCCGGCGGTCTCCACGGTCATCCCGGGCATGCGGACCGTCCGGAACGCCGAGCGCAACGCCGCGGTCAGCGACGGCCGGCTGCTCGACGCCGACCGGCTCGCGGTGCTCGCCCGGCACCGCTGGCAGCGCAGCTACTACCAGTGAGCCGGTCCCCGGGGCGGTAGAGGTCCGCAGGCGTGCGGGCGGGCGGGTACGGCCGCGGCCCGGCACGCCCTCGGCCATCTGGACCTGCCGTTCTCCGGATGGGCGGCGCGCAGCGTGATGCTCTCCGCCTTGCGGGGCCGGTCCAGGAGCGGGTCAGAACCCGAGGAGACGACGGAGGGTCAGATCCAGCCGCGCCGGGAGGCGATGAGGGCGGCCTGGAAACGGGTGGCGGCGCCGAGGGCGGTCATCAGCCGCTGGATGCGGCGCTGCGTGGTACGAGGACTCCAGCCCTGGGCCCGGCCGATGGCCGCGTCGGTGAGACCCGAGATCAACAAGCTGAGCAGCAACCGGGTTTCGGCGTCGGGCAGGTCGGGCGCGTCGGCCGCCGGCACCTGTGCGGCGCCGGGTACGCCGAGTGCCACCGCCCGGTCCCACTCCGCTTCGAAGAGCGCTTCCAGGGCTGTCAGAATCGGCGAGCGGTGGATGAGGTAGGCCAGTGCGTGACCGCCGGGCGCCAGGCTCAGCGGGATGAGCGCCGACTCGTCGTCGCGGATCACCAGCTTCAGTGGCAACTCGGCCCGGACCCTGGCCTGTTCGCCCGCCTTCACACTGGGCACGATGTCACCGAGCAGCCGTCCGGGCCAGGCGACGGCGTCACGGGTGTAGATCACCCGGTGCACGATGCCGGTGCGCTGCCGGCTGAGCTGGTTGCGCAGATTGCTGCCGGGGCGGTCGACGTAGGGCGGGCGGTCGAAGGCGCGGACCTCGCGGCGGGCTTCGGCGGTCAGCCGGTGCGCGGCGGCGCTGATGTCCTCGCGGTCGGTGAGCACGTCGACGGCGATGTCGGGGTGGCTGATCCGGTTGGCCTCCCGGTGTGTCTCGGCGAGGCGCTGCACCAGCGCGCGGGCGGCGTCCAGTTGGTGCTCGCGCTCATGGATCAGCGTGGTCACCGCGACATCGGGCGGCGCGGCGGTGAACCGGGTCGGCCGTCCGGCGGCCCGGATCGCCAGGCCCTGCGCGACCAGCGTGGCAAGCGCTTTGGCGGTCGCGCCGGTGGTGGTGCCGCAGGCGCCGGCGAGTTGGGAGGCGGTGCTGCGCGGACGGCCGACGAGGGCCGCGTAGACGTGTTCTGTTTCAGGGCCGAGTCCCAGGACGTGAAGTTCCATGCTCTCTCTCCCACTCACCTGGCGGCGGGCCGCCACCTGGCACAACCCGGCCACCGCGAACATCTTGCACATGATCCGCCCCGGTTGGCATCTTCCAGCGCACAGGGCGCTGTTCAGCGGTGATCGCCGTCGGACGGCGCCCAGAGCTGTGCGCTGAACTCCCCTCGCCGGAAGGTGTCCCATGCACCGGTCCCATCTGCCAGCCGGCCGCCTCGGCCGCGCGACCGTCGCCGTGGCCGCGGTCGCCGCGGCTGTGTCCGCCTCCGTCGCCGTACCGGTGTCCGCGTCGGCGGCGCCCGCGGCGAAGCCCGCGCCCGCCCTGTCCGGCCTGGCGAAGGCCGCCTCGCCGCAGCCGCCACCCAAGCAGCGGCAGGGCGCCGTCCCCGGCAGCGTGCTGGTCACCCTCGACGCCGGCACCTCGGTGACCGGTTCGCCGCTGCCCGGCACCCGGCTGGCCGCCCGCACCCCCAGGACCAGCAACGCCGGCCTCGACGCGCGGCTGCGGGCGGCGGGTGTCACCTCGCTCCAGCCGCTGCTGCCGGGCGTCGCTCCGGCGACCGTGGCCGCGACCACCGGTGCGGCGCGTTCGCAGCTCGGCGCCGACGCCTCCGATCTCGCCCGCACCTACGTCGTGCACACCGGCAACAAGGATTCGGCGGCTGTCGCCAAAGCCCTCCAGGGCGCCCCCGGGGTGGCGGACGCCGAGCCCGACCGCTACGTGAACACCATGAACAGCGGTGCCCAGCCGCTGCCTTCGGGTGCCACGGCGAAGAGCGCCACCGGGAAGGGCGACACGGGAAAGGCGGCCGGCGGGAAGGCCCCCGCGGGCCCGCCCGCCACCGGAAAACCCGCGGCCGTGCCGGACAACTACGCCCTGTCCACCTCCGCCCAGGCGTTCCTCAACGCCGGCGGAGTGGACGCGGTGGGCGCCTTCTCACTCCTCCAGGGCCGCTACGGCCAGCAGCCCGGCGCCGGCGAGACCATCACCAATGTGTCAATCGGCGACCTCACCGACCAGTCGATGGCCGACAACGGCGACTCCTACGTCCAGTCCAACGGCCCCACCACGGTGCTCAGCGGCGGGCAGCGCTACCTCGACCTGCCCTCGATGCCGCTGATCCCCGCCTACGTCGCCAAGGACGCCGGCGGGCTGGACGGCGCCGCCGCCACCGAGAACCAGGACCCGTCGCTGGACGAGGTCATGCTGGACTTCGGCGTGATGGCTCCGCTCCCCCACGACAAGCAGCGCCCGGCGGCCGTCGGCAGCGGGTACACCGACCTGCTCGGCATCGCGCCGGGGGCGCACTACCGGCTGGTGGTCCCCGAGCAGCCGACCACCGACCGGATCGCGGGCGCCCTGCTGGCCGCGGCCCACCAGTCGCCCAAGCCGCAGGTGATCACCGCGAGTCTCGGCTTCGGCACCGACGCCCAGGGCCTGCCGGGACGGTACCTGGAGGACGACCCGGTCGTGCGCTCCGTGGTCGCCTCGATCGTGCGGCACGACGGCATCGTGGTGTCGATCTCCTCCAACGACGGAACCCGCCTCTACACTCCGGCGCCGGTCGGCCCCGACGGCGGCAGCACCGCCACCGACACCGCCCCCAGCGGCGCCACCGCCACCACGATCGACGACGACGCCGGCTCCACCGCTCCTTCCCGGGTGCCGGACAGCGGAGCGATCGCGGCCGGCGGCACCACACTCGACGACACCCTCGCCCAGGGCACCGACGGCCCGGCCACCACGGCCGAGACCCGGATCAGCGGCTTCGGCACCTTCTCCTCCGGCTTCGGCAGCCGGGTGGACCTGTCGGCGCCGAGCGACAACATCATCGCCCTCTCGCACGCCGCCGGCGGCTCCGCCCAGGACGTCATCGCCTCGCTGAACGGCGGCACGTCGGCGTCCGCACCGGAGATCGCCGCGGCCGCCGCGGTGGTCCTCCAGGCGAGCCGCCTCGGCGGGCACCACCTGTCCCCCACCCAGGTCCGTACCGTGCTGGAGCAGACCGGCCGGGCGGTGCCGACCCCGCCGCAGATCGACCGCACCCTGCGGGTCGGGCCGCAGATCGACGTGACCGCGGCGGCCGAGAAGGCGCTGGGCCGTCCTGCCGCGGGCGGACCGGCGATCGTACGGCTGTCGGTCGCCCACCGGGTGACCGGCGGCGGCCTCGGCGGCTCGTTCACGGAGACCACCGACCCGGACCGGATCGACCTCGGTGATGTCTCGTCGGGCGGAAACGGTGAGGGCCTGGTCGGTCCTGTCACCTTCGCCGGCGACGTCACCGGCCTGGACGGCGCCGGAGCGTCGTACACCCTGACCGTGGGCCGCCAGGTCTTCCGGTCCGCCTCTGCGGCGATTCGGGTGACGCCGCGTCAGCTGCTGGCCGCCGCCCACCTGCCGGTGGTGTCCGCAGAGGACCGCTCGGTGACCGTGACCTACGCCGTCGTCCGCGGCGGCCGGACCGTGGCGAGCGTCCACCGTACGCTCACCGTCGGCCCCAGCGACGGCACCTACGCGGAGGCCACCGCACCGCACGCACCCGCCGTCGTGGCGGCCGGGCACGCGGTCACCGTGTCGTACGACCTGGCGGGCGTCGTGGGCACCGACGCCCCGCATCTGGTGGTCTCCGGCGTCGGGCACTGGAACCCGTCGCTCGGCCCGATCTTCAGCGCCGCCTGGCACCAGGAACTCACCGCCACCACCGGCACCGTCACCATCCCGGCGGCGGCCTTCGACGGCGGCGGCGGGATCTACGGCATCGGCATAGCCGAGGCGGGCTTCGGCGGCGCCCCGCAGTTCGTCTCCTACGGCGAGTTCGCCCCGATCCGGGTCAGCGGCGGCACAGCCGCGGACCGGGCAGGCGCGCCGCTGCTCACCGGCGCCGGCGGCGCCACCGGCTACACCGCCGAAGTGACCCGCAGCGCACCGGAGTTCTGGCTGCGGTACGACGTGCGGGACGTCAAGGGCGCGCGGTACGCCGAGGTGGAGTTCTCCGCCCCCGGCCCGACGGTCAACGGCTCCCTCAACACCTTCACCAACACCAACGGCACCGGGCTCGACGACGACGGGGTGAACACCCCCTCCACCACCCACCGCGCCCTGCCGGCCGCCGCCGGCTCGGCGCGGCTCGACGCGCTCGCGCTGGGGCTGTCCACCTCCGAGGTGTACGGCGTGCGGGTGCTGGCGCTCGACCGCGACCACCGGGTGATCGGCCAGGCGTCACCGCTGTCCAGTCTCTCGGTGGACGACGGACCCGCGCCCGACGGCAGCACGGTGCTCACCTTCACCGCGGCCGGCCACCACTCGATCGCCGCCCTGCGCACCACGGCGGGCGGCACGGAGGTGCGGCACTACGACCCGGCGACCGGGAAGTACGGCGCCGTCATCACCTCGGACGACGGGACCTCCTCCGACTACGAGGTGCTCGGCGCGAGCAGCGACCGTACGCTCCTCGTCCACCAGGCGGCGGCCGGCGGTGATGTCCGCGTCGAGACCTGGAACACCGTCAAGGACACGCTCGTCGGCGCCACAGAGCTCCCCGCCGCCACGTACACGTTCGTCGTCGGCCAGGTGGACGCGGCACACGGACGCGGCGCCGTCCTGCTGCGCTCGGTGGCCGGCAACAGCGACCTGGTGCTGCCGGTCGACCTCGCCTCCGGAGCCACCGGCGCGCCGATACCCGCCGACCCCGACGGGGTGCCGGCCGGCACGTACAGCCTGATGACCGTCGACGCCTCCACCGGCGCCGTCTACCTGGCCAAGGGCGCGCCCGCGTTCATCTGCCTCGGCGGGGTCACCGTGGCGAAGGTGGACCTGGTGGCCCGTACGGTCACGGGTGCCGGTTCGGCCTCCGGCTGCAGTCACGGCTTCGCCTCGGACGGCGCGGGCACCCTGTACAACCTCTCGGCCACCGCGATCAGCACCAAGATCGTGCCCAGCAGCGTGCTGACCGCTCTCGCCGAGCCCGCCGGCACCCAGGGCGACGCGATCCCGGTCCGTCAGGGCCTCCCGGTCGCGCTCGCCGTCGACGGCGTCCACCAACTGGCCGTCGTCTCGTACCCGTCCCCGGCCGGCACCGCGTACTTCGGGTCACAGCAGGGCCTGGTCGTCGACAACAACGCGACCGGTCAGCTGCTGCTGGTCGATCTCACCACCGGCACCGTGCTGCGCACCCTGCCCGGCTTCGCCGTGGACGCGCACGGCGGCCCGCTCGTCCACGGAGGGGAGATGAGTTCCCTCCAGCTCGACCCGGCGACCCGGACCGGCTGGACGTACGCCGCGTACGACAGCCAGATCCAGCAGTTCTCCTACTGACCGAGCACTGCGCAGAGCGGGTGTCCCCGGCCGCTTCGGTGGCCGGGGACACCCGCGTCCGCTCCACGGCGCGGGCAGGAAAGGGAAATTCTCTCCCGATCGGGAAATGCCGGCGCAACCTCGATTAAGGCAGCCTTAAGAGCGCCGTAAGCCGGATTATGAACTCCGGTGGGCGTTCTCCCCGGCTTGACGGGTTTCCGAGCGCGACGCCAGGATCTCGGCAGACACCGCGGGCCGGGTTCACCGGTTTTCCCGGCCGCGGGAATTCCCCTTCCCCGCACGTCATCGGTTGGGCGCCGCCGTCCGGTTCGCCGCTGCCCGTACCCATCCCCCCAGGAGACACCCCTCATGGCCTCTCGTGCACCTGGCCACCGGCGTCGTAAACCCCGGCACCCCGCGGTGGTCACCGGAGCCTCGATCCTCGGTATCGCGGCGCTCACCCTCACCGGGATCCAGGCGATGGCCTCGACGTCGGCACCGCGCTCCGCGACGACCAGTGTCTCCACCGCCTCCCAGCTCAAGGCCGCGCTGGCCGCGGCGAAGCCCGGCAGCACCATCAAGCTGGCCAACGGCACCTACGCAGGGCAGTTCAAGATCACCGCCGACGGCACCGCCGCGGCCCCGATCACCCTGTCCGGCGGCGCCGGCGCGGTACTGACCTCCTCCGGGGGCAACGGCTACGGCCTGTGGCTGAACGGCGCTCCGTACTGGAATCTCACCGGCTTCACCGTGGACAACGCGAAGAAGGGCATCGTCATGGATGCCTCGCCGCACACGACCATCGACACGGTGACGGTGCACCACATCAATGACGAGGGCGTGCATTTCCGCTCCGGCAGTTCCTACGGGGTGATCCGGAACTCCACCATCCATGACACCGGCACCACCCAGCCCTCCTACGGGGAGGGTGTCTACATCGGCTCGGCCAACAGCAACTGGGGCCAGTTCGCCGGGCCGACCGGTGTCGACGCCTCCGACCATGTCCAGGTGATCGACAACCGGATCGGCCCGCACGTCGCCGCCGAGGGCATCGACATCAAGGAAGGCACCAAGGGCGGCACGGTCAGCGGCAACACCCTCGACGGCACCGGTGAGCAGAACAAGAACTCCGGCGACTCGACCATCGACGTCAAGGGGGACGGCTACCGCATCGCCGGCAACACCGTCAGCCACCCGCACACCGACGGCTTCCAGGTCCACAATGCCTACGCCTCGTACGGCTGCGGCAACAGTTTCACCGGCAACGCCTTCACCCTCGGCGGCGCCCCCGGCTACGGCATCAGTGTCACCGACAACAGCCACTGCGCCGCGAAGAACACCGTGGCCGCGTCCAACACCTCCACCGGCGGCAAGGGCCTGACCAACGTCGGCACCACCAGGGCCCCGGCCACTCCGGCGCCGACCGCCACCACGGCGACCCCCAAGCCGACCCCCAAGCCGACCAGGCCGGCCACCTCCGCCCCGCCGAGCCCGACGGCGACCGCGACCGCGACGCGGCCCGGGCCCACGGCCTCGGCCGGCGCCGCGGCCGGCCTCACCGACCCCCGCAAGAAGGAGATCGCGATGGAGCTGGTCAGCTCCGCCGAGAACTCCTCGCTCGACTGGAAGGCCCAGTACCGGTACATCGAGGACATCGGCGACGGCCGCGGCTACACCGCCGGCATCATCGGCTTCTGCTCCGGCACCGGTGACATGCTCGAACTCGTCCAGGCGTACACCGCCACCGAACCCGGCAACGTCCTGGCGAAGTACCTGCCGGCACTGAAGAAGGTCAATGGCACGGACTCCCACGCGGGCCTCGGCACCGCCTTCGTCAACGACTGGAAGACCGCCGCCAAGGACACCGTCTTCCAGGCCGCGCAGAACAGCGAACGGGACCGGGTCTACTTCAATCCGGCCGTCCAGCAGGCGAAGGCGGACGGTCTGCGGGCGCTGGGCCAGTTCATCTACTACGACGCCATCGTGATGCACGGCCCCGGCGACGACCCGGTGAGCTTCGGCGGCATCCGCAAGACCGCCATGAAGAAGGCCAGGACCCCGGCCCAGGGCGGCAACGAGACCACCTACCTCAACGCCTTCCTCGACGCCCGCAAGGCCGCGATGCGCACGGAGGCGGCCCACGACGACACCAGCAGGGTGGACACCGAACAGCGGGTCTTCCTGCAGGCCGGCAATCTGGACCTCGACCCGCCGCTGAGCTGGAAGACGTACGGCGACAGCTACAGCATCAAGAGCTGACCGCGCTCCGGTCCCGGCCGCCGCTCACACGGGGGGCGGCGGGCGGGACCGGTTCTTGTCACTCGTCCGACTGGCAGTCCACGGAATCGGCCGCCGGCCCCGGGTCGACAGCCGGGGCGCTGAAGGGGTCGTTGGCCGGCACCGGCGCTCCCGATCCCGACGTGGGTGCGGCCTGTTCCGGATCGGAGAAGAGCGAAGTATCCAAGGATTTCCCCCAGGGTGCGGTGAGTGGCGATCTGTCGGATGCCCCGGTGAGCCGGCCGGCATGCGCGAGCGGGCCCGGCGATTTCCGGGCTGCCGTCTGCGACATCCTGCACCAGACGGTACGCCCCCGCAGGCCGGGAACCGCGCGCCGGGCTGCTTACGGTGTTGCGCGGGGCCCCTCCGCCGGGCTTGCCGGCGTCTCACCCGAGCAGTGGGCCCGGATGCGCCGACGCCTTCGCCCAGGCCCGGCGGGCGATCAGCGGACTGATCTCCGACCGGGCCGCGAGCAGAGCACCGAACCGAACCGAACCGAACCGAACCGATGGTGCGAGGTCAGCGCAGCGGCAGGCTTTCGAGGGTGAAGACCGGGCTGGTCTGCGGATCGCCGTAAAGGAAGGTGTCCATCTGGGAGTTGGTCACCAGCAGCTGGTGTCCGCTGACGGCGACGCCGGTGGTCGTGTCGGCCCCGGGGTAGGTGCGGGTGGAGACGACGGCGGCCCGGGTGGCGTCGCCGGACAGCCGTACGGCGTCGACCTCGTTGTTCACGGACCGGGCGACGTACAGGGTGTTCCCTCGCCGTGCTATCCCGTCGGCGCTGGCCAGGGCCGGTGCGGCGATCTTGCGGATCTCGCCGGTGGCGAGGGTGAGCCGGTAGAGCGCGCCGCTGTACCAGTAGCCGATGATCAGCGACCTGCCGTCGGGGGTGGTGACGATGCCGTTGCCGTTGGACTGGCCGGCCACGTAGTCCGGCAGGCGGTAGGCCACCTGCAGGGTCCGGTGGGCGCCGGTGGCGGGGGCGTTCACCTCGGCGGCCGGGATCCGGTAGACGACGGCGCGGAAGGAGTCGGTGATGTAGACGTCCCCGTCGGGGGTGACGGTCTCGTCGTTGACGAGGGTCGACTCGCCCGTGTCAGGGACGGTGTAGGAGGAAACGAGCTTCCCGGTGTTCGTGTAGACGAAGAAGCGCCCGGTGAAGGCGCCGGCGACCAGCAGGCGGTTGCCGGTGGTCTTGATCCCGGTGGCCTGGGTACGGCCGTCCTGGCCGCCCGGCAGGAAGGGGTCGAGTGTCGTCGCCCCGGGGCGCCCGCGGTAGACGGTGCCGTCGGCGATGCTGGCGGTGTAGACGTAGTGGCGGTCGGCCGCGACGCTCTCGGGGAAGGCCCGGCTGCCGTTGACCGTGATCGTGTGGCTGTTGCCCCCGTGGTCCTGGGCGGGCGCGGCGGCGGCGGGAAGCGCGGAAGCCGCCAGGGCGGCGGAGGTCGCGGTGAGGGTGAGGAGCGTGCGCCGCCAAGGGGCGTGCGCGGTGGTGCGGGTGGACATCGTGAAGGACCTTTCCCCGGGTGACCGGGAGGGACGTGGGCAGGTGGGAAGAGCGGGTCGGTGGGCGGCGGCCTGTCAGCGCAGCGCGTCGGCGAGCGCGTCGGCGATCGCGTCGGCCAGGGACGTGGTCGGCCGTCCGATCAGGCGCCGCAGGTCGCCGGAGCCGGTGAACAGCTCGCCGCGGCCCAGGCCGAGGTCGGCGTCGGCGAGGACATGCGCCAGCTCGGCGGGCAGGCCCGCGCCGGTCAGCGCCTCGGCGAGCTTCTCCGCCGGCAGATCGGTGTAGGTGATCTGCTTCCCGGTGGCGGCGGAGACCGTCGCGGCGAGCTCGGCCAGGGTGAACGCCTGGTCGCCGCCCAGCTCGTACACCGCGCCGGCATGGCCCTCGGTGGTCAGCACGACCGCGGCGGCGTCGGCGTAGTCGGCGCGGGTCGCGGCGCTGACCCTTCCCTCGCCCGCGGCCCCGACGACAGCGCCGTGCTGGAGGAACAGGGGCAGCTGGGCGGTGTAGTTCTCCAGGTACCAGCTGTTGCGCAGCATCACGCTGGGGACCGTGCGCTGCCGCAGGTACTCCTCCGTGGCGCGGTGGGTGGCGGCGAGGACCGTGGTGGCCGTGTCCGCGTGCGACATGCTCGTGTACACCACCAGTGACACGCCTGCCGCCACCGCGGCGTCGATGGCGCGGCGGTGGTTGGCGACCCGCTCGTCCACGGTCGTGGTCGAGATCAGCAGCAGCTTGTCCGCGCCCTCGAAGGCCGCCGCGAGACTGTCCGGGTCCGCGAAGTCGGCCCGGCGTACCACGACGCCGCGGTCGGCGAGATCCTTGGTCCTGGTGATGTCCCTGCTGGTCGCGACGACGTCCGAGGCCGGCACTCCGCGCGCCAGCAGTGCTTCGACGGTGAGCCTGCCCAGTTGGCCGGAGGCTCCGGTGACGACGACTGACATGAGATCGCCCCTTCCTGCCGCGGACCTCCCGCGGCACGAAACCCAGGGTGACCTGGTCACTCTCTTTTGGTAAGGAGCCACTTCGCGGTAAGGTGGCAACCCCGGAGAAAGTATCGAGGTGAGCAGTGTGGCGACCGCCGAGGATGTGATCGAGCCCATACCGTCATGGGACCCGTACGCGCGCGGCTGCCCGTCGCGTGACGTGCTCGACCAGATCGGCAGCAAGTGGGCGGTTCTCGTGCTGGGCGAACTCGGCAAGCACGGAGCGTGCCGGTTCACCCGACTGCGGCAGCGGCTGGCGGGAGTGAGCGAGAAGATGCTCACCCAGACGCTGCGCACCCTCGAACGCGACGGACTGGTCCTGCGGACGGTGTACCCGGAGGTGCCGACCCGCGTGGAGTACGAGTTGACCCCGCTCGGCCAGACGCTGCGCGGTCCCCTGAGGGCGCTCACGGACTGGTCGGTCCAGTACATCGAGGAAGTCCTCGCCGCCCGCGAGGAGTACGACGGCCGCACCACGGGACGTTAGTACGGCAACGGTCGATCGCGGGTGTGAAGTCCCTGATCAGCGTCAGCGTGAACATCCCGGCGATGGGTGAAATCGCCGACCAGCAGCGCCAGTTCCGGGGCCGGCAGGCCGGCCGCGCGGTCGGACATCGCTCCCTTGATCATGACGAGATCGCAGGCCGCCACCGCGGAAATCGCCGCCCTACCAGGGCCGCCCCGCCTCGAAATACAGTGGTCGGAGCGACTACGGGAGGGGCCAGGATGATTACCGAGCCGGAAATGGCGGGAGAGCCGGAGGGGTCGCAAGCGCCGGGTGAGGTGGTGACCATGGAGCCCGGGCAGCCGTACACCTGGCCGTGGCCCTGGGTGCTGGGCACCGCGGTGGTGACCTCCGCGATATGGGGGCTGACGCTCCAGTCCACCGGCTACGGCCATGCCTCGGCCCCCGATCTGCACGGCTACCGGCTCGCCGGCTCCCCTTGCGCCGGCTACAACCTCAAACCGCTCACCGACGCCTTCCGGACCAGCAGGTTCTTCGCGAGCCCGGCGGACATCAGGACCGGGTCCGCGCTCAGCCAGGCGCAGTGCGTCATCACGGCGGAGGCGCCGGTGCGGGACCACTGGAAGAACTCCTACACGGTCACGGTGACCGTCGAACTGCACAAGAAGACCGATCCCACCGCGGAGTTCGAGGACCGCAACCGGCCGAACGGACCCAACCTCGACTCGTCCGTGCTCGTTCCCGGCACCGACGAGACCGATCAGGTCTTCCCGGTGGACCACCTCGGCGACGAGGCGTATCTGCTGACCGGGAACGCCCAGGAGCAGGCGCTGACGGTCCGGCACGGCGGGGCCGTCTTCACCATCGATCTCGCCGCCACCGAGCAGTGGACCGGCGACGACATCCCCTCGGACGCCTATGGCTACCCGCAGCAGATGCCCAGCCTCGACCGGTTCCACCCGGCGTTGACCGAAGGGATGCGGCGCCTCATGGGCGCGCTGTCGCCCTGACCGCCGGGCGCGGCGGCGACGGATGCGGCGACGGCGACGGCGACGGATGCGGGCCCAACGGGGCCCGCATCCGGGGCCGGGTCAGCCGGCCAGCACCCGCTGCGCGGTCGCGAAGGCGGAGTTGGCGGCGGGGACACCGCAGTAGACGGCCGACTGGAGGAGGACTTCCTTGATCTCGTCGGGGGTGAGGCCGTTGCGGAGCGCGGCTTCGATGTGGAGGGCGAGTTCGGTCTGGTGGCCGTGGGCGACCAGCGCGGTGAGGGTGATGCAGCTGCGGGTGCGGCGGTCGAGGCCCGGGCGGGTCCAGATCTCCCCCCAGGCGTAGCGGGTGATGAAGTCCTGGAAGTCGGCGGTGAATGCGGTGGTGCGCTCGACCGACCGGTCGACGTGGGCGTCGCCGAGGACGGCCCGGCGGACGGCGGTTCCCGCGGCGGCGGTGGGGGTGAAGTGGCCCTGGAGAGCGGTGAGTACGGCGTCGGGCTGTTCGACCGGGGCGAGATGGGCGGCGCCGGGGAGTTCCAGCAGGGTCGACTCCGCGATGCCGTCGGCGAGTTGGCGGGAGTGCGCGGGCGGCGTTGCGGGGTCCTGGCGGCCGGCCAGGACGAGGGTCGGGGCGGTGATCGCGGTGAGTTCGCCGCGCAGGTCGTACGCCGCCAGGGCGTCGCAGCAGGCGCTGTAGCCGGCCGGGTCGGCGGCACGGAGGTCGGCGATCATGGTCACGGCGGCCTGGTGTGCGGCGAAGGCCGGCGTGAACCAGCGTCCGGCGGTAGCCTCCGCGACGGCCTGCGTTCCTTTGCCCCGGACCAGAGCCGCGCGCTCCTGCCACCCGGCCGGATCCCCGAAGCGGGCCGAGGAGCAGACCACGGCGAGCGAGGTGACCCGGTCCGGGTGGTGGACCGCGAGGTGGAGTCCCACGGCGCCGCCGAGCGAGATGCCGGCGTAGGCGAAGCGTTCGACGCCGAGGTGGTCGGCGAGCGCCAGGACCAGCGCGGCCAGGTCGGCGACGGTGGCGCCCTCGGTGACCAGGGACGCGGGCGAACGGCCGTGGCCGGGAAGGTCCCAGCGCAGGACCTGGTGGCGGCGGGCGAGGGCGGGGACCTGGGCGTCCCAGACGGCGAGTGAGGTGCCGAGCGACGGGCCGAGGACGAGGACCGGCGCCTGAGCGGAGCCGTCGGTGCGGTAGTGCGGGATGGGGGTCACGGGTTCTTCCTCCGGACGGGCATGGCGCGGTGGAGCGCCCGGTCGACGAGGGCGGCGGCCGAGCCCACGTAGGCGGCGGGGTCGGTGAGTTCGCGCAGGCGGTCGGCGGGCGGCCAGTCCCGCAGGCCCGGTTCCGAGCGCAGGGCGGCCGACAGGGTCACGCCCTCCTCCACGACGCGGCGGGTGGCGCGGTCGAGCAGTGCGCGGGCCTGGGCCCGGCCGAGCCGGGCGCCGAGTTCGGCGGCGAGCCGTTCACTGGCCACCAATCCCTTGGTGCGGTGCAGGTTGTCGAGCATGCGTCCGGGGACCACCCGCAGGTCCGCGGTGAGTTCGGCGGCGTCACGGGCCGCGCCCCCGGCCAGTCGGAGGAGTTGGCGCAAGGCCGGCCATTCGGCGTGCCAGGCGCCGGCCGGGCGTTCGTCCTCCGCGACGACCGACCCGAGCAGCACGGCGGCCGGCGCGGGGGCCTGGCGGGCCGCCACGGCGATCAGGGTGGCGCGGACCGGGTTGCTCTTGTGCGGCATGGCGGAGGAGCCGCCGCCGGTGCCTTCGGCGAGTTCGCCTGTCTCGGTACGCGACAGCAGCAGGACGTCCGCCGCCGGTTTGCCGAGCGCGGTGACGGTGAAGGCGAGGGCGCTGCCGAGGTCGGCGACCGGTGTGCGCAGCGTGTGCCAGGGGAGGCCGGCGGCGGCGAGGCCGAGTACGCGCGCGTACTCCGTCATCAGCGCGGGGCCGCTGCCGGGTGAGCCGGGCGGTGCTTCGAAGGCGGCCAGTGTGCCCGCGGCGCCGCCGAGTTGGGCGGGCGGACGCAGGGCGGCGAGGCGGTCGGCGGCGTCCAGGACCAGGCTGCGCCAGCCGGCCGCTTTGAGGCCGAAGGTGGTGGGTACGGCGTGCTGGGTGAGGGTGCGGCCGGGCATCGGGGTGTCGCGGTGCTCGGCCGCGAGGCCGGCCAGCGCCGCGGCGGTACGGTCCAGGTCGTCCAGGATCAGCGGCAGGGTACGGGCGGCGACGAGCATGGCGGCCGTGTCCACGATGTCCTGGCTGGTCGCGCCGCGGTGCACATACGGCGCGGCGTCGGCGGGCACGGCGGCGGTGAGGTCGGCGACCAACGGGATCACCGGGTTGCCCCCGGACCGGGCGCGTAGCGCCAGGCTCCGTACGTCGAACCGCTCGGCGCGGGCCGCCGCGGCGACGGCGACGGCCGCGGACACCGGGGCATGGCCCAGCGCGGCCTGGGCACGGACCAGCGCGGTCTCGGCGTCGAGCATCGCCTGCAGGAAGGCGAGGTCCCCGGTGACGGCCTCCACGGCCGCCCCCACCTGCCCGGGCGTCAACAGGCCGACGTCGCCGACGACGTCCGCGGCACCGACCGGAGGCGCCCCGGCGCCCGCCGCCGGGCCTCGCGCCGCCCCGACCGCGTACGGCTCGGACACACCGGGCACCTCCTCGGCCTCCGGCACCCCGCCGCCCCGCGCCGGATCAGCACCCGGGTGAACCTCCGGGCCCGTGCCCAGGTCGGTGTCCGGGTCAACGTCAAGGCCGACGCTCGGGCCCGTGTCCAGGCCGACGTCCCGGTGAACGTCCGGCCCCGTGTCCTCACCAGGCTGCTCGCCAACATCAGGGCCAACGTCCGGGCCGGGCGTGCCGGGGCCCGCGGCGGTGGGCGCCGCCGGGCCGGCCGCCCGAGGGGCGTTCCGGCGGCGGGCGGCCGGGTCAGTGGAGGACATCGCGGAAGTCCAGGAAGACCGTCTCCCCCGGCCCCTGGAGGCGGATGTCGAAGCGGTAGGTGCCGGGGGTCTCCTCGGCCGCGAGGAGCGTCGCCCGGCGCTCCGGCGGCAGGACGGTCAGCAGCGGATCGTCCGCGGTGTGCTCGCCGGGGAGGTAGATCCGGGTGAAGAGGTGGTCGAGCAGGCCGCGGGCGAAGACGCAGACGCTCAGGTATGGCACACCGCCCGGCGGCAGGGTCCGTACCGCCCAGTGGCCGTCCGCGTCCGTGGCGATCCGGCCGAACCCGGTGAAGGTCACCCCGTCGCGGCCGGCGAAGCCCCCGGTGACCTGATCGCGCCGCATGGAACCGGGGACGCCGGTGCGTCCGCCGCCGGGAGCGGGCTGCCAGATCTCCAGCAGGGCGTCGGGTATCGCGTCGCCCGCGCCGTCCCTGACGTGACCGTGGACGGTGATCGCCGACGGGTCGCCCACCGGGGCGATGTCGCCGCCGCCGGGGAACGGCAGCGCGTAGCCGTAGAAGGGGCCGACGGTCTGCGAGGGGGTGGGGAGGAGTGAACTCATCAGCGGCCTTCTTCGATCCAGGTGGCGGCCGGGCCGTCGAGGACGATGTCCCAGCGGTAGCCGAGCGTGAACTCGGGGACGGACAGGTCATGGTTGTAGGTGGCGACCAGGCGGTCCCGGGCGGCGGTGTCGGTGACGGAGTGCAGGATCGGGTCGTAGGGGAAGAGCGGGTCGCCGGGGAAGTACATCTGGGTGACCAGGCGCTGGCTGAAGGCGGTGCCGAAGAGGGAGAAGTGGATGTGCGCGGGGCGCCAGGCGTTGGTGTGGTTCCGCCAGGGGTAAGCGCCCGGCTTGATCGTGGTGAAGGTGTAGCCGCCCCGCGCGTCGGTGAGGCAGCGGCCGACGCCGGTGAAGTTGGGGTCGAGCGGCGCCGGGTGCTGGTCGCGCTGGTGGGCGTAGCGGCCGGACGCGTTGGCCTGCCAGATCTCGACGAGCTGTCCGGCGACGGGCCGCCCCGCGCGGTCCCGTACGGCACCGGTGACGGTGATCCGCTCGCCGAGGGGTTCGCCGTGGTGCCGGCGGGTGAGGTCGGCGTCGAGCTCGGTGACGTCGGTGACCCCGAAGGCGGGGCCGGTCAGCTCGACCGCCTCCGGGTCGGTGACGGGGACGAGCGGCTGCCGGGGGTGGCGCAGCACACTGCTGCGGTAGGGGGCGTAGGAGCGGGCCGGGTGGTGGCGTACGGCGCCGGCCGCGCTGTAGGCCGCGGCTTCCCGGTCCATCTCGCGGGAGATGTGCTGCTGGGTGGGGAGGGTGGTCATGGTCGCGGGTCACCTTTCCAGGACAAGTGCCAGTCCCTGGCCGACGCCGATGCACAGGGCGGCCAGGCCGGTTCCGGAGCCGGCGGCGGCGAGTTGGTGCGCGACGGCTCCGGTGATGCGGGCGCCGGAGGCGCCGAGCGGGTGGCCGATGGCGATGGCGCCGCCGCGCGGGTTGACCACGGCCGGGTCGAGTTCCGGCCACCCGGCCAGGCAGCCCAGCGCCTGGGCGGCGAATGCCTCGTTGAGTTCGAAGGTGGTGAGGTCGTCGAAGCCGCGGCCGGCCCTGGCGAGGGCGGTGCGGACCGCTTCGACCGGGGCGAGGCCGAAGTACTGCGGTTCGATGGCGGCCACTGCCGAGGCGCCGATCCTGGCCAGCGGTTCACGGCCGACCGCCTTGAGTCCTTCGGCGTCGGCCAGGAGCAGTGCGCTCGCGCCGTCGTTGAGCGGGGAGGAGTTGCCCGCGGTGACGGTGCCGTCCGGGCGGAAGGCGGGCTTCAGCCCGGCCAGGGCTTCCCGTGAGGCGTTGTCGCGGATCGTCTCGTCGCGGGTGAGAGCCGCGCCGGGCACCGGGACGACCTCGCGGTCGTACGCGCCGGCCGCCCACGCGGCGGTGGCCTTGCGGTGACTGGCCAGCGCGAAGGCGTCCTGGTCGTCGCGGCTGATGCCGTGCTCGGCTGCGATGAGTTCGGCGCTCTCGCCGAGGGCGATCGTCCACTCCTCGGGCATCTGGGGGTTGACCATCCGCCAGCCGAGGGTGGTGGAGTGGAGCTGCTGGTGTCCGGCGGGGAAGGCCCGTTCGGGCTTGGGCAGCACCCAGGGGGCGCGGGTCATGGACTCGACGCCGCCGGCGACGGCGATGGACACATCGCCGAGGGCGACGGCCCGGTATGCCTGGATCACCGCCTCCATGCCGGAGCCGCAGAGGCGGTTGACGGTGACGCCGGGCACCGTGACCGGAAGTCCCGCCAGCAGCACGGCCATCCGGGCGACGTCGCGGTTCTCCTCCCCGGCGCCGTTGGCGTTGCCGAAGAAGACGTCGCCGATCCGCGCCGGGTCGAGTTCCGGGGTGCGCTCGACGAGGGCGCGCAGGACATGGGCCGCGAGGTCGTCGGGGCGTACGGAGGCGAGCGCGCCGCCGTACTTGCCCACCGGGGTGCGGACGGCGTCCACGATGAAGACGTCGCGGGGGTGTTCGGTCATGGTGGAACTCCTGGGGAACGGGCGGGTCAGCGGGCCGGGGCGCCGGCGGTCCGGACGGGTGCCGCGGTCCGCCGCCGGATCTCCTGGAGGGTGACGCCGGGGGCGGTCTCGATGAGCGTGAACCCGTCCGGTGACGGGTCGAGGACGCCGAGGTCGGTGATGACGCGGTGCACGCAGGCGATCCCGGTGAGCGGCAGGGAGCAGGCGGTGACCAGTTTCGGTGCGCCGTCGCGGGCGGTGTGCTCGGTCAGTGCGATCACCCGGGCGGCGCCGTGCACCAGGTCCATGGCGCCGCCCATGCCTTTGATCATCTTGCCGGGGATCATCCAGTTGGCGAGGTCGCCGGTCGCCGAGACCTGCATGGCGCCGAGGACGGCGATGTCGATGTGGCCGCCGCGGATCATGCCGAAGGAGAGCGAGGAGTCGAAGAAGGCAGCGCCGTCCAGTACGGTGACGGTCTCCTTCCCGGCGTTGATGAGGTCCGGGTCGACGGCGTCGTCGGTGGGGTAAGGCCCCACGCCGAGCAGCCCGTTCTCGGAGTGCAGGACGACGTCCACGCCCGGCGGCAGGAAGCTGGGGACCAGCGTGGGCAGGCCGATGCCGAGGTTGGCGTAGGCGCCGTCCGGCAGTTCGCGGGCGGCTCTGGCCGCCATCTCGTTCCTGGTCCAGCTCATCGCTCCCGCACCGTCCTGCGTTCGATCCCCTTGGCCGCCGCCTGCCGCGGGGTCAGCGCGACCACGCGCTGGACGAACACCCCGGGCAGGTGCACCTGGTCCGGGTCGAGTTCACCGGGTTCCACCAGTTCCTCCACCTCGGCCACGGCGATCCGGCCGGCCATCGCGGCCAGCGGGTTGAAGTTCCGGGCGGCCTTGTTGAAGACGAGGTTCCCGTGGCGGTCGCCCCGGGCCGCGCGCACCAGGGCGAAGTCGGTGGTGATGGCGCGCTCCAGGACGTAGCCGCGGCCGTCGTACTCGCGGACCTCCTTGGGCGGGGAGGCGACCGCGACCGAGCCGTCGGGGGCGTAGCGCCAGGGCAGGCCGCCGTCGGCGACGGGGGTGCCGACACCCGCGGGCGTGAAGAAGGCCGGTATGCCGCAGCCGCCGGCCCGCAGGCGCTCGGCGAGGGTGCCCTGGGGGGTGAGTTCGAGCTCCAGTTCGCCGCCGAGGTAGCGGCGGGCGAACTCCTTGTTGTCACCGACGTAGCTGCCGGTGACCCGGCCGATCCGCCCGGCGGCAAGCAGGACGCCCAGGCCGCCGCCGTCGACGCCGCAGTTGTTGGAGACCACTGCCAGCTCCCGGGAGCCCCGGGCGTACAGCGCCTGGATGAGCACGTCCGGTACGCCGCTGAGGCCGAACCCGCCCACCGCGAGGGAGGCGCCGTCGCCTATGTCCGCCACCGCCGCCTCGGCGGAATCCATCACTTTGTCCATGTACCGACCAGCCCCGCCAGTGGTGTTCGCCTGATGAACTATCCTTCATTATTGTTCGCTCCGGCAGTCTCCGCCGAAGCCGGACCGGTGTCAACGGTGCCGGCGGTTTCAACGGCTGCGCCGTCACCGAAGGCGTCACCAGGTACGGTTCCGTGGCCGTGCCCGAACCGCGAGGGAAGTCGTCATGCCACAGCAGCTGGGGTCCGGGGAACTCGCGGAATCCGCGGACCCCGGGGGGATCGTCGGGCCGCTCGACCGCGGCCTGACCGTGCTGCGCGCCCTGGCCGCCGGGCCCGAGGGCCGGCAGCGCCCCGGTGACCTGGTCCACGCCACCGGTCTGGCCCGCTCCACCGTCGACCGGATCACCACCACCCTGCTCAGCCTCGGCTACCTGCGGGCGGAGGGGCGCGATCTGCTGCTGACGCCCCAGGCGATGACGCTCGGCAGCGGCTATCTGGCCTGCTGCCGGCTGCCCGACGTGCTGGGCCCCTGCGCGGCCGAACTCGCCGACGCGCTGGACGAGTCGGTGTCGCTCGCCGTGCCGGACGGGGACGGCGTCCGCTTCATCACCCAGGTCATCCACCGGCGGGCGATGTCCCTCGCCTTCCGGATCGGCGACCTGCTGCCACCCGAACGCTGCGCTCCCGGGCCGCTCTTCGCGGCCGGCTGGAGCGGCGAGGACGGCCGGCGGTGGCTGGAGCGGCTGCGGGCCGATCCGGGCGGTACCGGGTTTCCCGCGGTGCCCGCGCCGTCCGGCCCGCTCGACGCCGCTGCCGTCGAGCGGCGGTTCCTGGCACGGGTGGCAGCCGCCCGCGAGCAGGGCTGGTCGGTGGACGACCAGCTGATCGAGCCCGGCCTGGTGGCGGTGGCGCTCCCGGTACGGGACGCCTCCGGCACGGCGGTCTGCGCCCTCAGCGTGGTCAGCCACACCAGCCGGCACAGCGCCGCGTCGCTGGCGGATCACGCACTGCCGCACCTGCGCCGCACGGCGGCCCGGATGGAGGCTTCGCTGCGGGACGCCCCGCCCTACGAGAGCAACCGGCCTGCCCGGCCGGCCGACGAAAGCGAGCTGAAAAACCGGCTCGGCGCGGAGTTCCTGCAGTCGCTGGCCCGGGGCCTTGCCGTACTGCGGGCGCTGGGCACCCGGAGCGAGGGCCTGAGCCTGAGCCGGGTCGCGGAGGCCACCGGGCAGCCGCGCGCCACCGCCCGGCGGTCGCTGCTCACCTTGACGCACCTGGGCTATGTCCGCGCCGGGCAGCGGACCTTCACCCTCACCCCGCGGGTGCTGGACCTCGGGTACGCGCCGCTGTCCGGCCTCGGCTTCACCGATGTCGTGCAGCCGCACCTGGCCGCGCTGACCGCGCTCCTCGGCGAGTCCTCCTCCGTCGCCGTGCTCGACGGTGACGACGTACGGTACGTGGCCCGCATGGCGACGGTGCGGATCATGAGCGTGAACATCACTGTCGGCACCCGCTTCCCCGCGTACGCGACCGCCATGGGCCGGGTGCTGCTGGCGGACCTGCCGGCCGCCGGGCGGGCCGCATACCTGGCCCGGGTCCGCCCGCGGCGGCTGACCCGGCACACCCGTACCGGAGCCGCCGAGCTCGCGGCGGCGATCGAGGCCGCGGGGAAGGACGGATTCGCCCTGGTGGACGAGGAGTTGGAGGAGGGCCTGCGGTCGGTCGCGGTGCCCCTGCGCAGCGCTGACGGGCGGGTGGTCGCGGCGCTCAACGTGGCCCAGCACGCGGGCCGGGGCAGCCGGGAGCAGATGCTCGACCGGATCCGGCCGGCCGCCACAGCGGCGGCGGAGCGGATCGCCGCGGACCTGGCAATCGTCGGCGAGCGGCGGGAGCTGACGATCCCCTGACGGTCACCTGCGAGGCGTCCTCGGCCCGCGCGGGGAGGTTGGCCGCGACGTCCTCGGCCCGCGCGGGGAGGTCGGCACAGGTACTCGGGGAGGCCGGCCGAGGTGCCGGAGCGCGTTCGATGCTCCGCCGAGTATGTTCAGTATGTCGAACGCACGCAGGTGGCAGCCGAAGGAGCCCGAGTGAAGTCCCCCAGCAGTTCGGTCCGGGACATTCTGGCCGCCAATCTCAAACGGGAGCGGACGCGCCGCGGGCTGTCACTCTCCGAGCTGTCCCGGCTCTCCCGGATCGGCAAGGCGACGCTCTCCCAGGTCGAGGCGGCGACGGGCAACCCGACCATCGAGACGGTCTTCAGCCTCTCCCGGGCCCTGGGCGTCCCCATCTCGGACCTCATCGACGCCAGACATCCGGAGGCCGTGACGGTGGTGCGCGCCGCCGAGGCCGAGGTGCTCAGCGGGGAGGGCGTCGATCTGCGCGCCCTGCAGCGGATCGACACCGGCGGGGTGATCGTGGAGGTCTACGACCAGCAGGTACGCGCCGAGTCCCAGCAGCAGTCGCTCGGGCACGCGGGCACCGAGCACACCATCGTGCAGGCCGGACTGCTGGTCGCCGAAGTGGACGGCCGGCGGGTCGAGTTGGGCCCCGGCGACTACATCGCCTTCGACGCCTCGCTGCCACACCGTTACGCCGCCCCCGACGGTCCGGTGCGCTCGGTCCTGCTGCTGCACTACCGGTCGGGGCAAGGGGAGCCGCGGCAGAACCCGCACGAGGCGCGCCCACCCCACTGATGAGCCCGCCCCAACTGATGCGGTCGCCCGCCCGCCTCCGGCGCCGTTCAGCACAGCGAACGGGTGGCGGCCGCCCGGGCGGCGCCGAGGGCCGTTGACACCCTCCGTACCTGGTCATAGTCTCAAAGCCGTTCGCTATACAGAACGCAGGAGGCTCGGTGTCCCGCACGCGGCTGGTGGTCCTGGGCGCCGGGATCGTCGGCGCCGCCTGCGCCCGCGAGTTCGCGGTGGCGGGCTTCGACGTCCTCGTCGTCGACCGGGCCGGTGCCGCCGCCGCGACCACCTCGCACGGCGAGGGAAACATCCTCGTCTCCGACAAAGGCCCAGGACCCGAGCTGGAACTGGCCCGGCTCTCCCGGCGCCTGTGGCCCGAGGTACTGGCGTCGGTCGCCGAGCGCCGGCCGGCCGGCGCCGCCGGAGCGGTGGCGGCGGCCGAGTGGGAACCCAAGGGCGGCATCGTGGTGGCGACCACCGACGAGGGAGCCGAAGGGCTCCTGCGGTTCGCCGCGGCCCAGCGGCCGGCCGGGGTACGGGCCGAGGTCCTGGACGCCCGGGCGCTCCGCGCGGCCGAGCCCTTCGTGACCGAACGCCACACCGCCGCGATGTACTACCCCGACGACGCCCAGGTGCAGCCGGCCGGCGCCGCCGCGGTTCTGCTGCTCGACGCCCTCGCCGCCGGAGCGGAACTGCGCACGGACTGCGAGGTGCTGGGCGCCGTCAGCCGCGGGTCACGGCTGACGGGCGTCCGCACCTCGCGGGGGCTGCTGGAGGGCGATGTGTTCGTCAACGCGGCAGGACCGTGGTCGGGGGAGCTGTCCGTACGGCTGGGCGCACCGGTGAACGTGCTGCCCCGCCGGGGCGAGGTGCTCGTCACCACGCCGCTGCCGCCCACCGTCTTCCACAAGGTCTACGACGCGGACTACGTGGGCGCGGTGGGCAGCGGAGCCGGGGACCTGCAGACCTCGGCGGTGGTCGAGGCGACCCGCGGCGGCAGCGTGCTGCTCGGCTCCTCGCGGCGCCGCGTCGGTTTCGACGACCGGACCCGCCCCGAGGTGCTCGCCGCCATCGCCGCGAAGGCGCTGCACCTCTTCCCGTCGCTGGCGGACGTCCCGGTGATGCGCGCCTACGGCGGGTTCCGGCCGTATGTGCCCGACCATCTGCCGGTGATCGGTCCCGACCCCCGGCTGGCGGGGCTGTGGCACGCCGGCGGTCATGAAGGGGCCGGCATCGGCCTGTCCGTCGGCACCGCACGGCTGCTGCGTGACCTGCTGCTGGGGGAACCGCCGGCCATGGACGCCACCGCGTTCCGGGTGGACCGTCCCGCCGTACTGGCCGGCGGCACCGCGCAGGACGGCCACGGGGAGACCACGACCGAGGAGGAATCATGAGTCCGAGGCTCGTACCCGCTGCGTCCGATCCGGTACGGCGCCGGGACCGGCCGCTCGGCATCACCGTCGACGGTGTGCCGCTGTCCGGTGTGGCGGGCCAGAGCCTGGCCGGGGTGATGCTGGCGGCCGGCCGGACGTCCTGGCGGACCGGCCGGTCCGGCGCCCCCCGGGGAGTATTCTGCGGCATCGGTGTCTGCTTCGACTGCCTGGTCACCGTGAACGGTGAGCGCGACGTGCGTGCCTGCCTGCGCCGCGCCCGGGACGGCGACGCGGTGCTCACCCAGTCCCGGGCCGCGGCCCCCGCGGCCGGTGGGGAGGGCCGGTGACACGCCGTCAGGTGGTCGTGGTGGGGGCAGGTCCCGGCGGTCTCGCGGCGGCGGGCGCCGCGCTGGCGGCCGGCGCCGAGGTGACCTTGATCGAGGCGTCGGAGCGGCCCGGCGGCCAGTACCACCGCATGCTGCCCGAAGCCTACGAGGCGGACCGTCCGGAGGCCGTGCAGCACGGCCACCGTTCTTTCGACAGCGCCGCCCGCCGGGTGCTGGGGCATCCGCGCTGCTCCTGGTGGGCGGGCAGTTCGGTCTGGGCGCTGGAGCGCCGGGAGCCCGGGGCGGCGGCAGGACCGCCGGCGGTGCACGTCCTGCGCGGCGGGCCCGGATCCCCGCGACGGCGTCATGTGCTGGCGCCCGACGCACTCGTCCTCGCCACCGGAGCCCACGACCGGGTGCTGCCGTTCCCCGGATGGGACCTGCCGGGGGTCTTCACCGCGGGCGCCGCGCAGGCGCTGGTGAAGGGGGAGCGCCTGGTGATCGGGGACCGGGTGGTGGTCGCGGGCACCGGGCCGTTTCTGCTGCCGGTGGCCGCCTCCCTGGCCGAGGCCGGGTCGCGGGTGGTGGAGGTGCTGGAGGCGGCGGGCGCCGGGCAGGTGGCACGCGGCTGGCTCCGCCGTCCGTGGGAGCTGGCACCGCAAGCGGCCAAGACCGGCGAACTCCTCTCCTACGCCCGCGTACTGGGCCGCCACCGGGTCCCCTGCCGGCTGGGCAGAGCGGTCGTCGAGGCGCGTGGCGGCGACCGGGTCGAGGAGGTCGTCACCGCCGGGGTACGGGCCGACTGGTCGGTGGTGCCGGGCACCGAACGGGTGACGGCCGTGGACGCCGTCTGCGTCGGCCACGGCTTCACCCCGCGGCTGGAACTCGCGGTGGCCGCCGGGTGCGCGCTGCGGCCGGTGCCCGGCGGCACCTCGGCCGAGGCGTTCGTCGCGGTGGACGACGACCAGCTCACCAGCTGCCCCGGTGTCTACGCGTGCGGTGAGATCACCGGCATCGCCGGCGCGCCGGCCGCCCGCGCCGAGGGCGCGGTGGCGGGCTGGGCGGCCGGCGGCGGCGACCGGGCGGCCCGCCCGCTCAGCGCGCTGCGCGCACAGCGCGACCAGGGCAGGTCATTCGCCGCCCGGCTCGCCCGCGCCCACCCGATCGGGCACGCGTGGCCCGGCTGGCTGCGCCCGGACACGGTCATCTGCCGCTGCGAGGAGACGGATTACGCCGCGGTGTGCGCCGCCGCCACCGATCCGGCCGCCACCGACGCGCGGGTGGCGAAGCTCGCCACCCGGGCGGGTCTCGGGCCGTGCCAGGGGCGGATCTGCGGACCCACGGTCGCCGAACTGCGCCGGCACCCCGGCGGGCAGCCCGGCGACCGCGGGCAGCCCGGCGACCCGGCCGGGACACCGATGCCCCCGGGCGTACACCACCGGCCCGTCGCCGAGCCCATCCGGCTGGGTGAACTGGCCAGGCCGCCCGGCCCGCCGGGCGGACCAGCACCCTCCCCGTTCCCGCATCCCACCCCGAAGGAGAGCAGTTGATGAGTGCCGGCGCAGAACAGGCCGCCGTCCTGACCGGAGTCGTCGTGGCCACCGCACTGCCGTACCGGGACGATCCGAAGGCGCCCGCCGGCCTGGCCGTGGCGTACGACCGCTACGCCGAGCACTGCCGCTGGCTGGTGGACAACGGCTGCGCCGGGGTCGGCCCCAACGGCTCGCTCGGCGAGTACTCCTCCCTCACCGACGAGGAACGCAGGACCGTGGCCAGGACCGCCATCGCGGCCGTCGCCGGGCACGGCAAGGTGATCGTCGGCGTGCACGGCGTGGGTTCGCACCAGGCTGTGCGGTGGGCCGAGGCCGCCGCAGAGGACGGCGCCGACGGAGTGCTGTGCCTGCCCCCGACGATGTACCGGGCCAACCGGGGCGAGGTCATCGCGCACTTCGAGGCGGTCGCCGCCGTCGGACTGCCCGTGATGGTCTACAACAACCCGGTGGACACCAAGGTCGACCTGACCCCCGGTCTGCTCGCCGAAATCGCCCAGATCCCCAACGTCGCCGCGGTCAAGGAGTTCTCCGGCGACGTGCGCCGCGTGCTGGAGATCAAGGAGCACGCTCCGGATCTGGAGGTCATCAGCGGCGCCGACGATGTCGCGCTGGAGAGTCTTCTGATGGGGGCGACCGGCTGGTTCGCCGGTTTCCCGAACGTCTTCCCGGCCGAGTCGGCGCGGCTCTTCGAACTGGCGCGGGCCGGCAAGGTGGCGGAGGCACGGGCGCTGTACGAACCGCTGGTCGCCGCCTTCCGCTGGGACTCGCGGACGGAGTTCGTCCAGGCCATCAAGCTCGGCATGGAGATGGTCGGCAGGTACGGCGGCCCCTGCCGCCCGCCCCGCGGGCCACTGGTGCCGGCCCACCGCGAACAGGTCGAGGCCGACATGGCCAAGGCCATCGCGGCCCTCACCGCCGAAGGGCAGCGGTCCTGATGCGCAGTGTCCGGACCATCAGCGCGGTCGACTCGCACACCGAGGGCATGCCCACCAGGGTCGTCACCGGCGGTGTCCCTCCGGTGCCGGGCGCCAGCATGGCCGAGCGGCGCGCCTACGCCATCGGTCATCTCGACGAGCTGCGCCGGTTCCTGGTGGACGAGCCGCGCGGGCACTCGGCGATGAGCGGTGCGATCCTGCAGCCGCCGATCCGCGACGACGCGGACTGGGGCGTGCTGTACATCGAGGTCAGCGGCTTCCTGCCGATGTGCGGGCACGGCACGGTGGGCGTGGCGACCGTGCTGGTGGAGACCGGCATGGTCACGGTGACCGAGCCGGAGACCGTGGTGCGGCTGGACACTCCGGCCGGTCTGGTGGAGGCCAGGGTGGCGGTGCGCGACGGCGTCGCCGGAGCGGTCACCCTGCGCAATGTGGACTCCTTCGCGCTCGAACTGGACGCGAAGGTGTCCGTGCCGGGCATCGGCGAGGTCACGTACGACATGGCGTACGGCGGCAACTTCTACGCCATCGTGGATCTGGCGGCCCTCGGCCTGCCCTTCGACCGGTCGCGCAAGGACGACATCCTGGCCGCGGGGCTCGCCATCTCCCGGGCGGTGGAGGAGCAGAACCTCCCCCGGCATCCGCTCGATCCCCTCATCCGCGGCTGCAAGCATGTGCAGTTCCTCGCGCCCGGTTCCGACGGCAGGCATTCACGCAACGCGATGGCCATCCAGCCCGGCTGGTTCGACCGCTCCCCCTGCGGCACGGGTACCTGCGCGCGGATGGCGCAGCTGCATGCCCGCGGGGCACTGCCGCTGGACACCGAGTTCATCAACGAGTCCTTCATCGGGACCCGGTTCACCGGGCGCCTGGTGGACACCACCGAGGTCGCCGGGGTGCCCGCGGTGGTACCGGAGTTCTCCGGGCGGGCGTGGATCACCGGCACGGCCAACTACCTTCTGGACCCGGCCGATCCCTTCCCGCACGGGTTCGTCCTGTAGCGCTGTCCCGTGACGGCGGGCCGGCGTTCCCACGCCGGCCCGCACGCTGCTGTGTCCCGGCCGGCTACTCCTCCGTTTCCGCGCCGTCCGTGGACCCGGACGGCAGGCCCTCACGGATGGCGTCCATCACCGAGGAGTCGGTGAGGGTCGTCACGTCACCCAGTGCGCGGTTCTCGGCGATGTCACGCAGCAGGCGGCGCATGATCTTCCCCGAGCGGGTCTTGGGGAGTTCGGCCACCACCAGGAGCTGGCGGGGACGGGCGATCGGACCGATCTCCTTGCCGACGTGGGCCCGCAGTTCACGGGCCAGGTCCTCCCCCGAGGTGGTGTCGGCGGGCTGCTCGTTGTCGCCGCGCAGGATCACGAAGGCGACGATGCCCTGCCCGGTCGTGGCGTCGGCGGCGCCGACCACCGCCGCTTCGGCGACGCGCGGGTGGGAGACGAGGGCGGACTCCACCTCGGTGGTGGAGATGCGGTGCCCGGAGACATTCATGACGTCGTCCACCCGGCCGAGCAGCCAGATGTCGCCGTCCTCGTCCTTCTTCGCCCCGTCGCCGGCGAAGTACCGGCCGGGGAAGCGCGACCAGTAGGTGTCGATGTACCGCTGCTCGTCGCCCCAGATGGTGCGGAGCATCGACGGCCACGGCTCGGTCAGCACCAGATAGCCGCCGGAGCCGTTGGGCACCGGGGCGCCGGTGTCGTCCACCACCTCGGCGGAGATCCCCGGCAGTGGGCGCAGCGCCGAGCCGGGCTTGCAGGTGCTCACCCCGGGCAGCGGGCTGATCATCTGGGCGCCGGTCTCGGTCTGCCACCAGGTGTCGACCACCGGGCAGCGGTCACCGCCGATGGCCCGCCGGTACCACATCCACGCCTCGGGGTTGATCGGTTCGCCGACCGAGCCGAGCAGGCGCAGCGACGTCAGGTCGTAGCGGCCCGGTATCGCGTCGCCCCACTTCATGAAGGTGCGGATCGCAGTGGGCGCGCAGTACAGGATGCTCACCTTGTACTTCTGCACGAGCTCCCACCAGCGGCCCTGGTGCGGGGTGTCGGGCGTGCCCTCGTAGAGCACCGAGGTGACACCGTTGGCCAGGGGGCCGTAGACGATGTAGGAGTGGCCGGTGACCCAGCCGATGTCGGCGGCCGTCCAGTACACGTCGCGGTCCGGTTTGACGTCGAAGACCGCCCAGTGCGACCAGGCGACCTGGGTGAGGTAGCCGCCGGTGGTGTGCAGGATGCCCTTGGGCCGGGCGGTGGTCCCGGAGGTGTACATGATGTAGAGCGGGTGTTCGCTGTCGAAGGCCGCCGGCTCGTGCTCGGCGGACTGCGCGGCCACCACGTCGTGCCACCAGATGTCACGGCCGTCGGTCCAGGCCACGTCCTGGCCGGTGCGGCGGACCACCAGGACGCTGCGGACGTCGGGGCACTGCTCCACCGCTTCGTCCACCGCGGGCTTGAGCGCCGACGGGGCGCCCTTGCGGTAGCCGCCGTCGGCGGTGATCACCACCCGTGCGTCGCAGTCGAGGATCCGGCCGCGCAGCGCCTCGGCCGAGAAACCGCCGAAGACCACGGTGTGCGGGGCGCCGATCCGGGCGCAGGCCAGCATCGCGACGACCGTCTCCGGGATCATCGGCAGGTAGATCGCGACCCGGTCGCCCGGCTCCACGCCGAGGGCGAGCAGGGCGTTCGCAGCCTGGCAGACCTCGTCCTTGAGGCCGGCGTAGGTCAGCGTCCGGGTGTCGCCCGGCTCGCCCTCCCAGTGGAAGGCGACTCGGTCACCGTGCCCGGCACTCACGTGCCGGTCCAGGCAGTTGTAGGCCACGTTGAGACGGCCGCCGACGAACCAGCGGGCGAACGGCGCCCCGCTCCAGTCGCGTACCTGCCGCCACGGCTGCGCCCAGTCCAGCCGGGCCGCCTGGGTGGCCCAGAACGCCTCGCCGTCCGCGGCGGCCTCCTCGTAGGCGGCGGCGGTGACGTTCGCCTGCGCCGCGAGCTGCGGCGGCGGTGGGAAGCGCCGGTCCTCTCTGAGCAGGTTGGAGAGTGTCTCGTCACTCATGAGTGGGCTTCCTCCACCGGCCCGCCCCGCCGGCCGATGGCGACGCGGTCGCCGGCCGCGAAGACCGGGACGACGGCGCGCTTCCAGGTGGAGTTGGTGACACCGGCGAAAGAGGCGTACCAGGCGGCGACCGCGGTCACCAGGCCGATCCAGCCGCCGGCCTTGGTGGTGCCGGTGGACTGGGCGAACTCGGCGACGGTCAGCACGATGAAGGTCGCCGACAAGGTGACGAAGACCGCCAGCAGGGCGCCGGACGTGCGCAGCGCCGCGACCGTCATGTAGACGGTGAAGACCGCCCAGATGAGCAGGTAGAGCCCGGTGGCCTGGTGCGCGGTGCCCGCCGGCAGGCCGGGCGCGACGAACTTGGCGTAGGCCGCGTAGGACAGCCAGAAGGCGCCGTACGAGCCGAAGGCGGTCGCGCCGAAGGTGTTGCCCTTCCTGAACTCCCACATTCCGGCGAGGAGTTGGAGGAAGCCGCCGTAGAAGAGGGCGAGCGGCAGGACGACCGCCTCAAGGCTCGCGTCGATCAGATCGGCGTTGAAGGAACTGAGGACGAAAGTGGTGGCGGCGAAGGCGGCCAGCCCGAGCGGGCCGGGGTCGGCGATGGCCGGCGCGGGGGCCGGGGTGACCGTGTCGGGAGTGCTCATCTGCGGTTCTCCTCCTCGTTGAGGCTCGGCAGCCGGACGCCGGACACCGTTCCGCTGCCTCCGCCACGCTACGAAGAGCGCCGGCCGGGGGGCGAGGGCCGGTACCGGGGGCGTCGCCCAGCGGTCCGGCCGGTTCGCCGGACGGTCCGTCAGCCGCGCCGAGCGGTCAGGCGGCCGGGGCTGTCACGGGGTCCGCTGCTGCGCCCCGCCCACTTCCTCCGGCAGGTGCATCCGCAGCATCACCCGGTCCACGTGCGCGCTGGAGATCCGGTGCCGGGAGAGCAGCGAGACCGTGATCATGACAGTGAAGGCCGCCGGTACGGTCCAGGCGGCCGGCTGTTCGAGCAGGGTCGCCGCCCAGCCGCGGCCCGGTCCGCGCACGCTGGTCACCACCACCGCGACCGCGGCCAGTCCGCCGCCGGTGATCAGACCGCACAGGGCGCCCAGATCGGTCAGGCCGCGCCACCAGATGCCGAGCACGAGCAGCGGGCAGAAGGAGGAGGCGGCGACCGCGAACGCCAGCCCGATGGCGTCGGCCACCGGCAGCCCCGAGGTCGCCGTCGCCATCACCAGCGGGGGCACACCGGCCGCCAGCGAGGCCCACCGGAAGCCGCGGGTCGAGCCGCGCAGCAGATCCTGGGCGACCACCCCGGCCACCGAGACGATCAGCCCCGAGGCGGTGGAGACGAAGGCGGCGAACGCGCCCGCGGCGGCCAGCGCGGCGAGCAACTGCCCGCCCAGGCCCGCGCGGGCGATCTGCGGCAGCACCAGGACGGCAGTGTCGGTCTGCCCGGTGAGCAGCAGTTGCGGTGCGAGCACTCTGCCCAGTGCGCCGTAGACCGTCGGCAGCAGATAGAAGACGCTCAGCAGTACCAGGACCAGCAGGGTCGTCCGGCGGGCCGCGTGGCCGTCGGGGTTGGTGTAGAAGCGGACCAGCACATGCGGCAGGCCCATGGTGCCGAGGAAGGTGGCCAGCAGGATCGAGTACACCGCGTACAGCGGGTGCGAGCGTCCGCCGGCACCGGAGAGCGGGGCGGCCCACTGCGCGCCGGTGGCGGGGGTGAGGTCCACCTGGTGCGGGACGGCCGCGCCCGCCGGGAAGGTCAGTTCGGCGCCCGCCGCGACCGTGTGGTCGCCGTCCCCGAGCTGGACCCGCTCCCCCGCCGGGCCGTGCGCGAGGCCGTCGAGACCGCCGCGGACCTGGACGGTGACCGGGGAGCGCACGTCGAAGCGGACCGGGTCCTGGACGCGTACGACCGTGGTGTGCCCGAAGTGCGGCACGTCGGGGCCGGTCAGCGCGGGCGAGCCGGCGGACCGCCAGGCCAGCAGCAGGAAGAGGGCGGGCACCGCGATGGCGGTCAGCTTCAGCCAGAAGTGGAAGCCCTGGACGAGGGTGACGCTGCGCATCCCGCCCGCCGTCGCCACGCCGACCACCGCCACCGCGACGACCACCGCGCCGGCCCAGCGCGGGGCGCCCGCCACCGTCTGGAGGGTCAGCCCGGCCCCTTGCAGCTGCGGCACCAGATACAGCCAGGCGATGACGGCCACCAGTACGCTCGCCACCCGCCGTACCGCGGTCGAGCCGAGCCGCTCCTCGGCGAAGTCCGGCAGCGTGTACGCGCCCGAGCGCCGCAGCGGCGCCGCGACCAGGAGCAGCAGCACGAGATACCCGGCGGTGTAGCCGACCGGGTAGGCGAGCATGTCAACGCCGTAGGCGAGCACGAGTCCGGCCACGCCGAGGAAGGACGCCGCCGACAGGTACTCACCGCCGATCGCCGAGGCATTCATCAGCGGCGAGACCTGGCGGGAGGCCACGTAGAAGTCCGAGGTGGCGCGGGACAGGCGCAGCCCGTAGACACCGAATCCGACGGTGGCGGCGAGAACGACGAACAGTGCGACGAGGCCGAGCGTGGGGTTCATCCGGCGCCGGGGCCGGTGGCGGGACCGGAGCCGGGGTCCCCGCCCGTGCCGCCGCCGTCACCGGGGGCCGGGCCTGCGCCTGGCGCGTTCAGCAGTTCGGCGAAGTCCCGCTCCACCCGTTCGGCGTGCCGGACATGGAACCAGGCCGCCCCCACCAGCACCGGATAGGCGACGATCCCGAGCAGCAGCCACGCCTGCCGCAGCCCGAAGACCTCCGCCGTGCGCAGTGCGGGCGACAGGGCGAAGGCCAGCGGCAGGCCGCCGAGCACCACCACCAGGACGGCCAGCACGCCCAGCGACAGCCGCAGTTGGTCGCGGACCAGCGAGGTCACGTAGACCTGGCCCAGGGGCGGCTGGGCGTGCAGGTCGGCGGCCCCGGCCCGCGCGGAGTAGCCGCCGCTGCGGTTGCGGCGCGGGCCGGTGACGGTGATCCGGCGCGGCGGCTGCGGCCCACTCATGACGGACCGGGTTTCTGCGCCCACCGCGTCAGCACGTCCCGCAGCTCCCGGGTGTGGCGGCGGCTGACCGGCAGGTCGTCCCCCGCCACCTGCACGGTCCAGTGGCCGCCCACCGAGCGCAGCCCCTCGACGTGCCGCAGCGCGACCAGGAACCCCCGGTGGACGCGGAGGAATCCGTGCGGCACCCAGCGCTCTTCGAGGACCGCCAGCGACACCCGGACCAGGGGGGCTTCACCGCGGGCGTGCAGGCGTACGTAGTCGCCCTGGGCTTCTACGTACGCCACTTCGTCGCGGGGGACGAACCGGGTGACGCCGCCGAGGTCGACGGGTATGCGCTCGGTGGACAGGCCCGGCGGTGCGGCGCCGGGGGCGGCGCCGCTCAGATCGGCGACCCGGCGGACCGCCTCGGCGAGGCGTTCGCGGCGGACCGGTTTGAGCAGGTAGTCGCAGGCTTTGAGGGCGAAGGCGTCCACCGCGAAGTCGTCGTAGGCGGTGACGAAGACGACCGATGGCGGCTCGGCGAACCTGCGCAGCACACGGACCAGGTCGAGTCCGTCGAGTCCCGGCATCCGGATGTCGAGGAAGACCGCGTCCACGGTCTCGCTCTCCAGCAGCCGCAGCGCCGCGTCGGTACTGCCGGCGGCCAGCACCCGGCCGACGCGGGTGTCGCCGCGCAGCAGATACGTCAAGTCCTCCAGGGCGGGCGGCTCGTCGTCCACGGCCAGGATCCGCAGCGGCATCATGACGCGTGCACCCCGTTCCGGTACTTGGGCACCCGTACGTTGACCTTGGTCCCCGCACCCGGCGCGGTCTCCACCACCAGGCCGTACTCGTCGCCGAAGACCGTACGCAGCCGCTCGTCCACGTTGCCGAGGCCGAGCGAGTCCCCGTCGGTCTCCCCTGCCAGCAGGGACCGCAGTTCCTCCGGATCCATGCCCACCCCGTCGTCCTCCACACTGATCCGGCACTCGGCGCCCGCGTCCTCGGCCCTGATGGTGATCAGCCCGGCGGCCGGCTTGGGACCGAGCCCGTGCCGTACCGCGTTCTCCACGATCGGCTGCAGGCACAAGAACGGCACCGCGACGGGGAGCACTTCGGGGGCGATCAGCAGCTCCACCCGCAGCCGGTCACCGAAGCGGGCCCGTTCAAGACGCAAGTAGCTGTCCACCGAGTGGAGTTCCTCGGCCAGGGTGCTGAACTGACCGTGGGTGCGCAGGCTGTAGCGGGTCAGCTCGGCGAACTCCAGCAGCAGCTCCCGGGCCTGGTCCGGGTCGGTACGGACGAAGGACGCGATGGCGGTGAGCGCGTTGTAGACGAAGTGCGGGGAGATTTGGGCCCGCAGGGAGCGCAGTTCCGCCTCCATCATCCGGGTCCTGGAGTGGTCCAGTTCGGCGAGTTCGAGCTGGGAGATGACCCAGTGGGCCACCTCGCCTGCGGCGCGGACCAGCCCGGCCGACACCTGCCGTACGTACACCGACAGGGCGCCGACGACCAGGCCGTCCACCACCAGCGGCACCACGACGGCGCCGCGCACCGGGCAGTCGATGTCCCCGCACGCGATCGCCCCCGCGGGCACCACCCAGGGCCGCCCGGCCCGTACCGCGTCACGCGCGTGTTCCACCGCCTGCGCCGCGTGCCGCTTGCCCGGGCCTTCCCAGGCGAGGAGTTCGCCGTCGCCGATCACGGCCAGCGCGGGTGTGCCCAGCAGCGCTCTCAGGTGTCCGGCGGCCCGGCGCGCCGACTCGGCGGTCAGTCCGTCCCGCAGCGGCGGCGCGGCCAGCGAGGCGGCATGCAAGGTGGCGTACGCGGCCCGGTCGGCGGGTGTGCCGAAGCCCCGGCGGCCACGGACCAGCCAGAAGAGGGCCGCCGCGGCGCCCGCGATCACCAGTGCGACGGACACCACGGTGATCACCGACCCCATGGTCCGCATTATGGCCACGCCCGGCGGTACGAGACAGGTGCCCGACAGGGGAATCTCGTACGGCCGGTGGTGCGGTGGGCGCGCGCCCGGCCGGTGAGCGCCGGCACGCGGGTGCGCCGGCGCTCACCGGCCGGCCCAGGGGGATGCGGCACCCAGCCGCGCCGGGGTCACCCAGTAGGCTCACGCGTCCGTACCTCGCGCAGGGAGAGCCACGTGAACATCAGCGCCAACACCAGGACCGTCGCGGCCAGGGACCTCAACGACAGCTTCATCGGCCGGACCTTCGCCTACGAGAGTTCCGAGGGCATTCCGGTGTACGGGCGGATCGCCTTCGCCGAAGTGGGCCCCACCAAGGTCCTCATCACGCTGGACGGTGTGCTGCACGAGGGGTCCAGTGTCGTCATGACGCTCGCCCCGCAGGACGAACTCGCCTTCACGCACCTGGCGGGTTGACGGGCTGCCGGACCCGTTCTTGGCACACTGGCGGGAATGAGCGGTCCGAGTACGTCCTGGGGAGAGCCATGAACGACCCGGCAGTGAACTATCCCGGCCTGATCGTTCCGGTCGGCCATGTCGAGCCGGTGCCGCGGCGGGTCCGCGGCCAGGTCGGCGGCCGTACCGTGTTCGACACCCAGCGCGCGCTGTACGTATGGGAGTGGCCCGGCTATCCGCAGTTCTGCGTTCCGCCGGCGGACCTGACCGGCGCGACCCTCGTCGACGAGAACCGCGCCGGGCGGCTGAGCCCCGGCCCCGCGCGCCGGCACGCCCTCCAGGTGGGCGCCGACACCCGGGCCGGCGCCGCCTGGGTCTGGTCCGAGGGCGCACCCGAACGGCTGATCGGCACCGCGCGCTTCCGCTGGGAGGCCGTCGACGCCTGGTTCGAGGAGGACGAGCAGGTGTTCGTCCACCCCCGCAACCCGTACACCCGGGTCGACGCGCTGCGGTCGAACCGGAGCGTACGGGTCGAGGTGGACGGCACGGTGCTCGCCGACGCGCCCAATACGGTCATGGTCTTCGAGACGGGACTGCCGACCCGTTACTACCTCGACCGCTCCAGCGTCGACTGGACGCGGCTCGACCCGACGGACACCGTCACCGCGTGCCCGTACAAGGGCCGCACCAGTGGCTACTGGTCCTTCACCGGCGGCGAGGGCACACACGAGGACATCGTGTGGGCGTACGACTTCCCCACCACGGCGATGGCGCCCATCGCCGGCCTGGTCGCCTTCTACAACGAGAAGGTCGACCTCTACCTGGACGGCGTGCTGCAGCCCCGGCCCGCCCCGGTCACCCGGACGACCGGAGCGGAGTCGTAGCAGCGGGTGGGCCGGTCTCCTCCCGGCGGAGCGCTCACCAGCCGGACTTGCGCACCCCGGGGAGATGGCCGGCGTGGGCGAGGCCGCGGAGATTGATCCGGGACAGGCCGAAGGCTCCCTGGTAGCCGCGCGGGCGGCCGTCGACGGCGTCCTGGTTGCGGACCCGGGTGGCGCCGGCGTCCCGCGGCTGGCGCCGCAGTTCGGCCTGGGCGGCGGCCCGGTCTTCCGCGGAGGTGTGCGGGGACGGATGTTCGGGTCGAATCGGCGCTTGTGCGCCGGTGGGAAGGGGAGATGGAGTTGCCGAAGCCGGGCTTGCGAACGGTCAGCCGGCAGTGTGCGGACATGGGTGCTCCACGGTGGGCGGACGGGCCGGGCGGCGGCGTACCGGCGAGGGCTCAGCCGTGGGGGGCGGCAGGATCGAGGGGCGGGTGGGCGTCAAGCCAGTCGGTGATCAGCTTCAGCCGCGCGATGCGCCGGTCAGGACGGCCGCCGGCCGTATAGCCGTGGGACTCGCCCGGGAGCCGGACGAAGACCGTCTCCCGGCCCAGCCTGCGCAGAGCGGTGAACAACTGCTCCGACTGCTCTATCGGGCAGCGCTGATCGAGCTCGCCGTGGATGAGCAGCAGCGGTGTGGTGATCCGCTGCGCATGGTGGAGCGGCGAGCGGTCGAGGAGTTCACGGGCCCCGGCGTCGAAGAGGTCGAGGCCGCCGAACTCGAACCTGTTGACGGTGAACCCGTTGTCCGACGTGCCGTATTTGGAGAGCAGGTTCGCGACCGAACGCTCCGAGACCGCGGCCCGGAAACGGCCGGTGCGGGTGAGCGTCCAGTTGATCAGGTAGCCGCCGTAGCTGCCGCCCGCGAGGTAGAGCCGCCCGGGCAGGCCGGTGCCGGAGCGTACCGTCCAGTCGGCGAAGGCCATCAGGTCGCCGTGGTCGGCGCGTCCCCACTGATTGACGCTCAGGGCGCGGAAACCGGTACCGAGGCCCGCGCTGCCGCGCAGGGTGGGGACCAGGACGTGGTAGCCGGCGGCGAGCTGGGTCTGCGTCTCCAGGTCGAAGGTGTTGCCGAAGGCCATGTGCGGGCCGCCGTGCACCCGCAGCAGCACCCGGCCGTCCCCGGCCGGCGAGCGGTACAGCAGGCCGGGCAGTTCGAGGCCGTCGGGCGCGGGGACGGTGATCCGCTCGGGCGCCACCGGACACGCGGCCTGCGCCCACCGGGTGTTGAGATCGGAGACGGGTTTCCCGTCGAGGTACAGCTCGGTCGGCCGGGTCGCCGATTCCAGACAGAGCGCGACCGATCCGGCGGCCGCGCCGAAGTCGGTCACCGAACTGCCCGGCGGGCTGATCCGTACCGGCGCACCACCGGGCGGGGAGCGGAAGAGGGCGACCTCGTCGCCGACGGTCGCGACGAAGAGCGCGTCCTCCCCCGCGGTGGCGAGCAGTACCGGCGCGGCCAGCGGCCGGCAGTCCGAGAGCAGCGCCCGCTCGCACTCCAGGTCGGCGGCCGGAAAGGCGGGTTCTGCGCGGGCCACGCCCGGCCCCGCCACCAGCCAGACCCGTGGCGGTGTCGCGCTCTGGCCTGCCGCGTCGCTGGCCAGCGCGAGTACGGTACCCGCCGCGGTGACCGCCACCGCCTGGACCGGTGAGGAGCAGTGCCACAAGGTCTCCTCCGGTCCGCCGTCAAGGGCGAGCCGGCGCAGGTCGCAGCCCGGTTCGGGCAGGTCGCTGTGGCGGGGCGCCGCGGCGTAGTAGGCGTACTGGCCGTCGCAGGCGGGAGCGCGCAGCCGGTCCGCGGACCTGTGCAGTGCGGACGCGGCGCCGTCGAGGCCGAGAAGCCACAGTTCGCCGGTGGGTTCGAGCGGTCCCGCCGCGCCGTCGGACTTGTAGCGGAGCCAGTCGATGACCACCGGCGCGCCCTCGGGGTGAGGGGCGGGTCGTTCGGCGAGCACCAGCAGGCGGTCCGGGCCGAGCCAGACCGCCGCGGTGGGCCGGGCGTCGGGACCGTCCAGTGCGCGGGGGGTGCCAGTGCCGTCCGCCGGGACGACCCACAGGCGGCGCTCGCCGCCGCGGTCGCTGAGAAAGGCGAGGTGGGTGCCGTCAGGCGAGAAGCGGGGCAGGGTGTCCGACCAGGGTCCGGCGTCGGTCAGCGGCTCGGCGGGGCGGTCGGCGGTGAAGGTCCACAGGCGGCTGCGGTAGCGCAGCGATTCCGGATCGACGCTCTGCACGGCCGCCACCACCCGGCCGCCGGCCGGGTGGACGGCGGGCGAACCGACGAGGCGGAGCGCGGTGAGATCCTGCGGGGTCACCGTCATCCCTGTGCCTCCCGGAACGCCTCGCCGGCCGCCGCGACCAGTTCGGGCCTGGTGAACAGAGCCGTCAGCACGGTGGCGAGCAGGGCGGCGCCGTCCAGCACCGCGGCGTCACCGCCCTGCTCCACCGCCGCCTGTTCGAACTCCCTGGTGTGGATGGCGGTACCGGGCGCGGCGCAGATGTAAGGGTGCAGCGCGGGGACACGCCGGCTGACGTTGCCCATGTCGGTGGAGCCGGCCGGGCCGGCCCAGCCGGTCCCCGGGCTGATCGGGCGGCCGAGCGCCGCGAACGTCCCGGCGGCCAGGTCCGCGAGTACCGGGTTGGGCAGCACCGGGTCGTAGGCCGGTGCGGGCTCGGTCAGTTCTGCGGTGGTGCCGGTGGCGAGCGCGGCGCCCAGCACGCAGTCCCTGACCGCTTCGTACAGCCGCCCGCGCAGGTAGTCGTGTTCGGCCGACCGGACGAAGAGCTCCACCCGGGTCCGTTCCGGGATGACGTTGATCGACTGGCCGCCCTCGGCGACCCTGGCGTGGATACGGGAATCCGGACGGACCTGCTGGCGCAGCAGGCCGATCGCCACCAGCAGGAGTGTCGCCGCGTCGAGGGCGTTGCGGCCGCCTTCCGGTGCGGCGGCGGCGTGGGAGGCCCGTCCGTGGAAGACCGCTTCGAGGGAGAGCCGGCCCAGGTTGGTCCTGGACACCGCGTCGAAGCCGGCCGGGTGGGTCATCACGGCCGCGTCGACACCGTCGAGGGCCCCGGCCTCGATCAGCCTGACCTTGCCGCCGCCGCCCTCCTCCCCCGGGCTGCCGAGCACCACCAGGCGCCCGGCCGCGCCATGCGCGGCCAGCAGCGCGGCGGTGGCGAGCGCGCCGCCGGCGCCCGCGGCGGCGATGATGTTGTGCCCGCAGCCGTGTCCGAGGCCCGGGAGCGCGTCGTACTCGCAGAACACCGCGAGCGTCGGGCCGCCCTGGCCGAAGACCCGGGTCGCCCGGAAGGCGGTCGGCATGCCGCCGATCCCCGGCTCGACGGCGAACCCGCCGGCGCCCAGCACGGCGGTCAGCCGGGCGGCGGCCGCGTGCTCGGCGAAGCGCAGTTCGGGCTCGGCGTGGATGGCGTGACTGAGCGCCAGCAGCGCCGGACGGTGCGGCTCGACGCGGGCGCGTGCCTCGCCGGCGAGCGAAGCGATCCACTCGCCGTTCACGCGGCCACGTCCGCGGTCTCGGCGTAGTGGCACGCCGCGGTTCTGGTCCCGCCTCCGACCGGCCGCAGGACCGGCTCCTCGGTGCGGCAGCGGTCGGCGGCCAGCGGGCAGCGGGTGGAGAAGACACATCCCGCCGGCCGCTCCAGCGGGCTCGGCAGCTCACCGATGCCGATCGCGGGCACCGCCCGCCGGCCCCGGTCGCCGGCCCGTGGGCGCGGTACCGCGGCGAGCAGGAGCTGGGTGTACGGGTGGCGGGGATCGGCGAAGAGGCTCTCGGTGGGGCCCTGTTCGACGACCTTCCCCAGGTACATCACCGCGGTCTCGTGGGCGAGATAGCGGACCAGGGCCAGGTCGTGGCTGATGAAGAGGTAGGCCAGGCCCAGTTCGCGCTGGAGCCGGCTGAGCAGGTTGACGACCTGGGCCTGCACCGACACGTCCAGGGCGGAGACCGCTTCGTCGCAGACCACGAACTTCGGGTCGAGCGCGATGGCCCGGGCGATGGCGACGCGCTGCCGCTGGCCGCCGGAGAGTTCGTGCGGATACCGCTCGGCGTAGTCCGGGGAGAGGTTGACCAGGTCGAGCAGATCGCGGACCGACCGGGCCTTCGACGGGCCGATGCCGTGCACCCGCGCGGGCTCCGAGAGGATCTGCCCGATCCGCATCCGCCCGTTGAGGGAGTCGTACGGGTCCTGGAAGACCGGCTGGATGTCGCGCCGGACACGGCGCAGATCGGCGGCGGAGAGCCGGTTGAGGTCGCGGCCCGCCACCGTGACGGTCCCCTCGCTGGGGCGTTCCAGGGCGAGCAGCAGCCGGCCGGTGGTGGACTTTCCGCAGCCGGACTCCCCGACGACGGCGACGATCCGGCCGGCGCCGACGGTGAGGTCCACGCCGTCCACGGCGGTCAGAACGCGCTTGCCGGTGCGGGTTCGCACGGGATAGCGCTTGGTCAGCCCACGGGCCTCTACGAGCGGCGGGGCGGGCACGGCGTTCACTTGGCTGCCTCCTCGACCGCACGGGACGGTCCCTCGACGTGTTCGGGATACCAGCAGGCGACCGCGGACTCGCCCCCGGCGACCGCCGCCAGCGGGGGCCGTTCACGGCACGTGTCCCGGCTCTTGGGGCAGCGGTCCCGGAACGGGCAGCCGGCGTCGCGCTCGCCCAGCGGCGGCACCCGCCCGGCGATGGTGGGCAGTTCGCCGGCTCGCGGCACATCGGGGTCGGGCACCGAGGCCAGCAGCGCCGAGGTGTAGGGGTGGTGCGGCCGCTCCAGTACCTCCGCGATCGGACCGCTCTCCACCACGGCGCCCGCGTACATCACCACCACCTGGTCGGCGATCTCGGCCACCACGCCCATGTCGTGGGTGATGAAGAGCACGGCCGCGTCCCGGGTGGACTCCCGCAGCAGCGCGAGCACCTGGGCCTGGACGGTGACGTCGAGCGCGGTGGTCGGCTCGTCCGCGATCACCAGGTCGGGGGAACCGGCCAGCGCGATGGCGATCATCACGCGCTGCCGCATGCCGCCGGAGAGCTGGTGCGGATGGCTCCTGGCCCGCTGGGCGGCGTCCGGGACGCCGACCGCCGCCAGCAGGTCCACCGCCCGCTTCCGCCGCTCGGCGCGGCGGTGGGTGCGGTGGATGGCCATCACCTCCTCGATCTGCGCTCCGACGGTCATCAGCGGGTTGAGGGCGGTCGAGGCGTCCTGGAAGATCATGCCGACCAGGTCGCCGCGGATCTTGCGCAGTTGCCGCTCGGAGCGTCCGATCAGCTGGACCCCGCCGAGTTCGGCGGAACCGGTGACCGTCGCCCCGGCGGGGAGCAGGCCGCCGAGCGCGAGGGCGCTGAGCGTCTTGCCGCAGCCGGACTCGCCGACGACGGCGACCGTCTCCCCCCGCCGGGCGCGCAGCGTGAGCCCGGTGACGGCGTCCATCCCGGGCCCGAAGGAGACCCTCAGGTCCGTCACGTCGAGCAGCGTCTCGTTCATCGCGGCCAGCCGATCGTGTCCAGGGGCGCCTCGGTGGCCGGAGCACCGGGTCCGAGGGCCAGGTGGTGCGCGGCGAGTTCGCCGACGGTCCCGATCCACACGTCGCCCGCGGCCTGCGCGTGGTGGATCAGGTCGGCCAGCCGCCGCACCCGGGCGGGGTGGCCGGAGAGCCAGGGGTGCATCGTCAGGTTGACGAGCGTGCCGGACGCACGGGCTCCGTCGAGTTCGGCGCGCCATGCGGCGTACAGCGCGTCCGCCCCGGCGGGCGGGCGGCTTTCGGCGCCGGTGTAGCGGTAGTACACGGCGTCGTCGGTGGCCCAGTCCACGGGCACTTCGACCAGTTCGCCGATCCGGTAGGGCCGGTCGTCGCCCATCAGGGAACTGTCGTGGGTGACACCGAGACCGGCGAGGACGCCGAAGGCAGCGGGGGCCATCCGGAAGCTCGGCGAGCGGTAGCCGGTGGGACGGCTGCCGGAGATCTCGCCGAGCAGGTCCGCGGCGCGGGTCAGGGTGTCCCGCAGTTCGGCGTCGCTGAGGGCGGCGGGCGGCTCGTGGAGCCAGCCGTGCAGCGCCAGTTCGTGGCCGGCCCGGTGCACGTCCTCGACGGCGCCCCGGTAATTCTGCGCGATCCAGCCGGGGACGAAGAAGGTCGAGCGGATGCCGGCCCGGCCGAGGACGTCCAGCACGTGCCGGATGCCGCGCCGGGGGCCGTAGCGGCGCTGCTCCAGTTCTGCGATGTCCGCCGGCGGGTCGTTCCGCTGCCGCCACAGCAGCGGCGACTCGCCGTCGAAGTCGAAGGTGACGCAGAGTGCGGCACGCTTGCCCTCCGGCCAGGGGTAGTGGCTGGTCACCGGCCCGCTCCGTTCTCCCGGACGCCGGCTGCGCCGGCCGGCTCCGGCACCGTGTGTGCGCCGTCCTCCGTCGCCGGCCGGCCCTCGTAGGGCCCGGTGCCGCCGTCGGCGGTGAAGTCGTCGTCCTCCTGGACCGGCCGGGCCGTGTAGTCGCCCGCCGTGCGGCCGCCGTCCACCGCCAGCGTGGTGCCGGTGACGAAGGACGCCTCGTCCGACGCCAGCCAGAGGACGGCCGCCGCCGCGTCCCGCGGCCCGGACGTACGGCCGAGCGGGATACGGGCCCGCATGGCGGAGATGTGCTCCCGGGAGAGCGAGTTCACCTCGCTGCCGGGCGCGAAGCCCGGCTGGACCGCGTTGATCCGGATGCCGTGCCGGGCGACTTCCAGTGCCATGCTCCGGGTCAGTGATTCGACGGCCGCCTTGCTGGCGGCGTAGACCGAACCGCCGGCGCCGGGACGCAGGGCCGCGCCCGAGCTGATGTTGACGATCCGGCCGGGGACCCGGGCCGCGACCATCGAGGCGATGGCCCGCCGGGAGAGTTCGAACGGCGCGGTCACATTGACGTCGAGGATCCGCCGGACCTGCTCGGGTCCGGTCTCGGCCACGGGGGTGCGCGGATAGAGCCCGGCGTTGTTGACGAGCACGTCGGGGGAATCCCAGGTGCCGGCGACGGCGGCGCCGGCCCGGCGCAGGCCGTCCGCTTCGGCGAGGTCGGCGACGACATGGCGGGCGCCGAGCCGGGCGGCCAGTGCGGCCAGCGGCTCCGGGCGTGCGTCGGTGAGCAGCAGGTCCGCGCCGGCCGCCGCGAACGCCTCGGCGATCCAGCCGCCGAAGATCCCGGCCGCGCCGGTCACCACCACCCGGGCGCCGTGGTGTTCGGCGCGGTAGTCAAGCATGCTCCGCCTCCAGCGGGGTGTCGGTGGGCTTTGTCGTCGGTTCGAGCAGTTCGGTCCGGCGTCTGCGGAGCCCCCGCGGGACCCGGCGGCGCGGGTCGAGGCGGTCGCGGACCGCGTCGCCGAGCAGGTTCACCGCCAGCACCAGGCCGAACAGGGCGAAGCCGGGGAAGGTCGCCAGCCACCAGGCCGACGCGACGTACTGCTGTCCGTCGGAGAGCATCGAGCCCCAGGAGGCCGTCGGGGGCTGGACGCCGAGACCGATGAAGGAGAGCGACGCCTCGAAGACCACCATCAGACCGAGTTCGAGGGTGCCGACGACGACGGCCAGCGGTGCCACCTCCGGCAGGATGTGGCGGGTGACGATCCACCGGCCAGGGGCGCCGACCGCGATCACGCCCCGGACGAAGCCGCGTTCGCGGGTCTCCAGCACATTGGCGTACGCGATCCGGGTGTAGCGGGGCCAGCGCACCAGGGCGAGGCAGATCACCACGTTGATCAGGCTCGGTCCGAGCACCGCGACGACGAGGATCGCCAGCAGGAAGAACGGCACCGACAGCGCGATGTCCGCGATCCGCATGATGACCGCCGCGATCCAGCCCCGCCGCCAGCCCGCGACGACGCCCAGCGCGACGCCGAACACCCCGGAGACCAGGACGGTCGCGGCGGCGACGGCGAGCGAGACCCGGGAGCCGAAGATGATCCGGCTGAGCACGTCCCGGCCGAGCCCGTCGGTGCCCAGCAGATGGAAGTGCCCGTGCTTGGCGGCGAACGGCCCGCTGAGCCGGGCCGCCAGGTCCGCGTGGTTCGGGTCGAAGGGCGCGACGAGCGGCGCGAAGACCGCGACGAGCACGTAGAGGGCGATGAGGACCGCCGGGATGAGTCCGCGGTGCCGTCTCATGCGCCGGCCGCCTTCCCTGTCGTGGTGACCCGGGGGTCGAGGACGGCGTAGGCGATGTCGGTGACGAAGTTCACCACGATGTAGACCACCGCCGCCAGGATCACGATCGCCTGGACCAGCGGGAAGTCCCGCCCGTCCACGGACTGCACGGTCAGCTGGCCGATGCCCGGCCAGGCGAAGATCAGCTCGGTGACGACCGAGCCGCCGAGCAGGTTGGCGATCTCCAGCGCCAGCACCGTCAGGATCGGGATGGAGACGTTCCGTGCCAGGTGCCGGGTCACCAGCCGCGCCGTGCCCGCTCCCTTGGCCCGGGCGGTACGGATGTAGTCGCGGTCGAGTTGTTCCAGGACCGCGCCGCGGGTGATCCGGGCGATCGTGGCGGCTGACAGCGACGCCAGGGTGACCGCCGGCAGGATCAGCGAGTCGAAGCCGCTGAAACCGGTCGAGGGCAGGATCTTGAAGGTCACGGAGAAGACCAGGATGAGCAGGATGCCGGTCCAGAAGGCCGGCATCGCCTGCCCGATCAGCACCACCGGCGTCAGCACCCGCTCCGGCCACCGCCCGCGGTTCAGCGCCATGATCATGCCCGCGCCGATCCCGAGCACCGCGGAGAGCACCAGCGCACTGAGCGCCAGGTTGACGGTGTACGGGATCCGCTGGGTGATCAGGGTGAGGGCCGGCTCGTGCTGCACGTAGGAGTAACCGAGGTTGCCGTGCAGCAGGTCACCGAGGTAGTGGAGGTACTGCCGCCAGACCGGGTCGTCCAGGCCCAGTTGGTGCCGCAGCGCGGCGATGTCGGCCTGGCTGGCTCCCTGCGGTGCGAGCAGTTGGGCCGGGTCGCCGGACAGCCGCAGTGCGAAGAAGACCGCGGTGGTGACCCCGAACAGCGCGATGAGCGCCTGGCCCAGCCGGCTTCCGAGGTATCTGCACACCGCGGCCGCGGCGCCCCTTGTCACGATCCGAGCTTCATGTCCGCGACGAAGAAGCTCTGCTGGGCATCGGGTGTCCATTGCAGCTTCGTGCTCGCGCCGTAGATCGCGTCGATCTGGAACAGTCCGATGCCGGGCAGGTCCTGCGCCAGGATCCCGTACGCCTGCGCGTACAGTCCGGTCCGGGTCGCCGGGGTGATCGTCTCGCGGGCCTTGTCCACCAGGGCGTCGAACGAGGGGTTGCTGTAGGAGCTCCAGATCGTCCCGGTGTGGAAGAGCGGGTAGGCCACGCCGTCGGCGTCCAGGCAGGAGCAGGACCACTGCCCGAAGCGGATCGATCCCCAGTCGTGGGTGGGGCTCTGCACCTTCTTCAGGTACGTGGCCTGGTCGGTGTTCTGGATCGACACCTTCAGCCCGATGTCCTGGATGTTCGCCTGGATCGACTGGACGATCTGCGGGTCGTAGGTCGGCGAGGTGGCCATCACGATGGTCTTCCCCTGCGCTCCCGCCTGCTGGATCAGGCTCTTGGCCTTGGCCTTGTCGAAGGTGTAGCCCGGCAGCGCGGTGGGGTAGCCGGTGGCCAGCGGGGTCAGGACGCTGTTGACGGGTTTGGCGTAGCCCTGCTCCAGGTTGCTGATGAGCGACTTGTAGTCGATCGCCATGCTGATCGCCTGGCGCACCTTCGGGTCGTTGGTCGCCCCGCCCTTGATGGTGTTGAAGGCCAGGTAGCTGACGCGTTCGGTGGGTGCGGAGAGCACCTTGAGGTTCGCCGAACCGGTGAGCTGGGTGGCGCTGTCCGGTGTCATGGAGTCGGCGATGTCGGCCTTGCCCGACTTGAGGTCGGCGACCCGGCTGGCGCCGGACGGCACCGCGCGGAAGGTGACGCCGGCGATCTGCGGCTTCGGGCCCCACCAGGCGTCGTTGCGCTTGAGGACGACCTGCGAGCCGGGGATCGACGAGACGAAGGTGTACGGGCCGGATCCGACCGGGTGCAGGTTGAAGGCGGCGTTGCCGGCCTTCTGCACGTCGGCCATCGGGACCACCGACAGGGTCGTCAGATAGCTGAGCAGGGTCGGGGACGGGTACTTGGTGGTGATGGTCAGGGTGTTGCCGCTGCCGGTCGCGGAGGCGATGGCGGAGAAGTTGGCGTTCTGCTGGCTGGCGAGCTTGGGGTCGAGGATGCGCTGGATGCTGAAGGCGGCGTCGGCCGCGGTCAGGGCGCTGCCGTCGCTGAACTTCACCCCGTCGCGCAGGGTGAAGACCCAGGTCTTCGGGTCGGTCTGCTTCCAGGTTGTGGCGAGCCACGGGACGATCTTGTTGGTCTTCGGGTCGCGGTGCAGCAGCTGGTCGAAGATGTTGCGGTACACCGAGTAGGAGTCGGTGTCGTACTGCAGGCCGGGGTCGAGGCTCGCCGGGTAGCTGGCCAGGTCCGCGGTGAGGGACGCGTCCGTGGACCCGGTCGTGGCGGTCGGTCCGCCGGTCGGCGCCGTGGAGCAGGCCGCCAGGGCCGCCACGGCGGTACCGGCCACCGCGGCGATTCTCAGGATTCTGGGGATGCGCATGCTGGTTCGGTCTCCTCTTACGTCCCCCCGCAGGCTCCGGCGCCATCGACCGGAGCGCGTGGGTGGAGGTGATCAGCCGGCCGCTGTGTGCGGGATGCGGGAATCGATGCTGAGCGTCGGGACGTCGACGTTGACGGTCTCGGGGTACTTCAGGCCCATCCCGGTGTTGAGGACCACGGTCCGGTCGTCGGGCCGCAGCCAGCCCGACTCCCGCAGCCGCTTGGCCGCCGCCATGCAGGCGGCGCCCTCGGGACAGATGAACGTGCCCTCCCGGAGGGCGAGTTGCTGCTGCTCTTCGAGAAGTTCCGCGTCGCTGACGGCGATCGCCGTCCCCTCGGTGGCCCGGACCGCCTCCAGTACGAGGAAGTCGCCGAGGGCCTTGGGCACGGTGATGCCGAAGGCGACGGTGTGTGCGTCGGGGAACGCGGTGCTGGTGAGCGCGCCGGACTCGAAGGCCCGCACGATGGGTGCGCAGCCTTCTGCCTGGACGGCGACCAGCCGCGGCATCCCGCCCTCGATCCAGCCCAGTTCCCGCAGTTCCTGGATCGCCTTGTGGATGCCGATGAGGCCCACGCCGCCGCCGGCCGGGTAGAGGATCACGTCCGGCAGCCGCCAGCCGAGTTGCTCGGCGATCTCGTAGCCCATGGTCTTCTTGCCCTCCAGCCGGTAGGGCTCCTTGAGGGTCGAGACCTCCTGGTAGCCCTGCCGGCCGGCGACGGCGGCGTTGACCAGCTTGCCCGCGTCGCCGATCAGTCCGTCCACCAGATACAGCTCGGCGCCGGCCGCGACGCATTCGGCGCGGGTGATGGCCGGTGCGTCGACGGGCATCGCGATCAGGCTCCGCAGCCCCGCCCGCGCCGCGTAGGCGGCCCACGCCGCTCCGGCGTTGCCGTTGGTCGGCATGGCCACGCCCTTGACGCCGAGTTCGGCGGCACGGGACACGCCCACCGCGGCTCCCCTTGCCTTGAAGGTTCCGGTGGGGATCAGCCCCTCGTCCTTCATCAGCAGCCGCGGCACGCCGATCGCCGCGCCGTAGGACGGCAGTGGCACCAGCGGGGTCATGCCCTCGCCCATGGAGACGATGTTCGCCTCGTCCCGGACCGGGAGGACTTCGCGGTACCGCCACAGAGTCGGCGGGCGGCCGGCGAGGTCGGCGGGGGTCACCGTGGCGGCGACCCGCTCCAGGTCGTAGCGGGCCAGCAGCGGCATCCCGACAGCGCTCACACCCTGCACCACGTCGGCGTCGTAACGCGTTCCGGTCTGGGAACAGACAAGGTGGCTCAGAGCTGAGTTCTGCATGGATCTCCTCAAGGAGCGTGGCCGGAACCGGCCGATGAGGTTTGAATTTTGGATCCAAATTGCGCGACCCGTCAAGACTCGAATCGGCAAAGGGCGTCGCCCGCGACCGTCCGAAGAGCCGCGCGGGGGCGCCCGAGGGACCGGGCAGCCGGCCGGGGATGACGACAACTCACCTGTTCAGCCGGGGTGTTGACACTGACGGATCCACCCCGCACGCCGGCCGGAGGGGCGGGACGCAGGGCCCCGAAGCGCGGGACGCGAGGACCGACAGGTGAGACGGGATGCGGTCGCGGAGCATGCGGCGGTTATCGGAATCCGGCCGCGGAGATCGGGCGGGCGGGCGGTCCGGCGCGGTCCGGGACCCGGACGGCGCGGGTCAGCGCTCGGCGGGGCGGGCCTGCTGCGCTGTGTCGAGGCCGGCGTCCGTCATGGCGCTGCGGTCCTCGAACGCCTCCGCGGCGCGCCGGACATGCTCGCGGGAGAGCCGTTCCGCCTCGGCGGGCCTGCCCTGGGCCATCGCCTCCATGATCGCCGCGTGCTCCTGGAGCGCGTTCGAGGTCCGGCCGGGCACCTGCGAGGAGGAGCCGGAGCCGAAGCGGAGCTGGCCTCCGAGGTTGTCCATGAACTGGACCAGCCGGATGTTCCCGGCCGCGTGCCAGATCGCCCGGTGGAACTCGATGTCCACATCGCTGTAGCCCACGCCGTCGTGCTCTTCGAGCAGCCGGCGCTGCTCGTCGTAGAGCGGCTGCAGGGTGCCGCGGACGAAGTCCACCACGTCCGGCAGGGTCGCGGTCTTGCGCGCCGCGACCCCGTCGAGGGCCTCGCGCAGCTCGTAGATCTCCCGCATGTCCCGGACCGCGACCTCGGGGACGAAGTAGCCGCGGTGGGCGAACGTGGTGAGGAATCCGTCCCGTTCGAGACCGGCCAGCGCGGACTTGATGGGGGTCGGCGACAACCGCAGCCGCTCGCTGAGCATGCGGACGACCACCTTCGTGCCGGGAGCCAGCTCGCCGTCCACGATCATCCGGCGGATCTCCCGGTACGCCTGCTCCTTGTAGGTCCGCCGTTCGATGGTCACACGGGGCATGATGACATTTCGGCGGCGCGGAGGCCACCGCCCTCCTGCCGGGCCGGGCGGCGTGCGGTCAGAGCGCGGCCAGCCGCACGCCGGCGTAGGCGACGCCCGCCACCAGCAGCCAGGACGTCAGACCGAGGACCAGCGAGCGGCGTCCGGTCCGCAGCAGCGCCGGCCCGCTGATCCCGGTCCCCAGCCCGAAGAGCGCGGCGACCAGCAGCACCGACTGGACCCACTTGGCGGCCGCGAGCAGCGGGTGCGGCAGCACTCCGGTACTGGTCAGCGCGACCGACACCAGGAAGCCGGCCACGAACAGGGGCACCGGCGGCGGGCGCCGGCCGCCCTCGGGTACGGCGGCCGGCGTCCGCCGGGCGGCGATGCCCACCACGGCCACCAGTGGCGCCAGCAGCACCACCCGGGTCAGCTTGACCACCACCGCGGTGGTGAGGGCACCCGGCACCCGCTGAGCGGTGGCCACGGTCTGGCCGACATCGTGCACGCTGGCTCCCACCCACGAGCCGAAGGCCGTGACATCGAGGCCGAGCGGGACCCGCAGCAGCGGCAGGATCACGATGGCGAGGCTGCCGCAGAGCGTGACCAGCGCCACCGCCACCCCGGTGTCCTCCTCGTCTCCCCCGGCCACCGGCTCCATCGCGGCGACCGCCGACGCCCCGCAGATCGAGAAGCCGGTGGCGATCAGCAGGCTGCGCGGCGCGGAGACCCCGAGCCGGCGGCCGAGCAGCCGGGTCCCGGTGAAGGTCACCGCGACGGTGACCGCGACCACCGTCAGTCCGCGGACGCCGAGCCGCGCCAGCTCGGGCAGCGAGAGCTGCAGGCCCAGCAGCACGACCGCGATACGCAGCAGCCGCTTGCCGGCGAGCGCGGTGCCGGGCCGCAGCGCGGGGTGGTGCAGCCGCGCGTTGGTGACGGCGGCGCCGAGCACCACCGCGACGGTCGACGGGTTGAGGGCCGGCAGAAAGTGCGACACAGCGTAGGCGGCGGCCGTGCCGGCGGCCACCAGGCACAGGCCGGGGACCACGGACGCCGCCGTCCGGGGCGGGCGGTGCAGGACGGAAGTACTCACCCTTCCACCCTGATGAGCCCGGCGGACCTGGAGTAGCCTGCTTGTGGTTGTCAGAGTGACAACTGAACCTTGTTACTGGGAGGCTGTCCGATGCTCAGTCCCCGGGTGCCGGAGCTGGCTGCGCTCCAGATGCTCTCCGTAGTCGCGCGGACCGGAAGCCTGCGGCTGGCCGCGATCGAACTGGGTGTGACGCAGCAGGCGCTGTCGCAGCGGGTCCGGGCGATGGAAGTACGGGTCGGTGTCCCGCTGCTGACCCGCGGGCCGCGCGGGTCGCAGCTCACCGCGGCCGGCCGGCTGATCGTGCAGTGGGCGTCCCGGGTGCTCGACGCGGCGGCCGAACTCGACGCCGGCATCACCTCGTTGCGGACCGACCGGGTCGGCCGGATCAAGGTGGCGGCCAGTCTCACCATCGCCGAACACCTGCTGCCGCGGTGGATGGTCATGCTCCGCGACCAGCAGGCCCGGGCCGGACAGGCGTCCACCAGCGTGGAGTTGGAGGCGGCCAACAGCGTGGCGGTCACCGCGCGGATCGCGGCGGGCGAGGCGGACCTCGGCTTCGTGGAGGGTCCCCGCGCCCCGCGCAGTCTGCGGTCCCGCACCGTCGGCCAGGACGAACTGCTGCTGGTCGTGCCGAGCGGCCACCCCTGGGCCCGCCGGCGGCGCCCGGTCAGCGCGGCGGAGCTGGCCGCGACCCCGCTGGTCACCCGGGAACCCGGCTCAGGCACCCGGCAGACCCTCACCGCCGCGCTCGCGGCGGCGCTGCCGGGGGTGCCGCAGGCCGAGCCAGCGCTCGAACTGACCGGCACCGCCTCGGTGAAGGCGGCGATCATCGCCGGCGCCGGTCCTGGCGCGCTCTCCTCGCTGGCGGTCGCCGACGACATCGCGCTCGGCCGGCTGCGACCGCTCGCCGTCTCGGGCGTCGACCTGGTGCGCAGCCTGCGGGCGGTGTGGAGCGGCGGCCCCTATCCGCCCGGCGGACCGGTCCGCGAACTGGTCACGATCGCCGCCCGCAGCAGCGGCTGAACCCGCACCGGCGGCCTCCCGGCCGGAACGCCCAGCCCCCCCCGGGACGCTACGGAGGGTCACCGTCCCCGGCGATCCTGCCGGGGGAACGGCCCGCGGGGCCGAGTGGTCGGGGCGCGTCTTTGGGTGTGTTCTGGGGAAGGCGCGCGATGACAGCCGGCGCGTCCCCGGACCGTACCGGGTCGGGCTGATCGTGGAGGCGGGACATGACAGTGGAACCGAGTGCGGACGGCCAGGGCCGTCAGGACAAGGCCGCGGACCTGCTGGTGATCTTCGGGATCACCGGCGACCTGGCCCGCAAGATGACCTTCCGGGCCCTGTACCGCCTGGAGCGCACCGGGCTGCTCGACTGCCCGGTCATCGGCGTCGCGGGCGACGACTGGACCGTGGAGCACCTTGTGGAGCACGCCCGTGAGGCGATCGCCGACAGCGGCGAGGATCTGGACCAACGCGTCTTCGACTCGCTGGCCCGGCGCCTGTCCTATCTGCACGGGGACGTCACCGACGCGGCGCTCTACGACCGGCTCGCCAAGGCGGTCGGCAAGGGCCGGCGGCCGCTGTTCTACCTGGAGATGCCGCCCGCCCTCTTCGCGCCGATCGTCGAGCGGCTGGCCGCGGCCGATCTGCTGGGCAACGCCCGGGTGGCCGTGGAGAAGCCCTTCGGCCACGACCTGGACTCCGCCCGCGACCTCAACGACCGGCTCCGCAAGGTCCTGCGCGAGGACCAGATCCTGCGAGTCGACCACTTCCTCGGCAAGGAACCGGTCATCGAGCTGGAGTACCTGCGGTTCGCCAATCTGGCGATGGCCGAGGTGTGGGACCGCAAGAGCGTGTCGGCCATCCACATCACCATGGCGGAGAGCTTCGGCGTCGAGGACCGCGGCTCCTTCTACGACGCGGTCGGGGCGCTGCGCGACGTGGTGCAGAACCACCTGCTCCAAGTGCTCGCCCTGGTCGCCATGGAACCTCCGGGCGGCCCCGGCGCCGACGATCTGCGGGACAAGAAGGCCGAGCTGTTCCGGTCGATGGCACCGGCCGATCCCCGGCGGTACGTGCGCGGCCAGTACCAGGGGTACCTCGACGTCCCCGGAGTGGCGGCGGATTCGGCGACGGAGACGTTCGTCGCGCTGTCCTTGGAAATCGACAACTGGCGGTGGGCGGGGGTCCCCGTCTTCCTGCGGGCCGGCAAGGCGATGCCGGAGACGGTCACCGAGGTACGGCTGATCCTGCACCGGACCCCCCGGCTGGCCTTTCTGGCGGCCCCGCGCCAGGTGGCCGCGAACCAGATCGTGCTGCGCATCGACAAGGATCCCGGCCTGCGTCTGCAGCTGACCGGTCACGCCGAGAAGGGCGTCTGGCGCCCCGTCCACCTCGACACCGTCTTCGCCCGGGAGCTGGGCCGGCCCCAGGAGCCGTACGAACGGCTGCTGCACGCCGCCATCATCGGCGACCACCAGCTCTTCGCCCGGGAGGACAGCGTCGAGGAGACCTGGCGCGTGGTCCAGCCGCTGCTGGACAGCCCGCCGCCGGTGCACTCCTACGAGCGCGGCAGCTGGGGACCGCGCGAGGCGCGCTCCCTGCTGGGCGGGCACCCCGAGTGGCAGGACCCGTGGCTGCCGGAGCAGCACTGACCTGTGTCCTTTCGCCCCCGGATCACAGACCGGAGCGTTTCACCAGGGCGCGCGGTGCCTGGGAGCGCCAGGCGTCGGTGAGCCGCTCACGGAGCTCGTCCTGGTCAACGGCATCGAGCCGGACCAGAACGGCGGGGTAGCCGTCGTAGTGGTGCTCGGTGAAGTACGTGTCCGGGTCGGCGGCGATCAGCTCGTCCTTCTCCTCCTGGGAGCCGACCCGCACCGCGAGCACGTCCGGGCGCGGCTCCCGTGGGCCCTTGGGTCCGGTGCGCTCCAGCCACACCCAGGCCAGCGGTTTGTCGCCACTGCCGTGCCGGACCCGCAGCGAGCTGCCGTCGTCGGAGAGAAAGGTGTCCGGCAGCGCGAGCCCGATGCGATGCACGTCGTCCTGGTCCACCATGCCGCCGCCTCTCCATGAATGCGTTCCGCTCCCGGGGTCGCCGGGACCGTTACCGGCACGACGGATCCCGGTGCGGAGTCCCGGCACGACGCTACCGCGCACCCGACCGCCGGCCGGAGAGGCGGACACGGACGACCGTGTCGCCGTCGCGGCTTGGTGCCGCGGGCCCCGCGCGGTTCAGCCGGCGGAGGGCGAGCATGCCGCCGACACCCGGGATCGCGGCCACGACAGTGGTGCGGCGGCTGCCGTGGGGGTCACGCAGGGCGGCGAAGATGCTGAAGAGCCAGGCGCAGCCGTGGACGGGTCCGGTCATCGCGGCGACGGCCTGGATGTCGACGGTGGTCATATTGACCAGGAGGACCGCGAGGGAGACCAGTTCGACGGCTGCCGAGGCACGCAGGGGACGGCGGGAGGAGGACACGGGTCACGCTCCTGTGGTGGAGCCCGGGCGGACGATCATCAGGATCGTGACGGTGGCCCAGAGCAGGTTGAAGACGCCGGTGAGCATGGCCAGCCGCGCGGTGGTGGCGCGGTCGACCGGCGGCGCGGGTTCGGTGTCCGGTCCTGCGTCCTGCGCACTGCCGGTGAGGGAGCCGAGGATGACGTGCTGGGACGGCAGCACCAGCAGACCGAGGACCAGCGCGGCGACCGCGGTGAGCAGGATCGCGGCGATCAGCCAGGCGCTGCCCAGCACGTGCATGACGCTCGCGGTGGCGAACCCGAACACCGGGACGACGACGCCCACTTCGGCGTAGACGCGGCAGATCCGGTGCAGCAGCCGGACGGTGGACACCGCCTCGGCGGCCTGCTCCGCGGGAGCGGCGGCCGCTCGTCGGGCGGCGGCCGGGAACATGCTGGCCGCCACGGTGACCGGGCCGATGGCGACGATGGCCGCCAGGACATGGACGGCGAGCAGGAACTTGGTCATCGGGCGGCGCCCTGTCCCCTGGCGGGTGCTGCGGTGCGTTCGCCGGCGCTGTTCGCGGCCGGCGGGGTGTTGGTGGTGAGATGCCAGATGCCTTCGGCGGACATGTTTCCTTCTGTGCTCGTGCTGTGCTCGTCACCGCGCTCGTACGCGGGAGATCTTCCGCGGCGGTCCGGACCGCCGCGCTCACCCTAGGAGCCGGTCCGAGGGGCGGCCCATGGGCTGGATCGACAGAAGGCAACGGATTCTCGCCACATCGCTGAACCGTGTGGACGGGACCGTACGGGGAAGAGTTGCAGGTCTCAGCTCTGGCGGGATCCCCACTATTGTCGAGTGCATGCATACGGTTGCGGTCCTGGTGCTGGACGACGTGGTGGCCTTCGACATGGCGGTCCCGCTGGAGGTCTTCGGCCGGGTGCGGCTGCCCGACGGGCGCCGCCCGTACCGGCTGCTGGTCTGCGGCATCACGCGGGAGGTACCCACCGAGACCTTCACCGTCCACGCGCCCTGGGGCCTGGAGGCGCTGGCCGACGCCGATACGATCATCGTGCCCGGCGCCTCGGAGTACGCGGGTGCGCCACCGGAAGAGGTCCTGGCGGCGCTGCGGGCCGCGGCCGCCCGCGGGACCCGGATCGCCTCGATCTGCAGCGGGGCCTTCATCCTCGCCGCCACCGGGTTGCTGGACGGGCTGGCGGCGACCACCCACTGGGTCGGCACCGACCTCCTGGCGCGACTGCACCCGAAGATCGAGGTGCGCCCCAACGTGCTCTACGTCGACAACGGGCAGCTGCTCACCTCGGCGGGGGCGGCGGCCGGCCTCGACCTGTGCCTGCACATGGTCCGCCGCGACCTGGGGTCCGCGGTGGCGGCCGATGCCGCGCGGCTGTCGGTGATGCCGCTGGAACGTGAGGGCGGCCAGGCGCAGTTCATCGTCCACCAGCAGCCGCCGGTGCCCAAGGGGTCGCTGCTGGAGCCGGTCCTGTCCTGGATCGAGGAGAATCTCGGGCAGGACCTCACCTTGGAGGCGATGGCCGCCAGGTGCCGGATGAGCGAACGCACCTTCAGCCGGCGCTTCCGGGAGCAGACCGGCACCACTCCGCTGCAGTGGCTGCTGCGGAGCCGGGTGCGCCGGGCGCAGTATCTGCTGGAGACCACCGACCACACCGTCGAACGCATCGCGGAACAGGCCGGCTTCGGCTCGCCGACCGCCTTCCGTGAACGCTTCAAACGGGTCTGCGGCACCACTCCGCAGTCCTACCGGGCGTCCTTCCGGAGCACCGCCTGACCCCGCGGCCGGCGCCACGCCCCGTGCCGGTGCCGGGCGCACCGGGGCTGCGGGCTAAGCGACGTCGAAGAGGGGGACGCTCACCTCGGGCAGGCCGTCGAGGGGCTGTTCGGTCCAGATGGTCTTGCCGTGCCGCCCGTAGCGGCTGCCCCAGCGGCTGGTGCAGCGGGCGACGATGAGCAGGCCACGGCCGCCCTCGTCGGCGGCGCCGGCCCGCACCAGGCGGGGCTGGGTGTTGCTGGGGTCGGCGACCTCGCAGATCAGGACGTTCTCGCGGAGCAGCCGCAGCCCCACCGGCCCGCCGGCGTACCGGATCGCGTTGGTCACCAGTTCGCTGACGACGAGTTCGGTGGTCAGCGAGAGGTCGTCAAGGCCCCAGGCGGACAGTTGCTCCATGGCGGCCTCCCTCGCCTCGCCGACCGAGGCCGGGGCGGCCGGGAACTCCCAGCTCGCGATGTGGTCCGGCGCAATGAGCCGGGTGCGGGCCAGCAGCAGCGCGACATCGTCGTGCGGCGGCCGGTCGGCGACGTCGGCGACGAGATCGCGCCCGATGTCGGCCATCGAACGGTCGGGCCGGGTGTGCACCCCCAGGCCGTTGCGCAGGCGTTCCATGCCCCGTTCGGCGTCGAAGAAGCCCTCGAGTCCGAAGACGCCGTCGGTGTAGAGGCCCAGCACACTGCCGGGCGGCAGATCCACACTGACCGACTCGTACGGCACGCCGCCGACGCCGAGCGGCGGACCGGGGGTGATCTCGACGAAGGTCGCGGCGCCGTCCGGGCCGACGACCACGGGCTGCGGCTGTCCGGCGCTGGCCAGGGTGCACCGGCCGGTGACCGGGTCGTAGACGGCGTAGAGGCACGTCGCACCGACGCTGTCCTGCTGCCCGCTGGGTGCCTCGGCCGCCAGCCGCTGGACGAGGTCCTCGACGTGTGTGAGGACCTCGGTGGGATCCAGTTCGAGGTCGGCGAACGTCTGGATGGCGGTACGGAGCCGGCCCATGGTGGCGGTGGCGGCCAGCCCGTGGCCGATGACGTCGCCGATCACCAGGGCGACCCGCAGCGACGGCAGGGCGATGACGTCGAACCAGTCGCCGCTGATCCCGGCCTGGCCGCCCGCCGGCAGGTAGATGCCGGCCGCTTCGACCGCCGGGACGTCGGTCTCGGCGCGCGGGAGGAGCCGGTTCTGCAGGGCAGCCGCCGCGTGGTGCTCGCGGGTGTAGCGGCGGGCGTTGTCGACACCGAGGGCCGCCCGCGAGGCGATCTCGGTGAGCAGCACACGCTCGGTCTCGTCGAACGGGTCGGGCTGGCCGATGCGCCAGACCGACACGGTGCCGAGCACGAAACCACGGCCGAGCAGCGGCGCGGTGACCACCGAATGCGCCCCGTCGGGGATGAACGTGCTGTCCAGCGGGCTGCCGCCGAGCGCCTGCGACACCGTCGCCCGGTCCATCGTGACGGCGTGCCCCTCCTGGAGCCTCCGCAGCGCCCGGCTGTCCGGCAGCGCCGGGTACTTCTCGCCCGCGCCGAGCAGTGCGGCCGGCCACTCCCCGGCCCCCGGGGCGGTGGCGGTGCGGGTCAGCCGCTGCGTGCCGCCGCCGCGGATCCGCGGGGGTTCGTCACCCGCCAGCACGCTCTCGGACAGGTCCACCGTCGCCAGATCCCCGAGGCCCGGCACCAGGACGTCGGCGAGTTCCTGCGCGGTGCGGACGACGTCGAGGGAGGAGCCGATCCGCACCGCGGAGTCGTGCAGCAGGGCGAGATTGCGGCGGATCTGGTGCTGGGCGCTGTGGTCGGTGACGGTGACGGCCACCCCGGTGGGATCACCGCGGCGGTCCTGCATCCGGAAGCCGGACAGGGACATCACCCACCGGCCGCTGACCGAGGTGACCCGCCGGACCTCGATCCGGCTGCGGATCAGCGGAACCCCGCTCTCGAGCACCCTTCGCAGCGGTATCTCGATGGATTCGGCGTCCTCCGGCGACAGGATCCCGCTGAACCTGTCCCCCGCCGAGACACGGTTCCCGTCCAGCATCTCGGGGGTGATGTTGGTCCGGATCACCCGCAGATCCGTGTCGAGAATGGCCACACCCATCCTGTCCTGCGCGATCAGGAGGTGCAGCAGCGCCAGTCCCTGCTCCCAGTCGGTGGCGGCGCTCAGTGGAGCGGCGAGGACCAGGTGCGTACCGGCGCCGTCCAGCACCGACCACCGGAAGACGACATCAACGGTGGCTCCCGACCGGTGCCTGAGCCTGGCGCGGCCCTCGGACGGCCGTTCGCCGCAGCCGCCCCCGTCCGGGCTGGTGACCTCGGCGACGAGCTCCTCCAGCGGGCGCCCGCAGACGTCGCCCGCGGTCCGCCCGAGCAGGGCGGCGGCGCCGGCCGACCAGCCGACCACCGTGCCCTCGCCGTCAACCGTGGCGACCGCGATGTCGTCCAGAGGGTGGCCCCGGGCCCGCACATCGTCGGCAGTCGAATCCATGGACGGCTCCTGGACGGTGAGGCAGTCGCACCCGGTACGTATGTTCTATCGTCCGGCCTCGCGCGCCCGACCGCTATTCGGGACCGCCGGGGCGCCGCCGACAGGGCCGTCCCCACCTGCGGAAACGTTCCGGTCACCGTACCCTGGCAGTAGTGGTTCTCCCGGGACAGCACGGCGCTGCGCGGCGGCCGGGAGACCGCGGCGAAGCCGGCCGTCGCGACGGCGGGCGCCCGGTGGCGGGCCGGCTGAGGAGGCGCGGCCATGCCCCAATACGCGACCCGAGTCACCTGTGGCCTGGCAGGCGGCGGTGTCATCTACGAGTGGTACGAGGGCCCCGCCCCCGCTGGGGACCCCATGACGCACGCGGTGGAGATGCGTGCGCTGCTGACCCGGCTCAAGGAGGAGGGCACACCGCCGCCCGGGTGGCCGAAGTCGGCCGGCCAGTGGCTGGAGTGCCGGCTGGTCAGGGTCCAGATCTACTGGCCGGACGAAACCGGTGGACTGCCGCTCGCCGAACGGGACTTCTGACCTGACGTCACCGGCCGCGGCGGCCGCCCCTGCCGGGGACGGCGGCGACGACGCGCCGACGCCGGCCGGCCGCGACCACACGCAGCTCCGGCAGGGCGATGCGAGCCTGCCTGCCCGCCCGCCCGCACCAGGGGCAAGTACCGCCGCCTCCCGCCGCGGCCCCAGACCCAGTGGGACGCACCCCTGTGCCGTTCGTCTCGCCGGCCCGGCGCATTGCCGGGTCCGCTCAGGGCAGGCTCGCCTCGACCGGGTCGCGTTGCCGGGGCCGCGCGCACCACCGATCCTGGGAGAGGAGGCCAAGTGACCGCACAGCACGGGGATGAATCCTTCGACGTGGACCGGGCCCTTCAGGACGCCCTGGACCGGCTGACGCTGGTGGCCAACGCCTCCGAAGCCCTGTCCAGCACGCTGGAACTGGAGCCCGGCCTGCGCCGGCTCTCCCGGGTGCTGGTGCCCGCCCTCGCCGACTGGTGCGCGATCGACCTGGTCGAGGAGGAGGGCAGGCTCCACCGGGTGGTGCTGGAGCACCGCGAGTCCCGCGCCCTGCCGCACGCGTTCCTTGAGGCGCCGATGCCGGCCGTGGACAACGCCTCGCAGGCCCCGCTGGCGCGGGCACTGCGCGGCGCCGGCCCGCTGCTGCTGGCCGCGTTCCCGCCGCCCGAGCAGGCCACCGACGCCCTGGACCGGATCGAACTGCAGACCTTCCAGCAGCTCGGCGCGCACAGCGCGGTCCTGATCCCGCTGCGGGCGCGCCGCCGGGTGCTCGGCGTGCTGACCCTGGTGCGCACCGAGCCGGGCGGCACCGACGAGAACGACCGGCTGCCGCTGCTGGAGGACCTGGGCCACCGCATCGCGATGACCATCGACAACGCGCAGCTGCACGCCCAGGTCTCGCACACCGCGGAACGGCTCCAGCGCGCGCTGCTGCCCGACCTCCCGCACAACGACCCGCTCGGCATCGCCGCCCGCTACGCGCCCGCGCGGATGCGCGCCGAGGTCGGCGGCGACTGGTACGACGCCTTCCAGCTTCCCGACGGCGCTCTCACCTTGATCATCGGCGACATCACCGGCCATGACCTCAGGGCCGCGGTGGCGATGAGCCAGATGCGCAACATGCTGCGCGGCATCGCCTGCGACCGCAAGGAACCCCCGGGCAAGATCCTGGCCCGGCTGGACGCGGCGAACGCGATTCTCTATCCGGCGCAGACCCTGACCTGCCTGTACGCGCTGCTCACCAAGCCGGAGACCGACGAGCCCTGGCTGCTGGAGTACGCGGCGGCCGGGCACGTGCCCCCGCTGCTGGTCACCCGCGAGGGCGACACCCGCTTCCTCAACGGCGGCCGCAGTCTTCTGCTCGGTGTGGCACCGGAGACGATCCGCTCCGAGGCCAGCGAGCAACTGCCGCCGGACTCGACCGTGTTGCTGTACACCGACGGCCTGATCGAGCGCCGCACCGAAGGGATCGACGACGGTATGACCCGGCTGCGCCAGCACGCGGCGGCGCTGGCCAGGGAGCCGTTGGAGGTGTTCTGCGACGAGCTCATGTCCGGCCTGGAGGAAGCGAACACGGACGACATCGCGATGATCGCGGTACGTATCCCGCCGGCCGTCTCCACCTCGTACACCGCGACCGCCGAGTAGCGCGGGCCCGCTGCTGCTCACCGGCGCGGTGACGGCCGCCGGGCCGGCCGGCCGGCTCGTCCTCGGGCCGGCCGTCGCGGGTCCGGCGGCCGTGCGGCACCGTCGGTGTGTGCGCCGGCTGGACGCCGTCCGCCCGGTGGCAGGCCCGGACGTAGCGTCAGGGAGCCTCGGACAGCCACGCGGTGCCGCCGGCAGTGCGCCGCGCTGACCGGCGCGGAGTCATCCGGCGAGATCGACCGGCGGCAGGTCGCGGACCTCGTCCTTGGTGAGGCTGAGCCGGACCTCGCCCGCGACCCCCGCCACCGCGCCGATCGGGATGGCGACGCGCCGCCGGCCCCACAGGTGACCTTCGTCGAGGAGCACATGGGTGACATGGTGGTCGGCGCTGTCGACGACCAGGCCCTGCACCCGGCCGATCGCGCCGTCGGTGGCGTGCACGGGCTCACCGCGGACGATCTCCACCTCGCCGACGGGCACCCGGTCGCGCATGATCGCGCTCGGCCCCGGATCGGTCGGCAGCGGCTCCATGGCGACGGTGCCGCCGATGCCCGTACCCAGGCCGGCGCCGTAGTAGGGCCAGGCCAGGATGTCGCCGGTCTCGTAACCCCACTCGTTGTCGAAGCCCGGCAGGAAGTGCTCCTCCTCGGCGCTGGGCAGCGCGGCGAACTCCGCGGTGGTGCAGTTCAGCCGGATCGGCGGGGCCGCGGGGTCCACCAGGGCGACGGGGACGAGGTGTCCCGCCGTCCACCGGTGCCGGGGTCCGACCACGAGATGGGTGAGCGCACGGGCGACCGGATCGACGACGACCCGGATGAGACTCCCGCAGTCGCCGTCCGTGCAGGAGACCTCGGTACCGATCGTGAACGGTGCTGTCGCGCCTGTCATGGGTCGACCTCGTTCTCCGCCGCGGACGTATCCGCCAGCATAGGGGCTGTCCCGAGCCGTACGGCGGTTCGGATCAGGCGGTCCCTCCGCGAACCGCCGCGGCGGCGCCTCTCGGAGCCGGACGGCGGATTGCCCCACCGGTGGATCGGTCGCAGGCTGGAGGTATGGCATTCGGCGCGGGTGAGGGAGAGCTGACCGGTTGGGCCGTCGCGAAGGCGGGGCCGATCGCCTCGGGGCCACTGGCCCGGGTGAGCCGGCCGGTACCGGCGCCCGGGCCGAAGGACCTGGTGGTACGGGTCGAGGCGTGCGGGGTCTGCCGGACGGACCTGCACCTGGCGGAGGGCGATCTGCCCCCGCACCGCCCGTCCACCATCCCCGGGCACGAGATCGTCGGCCGGGTGGTCGCGGCCGGCGCGGAGGCCACACGGTTCGCCCTGGGCGCACGCGTCGGCGGCGCATGGCTGCGCAGTACCTGCGGGGTCTGCCGCTACTGCCGTCTCGGCCGGGAGAATCTCTGCCCGAGCTCCCGCTACACCGGCTGGGACGCCGACGGCGGCTTCGCCGACATCACGCTGCTGCCCGAGGAGTACGCCTACGCCCTCCCCGAAGACGCCGAGGCAGCGCAGCTGGCGCCCCTGCTGTGCGCGGGGATCATCGGTTTCCGCGCGCTGCGGCGCAGCGCACTGCCCCCCGGCGGGCGGCTCGGCATCTACGGATTCGGCGCCTCGGCCCACCTGGCCGCGCAGGTCGCGCTGGCCGAAGGGGCCACCGTCCACGTGCTGACCCGGGCCGCGGCGGCCCGCGAACTCGCCCTGCGACTGGGCGCGTCGTCGGCGCGGGACGCCTATGACAAGCCGCCTGAGCCGCTCGACTCGGCGATCCTCTTCGCCCCGGTCGGCGACCTCGTACCGGTGGCGCTTGCCGCCCTCGACCGTGGCGGCGCCCTCGCCATCGCCGGCATCCACCTCACCGACATCCCGGTCCTGAATTACCAGGAACACCTCTTCCAGGAACGGGATCTGCGCAGCGTCACCTCCAACACCCGCCAGGACGGCAGGGACTTCCTGGCCACCGCGGACCGGATCGGCATCCGCGCGACCGTCACCCCGTACCCGATGAGCCAGGCGGACCGGGCCCTGGCGGACCTCGCCGCGGACCGCGTCAACGGCGCCGCCGTGCTCATCCCCGACGGGGCCGCGGGCTGAGCGCGTGGTGGCGCGGACTAGCGGATGACCTGCAGGAACTCATGGCCGATCTGCGACATCGCGTTGGTGAACTCGCGTTCGCTGACCGCCTCACGGAGTGTCGCCAGGACCGCCCGGAGCCCCTGGTCGCTCTCCGGCTCGGAGAGTCCGACCCGCTGCTGGATCCGGCTCACCGCCTCCTGGAAGTCGAACCGCTCGTGGCGCTCGGCGCCCAGGCGAACGTACTGGCCCAGTTCGTCGGGGAGTTCGAGAGCGAGGTCCCGCGCCTCCCCGGAACTGAGCAGGTGCCCCAGCAGCTCGGCGCAGGCCCGGCTGAGGTCGGCGGCTTCCTCGCGTGACAGCTGCGCACGTGTGGCCACGTCCTGAACGAATTCCGGGAAGTCCATCGGTCGTCCTCTTCTCGGTAGGAGAAACGCGGGAGCCCGCCCGCCCCTTCGCCCTGCCCTCCTCGCCGGCGCGCCACGCGCCGCGCGGCTGCCCGGGCGGGGACTGCCGCGCCGGAGGGGAAGTCGCTCTCCGGGCGGCGCTCGCAGGGCCTGCCGGCCGCCGGCACATCGCCACGGCCCGACTCCGACCATGGTCGCACCCGATCGTGAGGGGCACCATCGGGAGCGGTCGCGGCCGGAACGGACGCGCCTCTCCGGTCGCCGGGTGAGCACCGCGGCCCCGCCCGCGCCGCGATGCCGTCGAGCCCGGCTTGGGGCCCAGCGCTCAGCGCACAGCGCCAGGCCCGCGGCGTATCCCCCGTCGTGCGGCGTGATCCGGCCGACCGGCCCGGATGCTTCAGCGGGGTCCTTCAGGTGACGTGATCAACGTGCGGGGCCGTGGCCTCGCCCTGGTCCGGTCCGGTCAGCCAGCTGCCGATGCCCGCGAGCGCGGTGGGGCCGTAGTCCTCCTCGACGCCCCGGGCGAGATCCGCGATGGATATCTCCCGCAGGGCCGCCCGCCAGGCGGCGTCCGCGGCGGCCATCGCGCGGGTGATCGCACAGGGCCGCGTGCAGGCCTCCGCTGGTGTCGCCAGCGGGCCGCGCTGACGGATCTCGGTGCACGTGAAGGCCGGCTGGGGGCCGTCGACCGCCACCACGACGTCAAGGACCGTGATCAGTCCGGGGGCTCTGGTCAGGGCATATCCGCCCGCCTTGCCCTGGACCGAGGTCACCAGGCCGGCCCGGGAGAGCGCCTGCAGCTGTTTGGCCAGGTAGCTCCCGGAGACGTCATGCAGCTCCGCGAGCCGCGCCGCGGGCACCGGGTCCGTCGCCGTGGTCAGCACGACGCAGCAGTGCAGCGCCCACTCGACCCCGCCTGACAATTTCACGCGCTCACCCCTCCGGCCATTGACTCGGACAAAGAGTATCCGACTATCATCTCGGACAAGAAGTATCCGAGTTGAGGACGCGTCCTCCACGATCCCCGGCGTGCTCGGTGGCACGCCGCGAAAGGTGACAGCCATGAAGTTCACCGTCATCGGCGGTACCGGTCTGATCGGCTCGCAGGTGGTGCGGAAGCTGAACGCGGCCGGGCACGAGGCCACCCCGGCGGCACTGTCCACCGGCGTCGACCTGATCACCGGGAAGGGCCTGGACCAGGCGCTGGAAGGCGCCTCCACCGTGATCAACCTGGCGAACTCGCCGACCTTCGACGCCGCGTCCCTGGACTTCTTCCGCGCGACCATGAACAACCTGCTCACCGCGGGAGAGCGCGCCGGTGTCGAGCACCAGGTGATCCTCTCGATCGTCGGCGTGGACCGGGTCCCCCAGCTGGACTACTACCGGGCCAAGGCGCTGCAGGAGGAGCTGCTCCAGCAGGGGCCGACGCCGTACTCGATCGTCCGCGCCACCCAGTTCTTCGAGTTCATGGACGCGGTCCTGTCCTGGACCTCCGACGCGTCCACCGTCCGGCTGCCCGCCACCCCGCTGCAGCCGATCGCCGCCGCGGATGTGGCCGACGCGGTCGTCGAGGCCGCCACCGGTGCTCCGCTGCGGGGAATCCGGAACATCGCGGGACCGGACGTCTTCTCCCTCGACGAACTCGGCAAGATCACCCTGGCCGCGCAGCAGGACACCCGGACCGTCGTGACCGACGACCGGGCCGGCATGTTCGCGGTCGTCCCCGGCGACGTACTCGTCCCAGGACCGGACGCCCACCTGGCACCCACCCACTACCGGGACTGGATCCGCACGGCCCGCTGACGCTACGGTCCCCGCCTCGCGTGCCGCCACCCGGGGGCGGCGGCGCGGTCCGCGCCGGGGCACCAGGGATGATGGGACGCATCGTACGAGAGAGATGGGCGGCACATGAGCCAGGAAGTACGCGGCGTCATCGCACCGGGCAAGAACGAGCCGGTGCGCGTGGAGACCATCGTGGTCCCGGACCCGGGTCCGGGAGAGGCGGTGGTGAAGATCCAGGCATGCGGGGTCTGTCACACCGACCTGCACTACAGACAGGGCGGGATCAATGACGAGTTCCCCTTCCTGCTGGGCCACGAGGCCGCCGGAATCGTGGAGTCGGTGGGTGCGGACGTGACCACCGTCGCGCCCGGTGACTTCGTCATCCTCAACTGGCGTGCCGTGTGCGGCCAGTGCCGGGCCTGCCTGCGCGGCCGGCCGTGGTACTGCTTCAACACCCACAACGCAGCGCAGCGGATGACCCTCCTCGACGGGACCGAACTCTCCCCGGCGCTGGGGATCGGCGCCTTCGCCGAGAAGACGCTGGTCGCGGCGGGGCAGTGCACCAAGGTCGACCCGGCCGCGGCCCCGGCGGTCGCCGGGCTGCTCGGCTGCGGTGTGATGGCGGGCATCGGCGCGGCGATCAACACCGGCAACGTCACCCGCGGCGATTCGGTGGCCGTGATCGGCTGCGGCGGTGTCGGCGACGCCGCCATCGCCGGGGCCCGGCTGGCGGGCGCGAACCGGATCATCGCCGTCGACATCGACGCGAGGAAGCTGGAGGTGGCGCGGCGCATGGGCGCCACCCACACCGTCGACTCGAGCGGGACCGACCCGGTCGAGGCGATCCGCGAGCTGACCGGCGGCTTCGGCGCCGATGTCGTCATCGAGGCGGTCGGCCGCCCGGAGACCTACGAACAGGCCTTCTACGCAAGGGACCTGGCCGGGACGGTGGTCCTGGTCGGCGTTCCCACGCCCGAGATGGAGCTGAAGCTGCCGCTGCTGGACGTCTTCGGACGCGGCGGGGCGCTCAAGTCCTCCTGGTACGGGGACTGTCTGCCCAGCCGCGACTTCCCCGTGCTGATCGACCTCTATCTGCAGGGCCGGCTGGATCTGGCGGCGTTCGTCAGCGAGACCATCGAACTGGACGGCATCGAGGAGGCGTTCCGGCGGATGCACGACGGCGAGGTGCTGCGATCGGTGGTCGTCCTGTGAGCGCGCCGCGGATCGAACGTGTGGTCACCTCCGGCACGTTCTCGCTGGACGGCGGGACGTGGGACGTCGACAACAACGTGTGGATCGTGGGCGACGACTCCGAGGCGGTGGTGATCGACGCGGCGCACGACGCCGACGCGATCGCCGAGGCCCTGGGCGACCGCACCCTGCTGGGTGTGATCTGCACCCACGCCCACAACGACCACATCGACGCGGCCCCTGACCTGGCCGCACGCACCGGAGCGCCCATCCTGCTCCACCCGGACGACCTGCCCCTGTGGCGGCAGACCCACCCCGACCGCTCACCGGACGCCGAGTTGGTCGACGGGCAGACCATCACGGTCGCGGGTACGGAACTGGCGGTGCTGCACACCCCGGGTCACGCGCCCGGCGCGGTCTGCCTGTACTCCGCGGCGCTCGGTACGGTCTTCACCGGGGACACCCTCTTCCAGGGCGGCCCCGGGGCGACCGGCCGCTCGTTCTCGGACTTCCCGACGATCATCGACTCGGTCCGCGACCGCCTGCTCACCCTGCCGGCCGACACAGTCGTCCACACCGGACACGGCGACTCGACCACGATCGGCGCGGAGCGGCCGCACCTCCAGGAGTGGATCGACCGCGGTCACTGACCGCCCCCGCACCGGCGCCCCGCCCGGCGCCCCACGGCGGCGGGCGGCGGCGGGCGGGACCGCCCGGACCGCGGCAGGAACGTTTCAACCGATTGCGCAGCATCTGGGGCCGCCAGGCAACGGTGACACCACCTCCACACGGCCGTCGCGTTCATGGGCGGGGCCGAGAGCGAGTTGGGCGGCGGGCCGCCCCCGACGACTCCGGTCCCGTCCCATCTCTTGACGCCCCACTGCCCCGCTCCTATATTTCCCACGCTGCTGACGAATGAATCGATTCACCCTCTCGTTTCCTCTCCCCCCACGAGAGATCCGCTCTCGCCGATTCGGAGGGCCAGCGCCGTGGAAACCCCCCACCTGCCCCGACACCGTGCCTGGATCGTCTTCCTCGTCGCCGCCGCCTGGATCACGGCCGGCTTCGCGCCGAGCACCGCCACCGCCACCGCCACGACTGCCACCACCGCTGCCGGCTCCCCGGGCGCCCGCACCGCCACCGCGCCGGCCGCGCCACTCGCACCGGCCGCCACCGCCGGCCGCTCCGCCGGGGACGCGTACATCTACGCTCCCGCCGGCCGGACACTCGCCCCCGTCGCGGTCCAGGGCACCTCCGGCACGGTCGGCTCACCGCAGAATGTGCTCTCCGGTGCCTCGACCCGCATCTCCGGCGCCAACTCCTTCCTCGTGCTGGACTTCGGCAAGGAGGTCGGCGGCCTGGTGACGCTGAGGTTCGCCGGGTCGAGCGGCAGCCAGCAAGTGGGCCTCGCCTTCAGCGAGTCGTCGCTGTACACCGGCCCGGTCAGCGATCTGAGCAGCGGCACGGTGTACTCCGGCTCGGGCACCGACGGCGCCCTGTACACCACCGTGAACGGCGCCGGCACCTCCACGATGCCGGCCGACAAACTCCGCGGCGGATTCCGCTACCTGACGGTCTTCATGAACTCGTCCGGCTGGGTCGACCTCGACGGCGTCTCGCTGGCGTTCACCGGGGCCGCCGGGATGAGCGACCCGCGTGCGTACACCAACTACTTCTACTCGAACGACGCGCTGCTCAACAAGATCTGGTACGCCGGTGCCTACACCGTGCAGATGGACACCATCGACCCCGCCACCGGCCGCATGTACCCGCCGCCCGCCGCCGGCTGGGAGAACAACGCGGTGATCGGCTCGGGAGCCGGCATCCTCAGCGACGGCGCCAAGCGCGACCGCGCGGTGTGGCCGGGCGACCTGGGCATATCGCTGCCCACCGCGTACGCGTCGACGAACGACGTCGTCTCGGCCAAGAACGCCCTCAACAGCCTCTACCAGCACCAGAATTCCGCGACCGGTGAGCTGGAGTACGGCGGCCCCGCGGTCAACTTCTACGGCTCCGACACTTATCACACCTGGTCCCTCATCGGGACCGCCACCTACTACACCTACTCCGCCGACAAGGCGTGGCTGGACTCCGTCTGGAGCCGCTACAAGCTCGGCATGGGCTTCATCACCGCGAAGATCGACGGCAACGGCCTGCTGAACGTCACCGGAACCCAGGACTGGGCCCGCGGCGGCCAGGGCGGTGAGAACATCGAGGCCAACGCGCTGCTCTACGCGGCCCTCACCGGCGGTGCGACGCTCGCCCGCGCCGAGGGCGACACCGCCGACGCGGCCGGCTGGCAGCAGCGGGCGGCCACCCTCAAGTCGGCGGTGAACCAGCGGCTGTGGAACAGCGCCGTCGGTCTCTACCGTGACAACCCCGGCAGCACCCTCTACCCGCAGGACGGCAACTCACTGGCCGTCTGGTACGGACTGACCGACACCGCCGCCAAGAACACCGCGATCGCCCACGGGCTCGCCGCACGGTGGAACGCCTTCGGTGCCGCCAGTCCCGAGAAGGACGGCGGCGCGATCGGTACCTTCCCCGGCTCGATGGAGGTGCAGGCCCACTTCGTCGCCGACGACGACCTCAACGCGCTGACGCTGATCCGGCGCGAGTGGGGCTACATGCTCAACAGCCCGTCCGGCACCGGCAGTACGTTCTGGGAGGGCTTCCGCTCCGACGGATCCTTCGACTACGGCGGCACGTACATGAGCCTCGCGCACGGCTGGGGCACCGGTCCGACGTCCGCCCTGACCTTCTACCTCCTGGGTCTGTCGCCGACCGCCACCGATCAGTACGACTTCGTGCCGCACCCCGGCGATCTCACTCACGTCGAGGGCACGATCGCGATGCCGCAGGGCAGCGTGGCGGGCAGTTGGGACGACGACGCGGCCGCGGGCACCCTCGCCGGACACCTGACCGGCCCGGCCGGGACCACCGGGCGGATCGGCGTACCGACGTACGGCTCGGCCGGCGTCAGCGTCTCCGTGAACGGGGCCACCGTGTGGAGCGGCGGGGCCTTCCACGCCGGCGCGGGCCTCACCGGCGGCTCCACCGACGGGAGTTATGTGTACCTCACCGGCGTCGCGGCCGGCAGCTACACGATCGCCGCGACCGGTCTCGCGGCGCCCGCCCCCTTCGCGACGTCCGTCACGGGCTCCGGTCTCCCGGCCGGCTACACCCTCTGTGCGACCGAGGGCGGCACCTGCACGCCGAGCGGTACGCAGGTGCTGGCCTACGGCGCCGGCGGCTATGCCTACCGCACGGTCAGCGGCGCCACCGCCTGCTCCAGCGCGTCCTTCGGCGGCTCCGACCCGGCGTACGGCGTCCTCAAATCCTGTTATCTGGCTCCCGCCGGCGGGCCGTCGGGCTACACCTCCTGCGCGGCCGAGCACGGCACCTGCGCCGTCAGCGGCACCCGGGAAGTCGCCTACGGCGCGGGCGGGGCCTTCCGGTTCCAGGTCGTCACCGGCAGCGTCGCCTGCGGCAACGACGCCTTCGGCACGGACCCCGTCTTCAACGTGGCGAAGAGCTGTTACGTGGCGCCGTCCGGAGCACCGGCCGGCAACTGGACCGCCTGCGCCGCCGAGCACTCCCCCTGTGGCGTCACCCGCTCGCAGCCGGTCGCGTTCGGCGCCAACGGGGCCTTCTGGCTGGGCCGTTCGAACGGATCGACGGTCTGCGGCACCGACACGATGGGTGTCGATCCGATCTACGGCGTCGCCAAGTCCTGCTACGCGTGGAGCGGCGCCCCGGCCGGCTTCCCGGCCACCTGCTCCACGGAGAACGGCACCTGTTCGCTGAACGGCCGCCGCACCGTGGCATACGGCGCCGACGGCGACTACCTCTACGCGACCTTCACCGGCAGTGCTCCCTGCACGAACGCCGCCTTCGGCGCCGACCCGATCCCGGGCATCGCGAAGTCCTGCTACACGACGTCCTGACGCCGGCGCTGGTCACCGTCGACGGCAGTGAACTGGGGGCTGATCAGTGTGCTGCCCGCCGCTCCCCCGCTGTTCTCCTGACGGCGGTCTGACATCCGATTGGCGGTTGCTGGACACGGCCGCAGAGGTCTTGCCGAATCTGACCGAGTCCTGAAACGACGTGTCTTGAGCGGTGATCGGACCGCATAGAACCCTTGAGGCAGGAGACCCGGCCCGTTGTCCTGAAGGGGGGAGCCCACTGTGCCCAGTACCCGCGCCTTCGCCCCGCGACGGGCGCGGAGTGTGATCGTCGGCCCATGACGAAGCTGCTCACCCACGCGTTCGGCTCCCTGTCGGTACGGAACTTCCGGCTCTTCGCCACCGGTCAGGTCGTCTCCGCCGCGGGCACCTGGATGATGGTCGTGGTCCAGGACTGGCTGGTCCTCGGCCTGACCGGCAACTCGGGGCCCGCGCTGGGCGCCGTGACCGCCTTCCAGTTCACCCCGGTGCTGCTGCTGACCCTGCACGGCGGCCGGCTCGCCGACCGCCACGACAAACGCCTGCTGCTCACCGTGGCCAATCTGGTCGCCGGTGTACTGGCCCTGGCGCTCTCCCTGCTGGTGTTCGCGCACGAGGTCCGGCTGTGGCACGTCTACGGTCTCGCGCTCGGCCTGGGCGTCGTCAACGCGGTCGAGGTCCCGACGCGGCTGGCGTTCGTGAGCGAGATGGTCGGCGCCGATCTGCTGCCGAACGCGTCGGCGCTCAGCGCCGCGTACTTCAGCACCGCCCGGGTCGTCGGCCCGGCGCTGGCCGGGCTGCTCCTCAGCGCGGTGGGCACCGGCTGGGTGATGCTGCTCAACGCCCTCAGCTACCTGGCGACGGTGTCGACCCTGCGGATGATCCGGCCCGCCGAGCTGAGGCGAGGCCCGCGCCCGGTCTCCCGCCCCCGCGTACGGGACGGCCTGCGGTACGTTCTGGGCCGCCGGGATCTGGTGCTGCCCCTGGCCCTGGTGGCCGTGGTCGGGCTGTTCGGGATGAACTTCCAGCTGACCCTGCCGCTGCTGGCCAAAACGGTCTTCCACGCGGACGCGGCTTCCTTCGGCCTGCTGTCCAGCACCTTCGCGGCCGGTTCCCTCGTCGCGGCGCTGGCCACCACCGGCCGCCGCCGGCGGCCCCCGGGCTCCTTGGTGATCGGCTCCGCGCTGGCCTTCGGGGGGCTGGAAAGCCTGGCGGGGCTGGCACCCTCGTTCGCTGCCGCGATGGTGCTGCTCTTCTTCGTGGGCTTCACGGCGATCCACTTCGCCCAGGCAGCGAACCACCGGATCCAGCTCGGCAGCGATCCGCGCTACCGCGGCCGTGTGATGGCGCTCTACACCCTGATCCTCCAGGGCTCCACGCCGCTGGGCGCGCTGGCCGTCGGCTGGCTGGCGCAGCATCAAGGCGCCCGCTCCGGCCTCGTCCTGGGCGGTCTGGGCTCGCTGGCCGCCGGGGCGTGCGCGCTCGCCTACGAGCGGCGCGACCGGGGAGGTCACCGGACGGACGGACGGCAGCCGACGGCCGAACCCGGCACGCCCGGCGAGGAGCCCGCTCTGCTGTGACCGCGGGCCCGCGGGGCCCGACGGCTCCGGCGAGCCGGCCTCCACCGATCACCCACGACCGCTCCCGACCACCCCCGACCGTCCGCAGCCACTCCCGAGCGACCCCGACCACCCACGGCCACTCCCGAGCACCCGCGACCGACCGCAGCCACTCCCGAGCGACCCCGACCACCCCCGACTGCCCCCGACCGCCCCCGACCGCCCCCGACCGCCCCCGACCACAAGGACACTGTGATGACCGAGTCGAACGATTCCCACCAGCTCCGCGTGGAGCGCGGCGCCGCCTCTCCGGAGGAACTCGCGGCGCTGATCGCCGTCCTGCTCTCCCGTACGGCCGCCGAGGCCGACCCGCCGGCCGCGGCCGAGCCGGTACCGACGGCCAGATGGCGGCGGCCCGAGCGGGTGTACCTCTTCGACGCTCCGCGGGTCTGGCGCGCGTACGACCGCGTCGGCGGCTGATCCGAACGGGTCCGGCCGGCCCCCGGCCGAAGCGTCGGGGGCCGGCCGGACCTGTGCTCAGCCGGTCGGGAACAGGCTGCGGAAGTGCCGGTACAGCAGCCCGGTGCCGCCGAGTTCCTTCAGCACCGGCTCCCAGACCGCCTCGATGTGGGCGATGGCGTTCGCCTCCGTCACCCATTCCGAGAAGCTGAGGATGCTCGTGCCGTCGACGCTGATGTGCATGTTGGCGGATATCCCGCCGGGGTAGTCACGCGCGTCCCCCTCGGACTCCTCCTCGCCGGCCAGGAGGCCGTCGACCCACGCACGGGCGGCCTCGTGGTTCTCCGCGCTGAAGAAGGCCACCGGGAAGGACTCGGCGACGGGAGCCGGATCGGCTATCGCGCTCCCGCGCACGGCGCGGTACAGCCGGAAGGGCACGGCCGGCGGGGCGCCGGCCACGGCGGCGGCGTTGTCGGAGACGCTTCCCTGCTCCTCCAGTGACTTCCGCAGCGCCTCGTACGAGGACCACTGCGCGTAGGTCAGTACCGAACCGCCGTCGCTGCTCGTGTAGGCCGTGAGCGACAGCAGCTCCGCGGGCCAGGGGGCGGACTTCCAGTGGGCGACGACGGCCTCGGCTGCTGCCGTCTGCTCGCGGCCGGCCACCGGCACCGTCCCGACCAGCACGACGTCGCTGTCAGGGTTCTCGATGACGGGCCGCAGGGTGGACGCAGGTGACATTCTTCGGCTCCTCGGGACGGGGTGACTCCGCCAAAAAGGCGCAGGCCACGGCGTGGTACGGAACATTCTCCGACCAGCGGTGACCCGCGCCTAGAAACCCTGACTCAGGGTTGTGAAAAGAACATCAATTCCGTTTCAGGCACCGTCAATTCCCGGGCAGCGCATCGTCGCGCCCCGCACGCTCCAGCAGGATCCGCTCCGTCACGGCCTCCAGCCGGCGGGCGGCGTCGCGGTCGAAGTCGTGGTCCTCAACGCCGATCCGCCGGCCCTCCACGAAGGCGCTCAGCGCCTGCGCGGGAGGTGCGTCGATGGCGGTGAGGATCGGCGGAAGGGCCGACTCCACCGGCTTGGCGTAGGTCTGCATCGCCGTGATGTGCCGGAGCGTCTCCTCGTCGTACACCCCGGAGAAGCTGGTCGCCGTGACGCCCGGGTGGATCAGGACGTAACGGATCCCGCGGTCCGCGTACCGTTCGGCGAAGGTGACGCCGAGCAGGTCGTTGAGCTTTCCGCCCTGTCCGAGTGCGGCGCCGCCGTGGTAGCCGCGCCGCAGTTCCAGGTCGTTCCAGTGCACCACGCTCAGGCTCGCGCCGGGGCCGGCCACGTTCACCACCACCGGCCCGCCGGACGCCGTCAGGGAGTCGGCCAGACCGTGGCCGAGCAGGTAGCGGCTGAGGTAGAACAGCGCGAAGTTCTCCTCCAGCCCTTCGGCCGTCTCGGTGCGCTTGCTGCGGTAGTGCCGGGCGCAGAACACCAGGGTGTCCACCACCGGGAACTGTGCCCGCACGGTGGTGACGACCCGTTCGTTCTCCGCGACCAGGCTGAGGTCCGCCCGGACGAAGAAGGCCCGGTCCCGGGCGCCGGTCTCCTCGGCGTGGTCCAGGAACGCCTTTCCTTTGACCTCGTTGCGGCCGATCACGACGACGGTGTCGCCGCCGCTGAGGCGGGTGGCGGCGAGTGCCTTGCCGATGCCGTCGGTACCGCCGGCGATCACGATCGTCTTCACGTGGCGTCCCCCTGGGCAGCGACGGGTGCGGGAGTCTTCTGCGAGCCGGACTCGGCCCGCTCCTGCGGCGGTTCTGCGGTGGTCTCCTGCGGCGCCGGCCGCCCCGGCAGCAGGGTCGCGGTGAACAGGACCAGGACAAGAGCGCCGGTCACTCCCCAGTACGCGGCCTGGAAGCCGCCGAGGGCGTCCCCGCTTCCGGCGCTCTGCACCAGGAGCGCGACCAGGGCGATGCCGATCGCGGCACCGAGCTGGTTGAGCATGTAGAGCACCGTACTGCCCTGCGGTACGAGGTGCGGGGGAAGTGTCCGGTAGAGCGAGCCGATGGTGGGTGCGCCGATGCTGCCGAGGCCGACGCCGATGGTGAACGCCAGCACCGCCGACCAGATCTGGGAGGTGTCCGCGGCGAGCTGGGTGAAGGCCAGGGCGCTCAGCCCGGCGATCACGGCGCCGCCCAGCACCAGGTTCCGCGGGCCGAGCCGGTCGGAGAGCCGGCCGGTCAGCGGCATCGCCAGTGCGGAGCCGACGCCGAGCGGGGCGAGCAGCAGTGCGGACTCGAACGTGTCGTGGCCGCGGACCTGCTGGTAGTACAGCGGGAGGGCGAAGAGGCTCGCGAAGGTCGCCAGACCGACGAGGGAGCCGACCGTGACGCTCGCGGAGAAACTGCGCGAGGTGAACAGCCGCAGGTCGATCAGCGGCGCGGTGCGGCGCTCGCGGAGCGCGTGGACGGCGTAGCCGCCCAGCAGCACCACCGCCGCGGCCAGCGGGACGAGCACCTGCCAGGTGACGAACTCGGCCCGTTCCGCGTACTGGGACAACGTCAGTACCGCGGTCGCCACGCCTGGTCCGATCAGCGCGAGACCCACGACGTCGAGTCTGCCGGCCGGGTGTTCGCCGGACGGCTTGTCGTCCGGCACCACGCGCAGCGCGAGCAGCAGGGCGAGCAGTCCGATCGGGACGTTGACCAGGAACATCCAGCGCCAGGCGACGCCCTGCAGGATGAATCCGCCGATCACCGGGCCGAAGACCGGGCCGCTGGAGCCGACCACGCCCATCAGGCCCATGACCCGGCCGATCCGGCCGGGGCCGGCCGAACGGGCCAGCAGGGTGAGCATCAGCGGGTCGAGCAGCCCCGCGCCGAGACCCTGCAGTACGCGGAAGGCGATCAGGCTGCCGATGTTCCACGCCAGTCCGGCGCTGATGGAACCGGCCAGGAACACCACGAGGCCGAGCAGCCACAGGCGGCGCCCGCCGAACCTGTCCACGGCCCAGGTGGTGACCGGGATGCTCACGGTCAGGGCGAGCAGATAGCTGGTGGACACCCAGCTCACCGCGCTGAGCGAGGTGTGGAAGTCCTTGACGAGGGTGTCCGCGGCGACGGCGATCATCGAGCCGTCGAGGATCCCCATGATCCCGCCTAACAGGATCACGCCGATCAGCCGCCGCAGCGCGGGATCCAGACCTTCGTCCGATGGATGCGCCATGAGTCTCTCCAGTGGCATCAGGGGAAGTTGCACTCGGCAGTGCAGATTAGGGCACCGCTCGGGTTGATGGCAACGGCGTGGTCAATAAACTGCACTGACGAGTACAAACCGACGCCCGTCGCGGGTATGCTCATGGGGTGGGCGGAACTGCGGCATCGGCATCTGGCAACCGGGCGGCCTCACGAGGGCGCATCGACAAGCGACAGGCGATCCTGGACGCGGCGTTCACCGTGTTCGCGAACCGGGGCTACGCGCGGGCGTGCATGGAGGAGATCGCCGAGGTGGCGGGGGTCGCCAAGCACACCGTCTACAACCATCTCGGCGACAAGGAGAGCCTCTTCCACGCCGCGATGGAGGCCACCGGGAACGCGGTGATGGCCGAGAACCTGGCCGTGGCGGAGCGCCTGACGGTCGACGGCGGCGAGGGCACCGATCCGCTCAGGTCCGGCCTGCAGGACGTGGGGTACCGCCTGCTGCTGCAGTGTTGCGACCCCCGCTCCTGGGCGCTGCGCCGGCTGCTCTACGCGGAGATCACCCGCTTCCCCGGACTGCTGGAGGCGGTCTGGGGGCGTGGCGCCGACCGGCTCAGGCAGGCTCTCGCCGACCGGATGGCACGGCTCTCGCTCGCCGGCATGCTGCGCGCGTGCGATCCCGTCGAGGCCGCGGAGCAGTTCCTCGCCCTGCTCACCGGCCCCATGGAGGCGCGGTCGCAACTCGGCACCCGTCCGGTCCCGGAGACCGAACTGCACACGGTGGCGGACGCCGCGGTGGGTACTTTCCTGCGGGCATTCCGGGCCGACCACCTGAGCACCACCGCGGCTGCGGCTGCGGGCTGACTCCGGATCTTTTCCCGGCGCATCAGAAATGTCCGGCGCCGGACTGCGAAGCCTGTATGAACGCGTATGAACACCCTGGCTCGAATCGACGACACGATGTGAGAATCCGCACCGCGGATCAGCACAGGATGGCAGTGTCCAGTTAACAGGGAAGCAGGCAATGGAGCTTGCGGCTGTGAATCCACCTTCGGCCCGTGAAACTCCAAGGGAGACATCGTGCGCATACTCGTGGTGGAGGCTCAGAAGCACGAAGCGATAACGCTGGCCCGCAATCTGGAGCGGTACGGCCACGACGTCACAACCGTCAATTCCGGGACGGCCGCGCTGGAGAATCACCAGCAGGCGGACTTCGTCCTGCTCGACCTGGACCTGCCGGACATCGACGGCCTGGTGGTCTGCCGCACTCTCCGGGAAACGGGCGGCCGGCCGCTGATCGCGTTCACCGGCGGCGGCACCGAACTGGACCGGGTCCTCGGGCTGCGTGCGGGCGCCGACGACTGCCTCGACAAACCCTATGAGATACGCGAGTTGGCAGCCCGGATGGAGGCCGTGATGCGCCGGCTGGAGCCGCGCCGGCCGGCGCCCGCCCCGAAGACGACGGTCTCGATCGGGGCCCTGCGGATCGACGCGGCCTCCCGCGAGGTGCAGCTGCACGAGAAGCCGGTGGAGCTGACCCGCAAGGAGTTCGACCTTCTGTACTACCTGGCCCGGCACCCCGAGATGGTCGTCACCCGGCAGCGGCTGATGGCCGAGATCTGGGAGATCCCGGTGGTGCAGGCCCTGGGCGCGCAGGCGAGCCGCACCGTCGACACCCATGTCAGCTCCCTGCGCAACAAGCTGGGGCGCAGCAGCTGGATCGTCACCGTCCGCGGGGTCGGCTTCCGGGTGGGCTTCGGCTGACCCGGAAGCCGACCCCGCGAAGGGCACCGGACGGGCGCCTGTGAGCGGGCGGCACCGTGCGGTGCCGCCCGCTCACAGGCGCCGGCGGATCACAGGTAGACCGTGTTGGGTTCCAGGCCGGACAGCGACCTGCCGTAGAGCTCGATGTTGGTGCCCGGCGTGATCAGCGAGTGCAGCGACGTCGCGTGGACATCCCGCTGGATACGGGTGATCGGCACGTCCCGGAAGATCGAGGAGCCGCCGCTGGCCGCGGCCAGGATCTCGACGGCCTGCTTGATCTGCTGGGCGATCCAGCCGATCTGCACCCGGGAGAAGACCCGGTCCTCCTGGGACCACGGCTCGTCCCGCCGGATCTTCTCGGCCAGTAGGTCGGCGAACCGGTGGGCCCGCCCCTCGGCGTCCTCGATCAGCAGCGCGGCCTCGCCGACCTGCAGATGGGTGATGGGTGCCTCCCGCTGACTGGGGTAGTTCGTGTACGTCAGCGGCCGGCCGGGAAGCCGTTCGAGGAAGCTGGCCAGGGCGTACTTGCCGGCGCCGACGAGCTGGCCGGTCTGCATCGCCGTGGCGGTGACCAGCATCGGCACCCGGTAGCTGGCCTTGGGCGCGTTGATCTGGGACTTCGAGACGTTCTGGTAGAACTCCGCGCCGGTGATCACCCGCCGGTCCGGCACGAAGACGTCCTTGGCCACGGTGGTCACACTGCCCGAGCCCTGCAGACCGATGGTGTTCCAGTCGTCGACGATCTCCAGATCGGAGATCGGAACCAGGCTGAAGATCGGCAGGGTCTCCCCGGCGGGCCCCTCGGGCATCGCGGCGGTGATCTTCCAGTGGCTGTGCAGCACGCCGCTGTTGAACCCCCAGCTCCCGTTGAGCAGGTAACCGCCCTCGACACGGGTCGCCTTGCCCGACGCGGCGGTCGTGCCGGTCACCCGGACGTTGGGCTGCGCGAAGACCTCGTCGAGGGCCTCGTCCGGCCACAGGCCGACCATCCAGGTCAGCGATGCGTAGATGGACATGCAGAAGGCGACCGAGCTGTTGCCCTTGGCGATCTCGGCCAGCACGTCGATGAACGTGCGCGCGTCCGACTCGTACCCGCCGTACTGGGCGGGCACCTGCATCTTGAGCAGCCCGGATGCCTCGATCGCCTCGATGACGTCGGAGGGGAGCCGGCGGTTCTCGTCGATCCACAGCGCCCGGGAGCGCAGCAGGGGCACCAGTTTCCCGGCGGTCTCGATGAGATCGTCCCGGGTCGGTACGGTGGTGGGCATTATTGCTTCCTCCCGGTCTGTGTGACACTGATGCGCCCGCGATTCGGCCGCGGTGTTCCGGACGATCGGCGCAAGGACATGGCTGGCGGGAATGTGCACGGATAGGGGTGTCCCGGCGATACGGCGCGGCCGGAGACGGACGGTCTCCGGGTTATGGCGTCCGCGGCCGGACCGACGGGATGGGGACAAGCGGTATTTACGCCGTCGCTCGGCCGACGGCTCGATCCTTGCATGTCCGGCTGTCGAGCGGCAGGGAAACCGGAGAATCCATGGACTGCCTTCAGGGGAAATTGACGCGGCGTCATGGAAACCCATGGCGCATTCCCGGCCGCCGGCGGCCGGGAGTTTTCGGTGGACGCCGGACGGGCGGAATTCGCCGGGCGGTGCGGAGCGACCAGAAGCGGCGCCGGGCGGTTTCTCATGCGGTGAGGCTGTGGAGGAGGTGGTAGCGCTTGAAGCCGATCGGGCGCACCCCGGGTGTGGCGTGGGTGGCGCGCAGCGTCGCCACGCGTGTGGCGCCGTCGAGGAAGGCGATGTGTGCCTCGTCGCTGGTCCACTCGGCGTAGTTGAGCACGCGGGTGCCGTCGGTGCTGAGGTGGAAGTTGGCCGAGATCATGCCGGGGTGCTGCCCGGCCGGGGCGTGTTCGAGGGCGCCGGCGATCGAGGCGACGATGCTCTCCTGCGGGCCGGGCCCGTCGACGTCGAAGCTCGCGACGACGAAACTGGCCGGCGCCGGCGCTGCGGCGTCCAGCACGATGGCCCGGTGCAGGGTGTACTCGACGGTCTCGGCGCCGGCCAGACCCTTCAGACCCGCGGTGAAGGCGCGGTGCACCCCGCCGCCGGCCGTCTGGACGTAGGTGAGGACGGTGTCGTGCTCGGTGCTGAGGTAGGCGCTGAAGGAGAGGATCCCGGCCGGCCAGGCGGTGGCGCGCCACTGCTGGACGGCTTCGTCCAGGGCTTCGACGCCGGCCGCGCGGTCGGAGACGTACCACTGGGCGACGTGCACGGCCGCGCTGTCGGCTCGTCGGATGTCCGGCGGCGCGGATGAGATCTGCTGGGGCATTGCCGCCCCCCTTTCCGGGTGGTGTCAGAGGTGTCAGCGCGGGTACGGGCGCTCGCCGCGGGCCGTGCGCAGGGCACGGCCCCACCAGTCGAGCTGGTCGAGGAGCAGGCCGGCCGACAGCACGCTCGGCTCCGCGTCCGTCAGCCGGCCCTGCGCGTCGAACCGGTTGCCGGCGTTGGGCAGGGCGACGTTCTCCCGGACGGTCAGCGTGTGCACCTCGGCGAAGACCTGCCGCAGCTGCTCCACGGCACGTATGCCGCCGCTGAGGCCGCCGTAGGAGACGAACCCGACCGGCTTGGCCGTCCACTCCTGGTAGAACCAGTCGACGGTGTTCTTCAGGGCCGCCGGGAAGCTGTGGTTGTACTCGGGCGTGACCACGACGAAGGCGTCCGCGGCCACGAGGACCGAACGCAGCGATTCCCGTACCCGGGCCGCTTCGAGGGGCAGTTCCCTGCCCGGTCCCGGCAGGACGAGCGGCAGCGGGTGGTCGATCAGGTCGACCTCCCGCACGGCGAACTCGGGGCGCTCCTTGACCTGGGCCAGGAACCAGTCGGCGACGGCGGGACCGAGCCGGCCCTCCCTGACGCTGGCGGTGATGATGGCGAGTGAGAGCTGGTCATCCGTCATGGTGCGACCTGTCTGTGAGAGATGCGGAGTCCGCTCAGGGCGGCCAGCAGGCCGATCGCGCCGACCGCTGTGATGAACGACAGTGCGGGGCGGTAGCCGTGGTGGGAACCGAGGAACCAGGCGGTGGCCGGGAGCATCAGCACGGCGCCGAGCTGGACGGCCGTCTGGTAGAGGGGAACCGCCGCCGCCCGGTCGGCGGCGGGCAGGGCCCCGGTGGCTTGCATGTTGAGGGCGGCGAAGGAGAGCACGAAGCCCGCGCCGACCAGGAGCAGCGTCGGCAGCATCGCGGTGAGGTACGAACCGGTCGGCCGCGCCAGGAAGAGGGCGTAGCCGAGGACCGGTGTGGCCGCGCCGAGGGCGATCAGCCGGCCGGTGCCCCAGCGTGCGGTCATCGCTCCGGCGAAGGGCACGGTCACCGCGAGCGGCACGCAGGCCGGCAGCAGGGCGAGCGCCGACTGCCAGGGCGACCAGCCCAGTTGGCGCTGCGTGTGGAAGACCAGCAGCAGCAACAGGCTCTGGTAGGTGCCGTTGAGTGTGGCCGCGCCGACGGCGGAGCGCAGCAGCGGCCCGTTGCGCAGGAGCGCGGGCTCGATCCGCGGGGCCGGGGCGCGGCCCTGGTCGGGCGGGATGAGCCGCATACCGGAGAAGAGCAGGACCAGTGCCACCGGCGCCGGGAAGAGGAACGTCCACCGCCAGCTCTCCGCCAGCAGTGCGCCGGACAGCAGCAGTCCCACGGTGAAGCCGGCCGCGCCGAACAGGGAGTAGACGGAGACCGCCCGGCGCTGCTGCGGCCCGTTGCGGAAGGTGGTGCCGATGATGGCGAGTCCGGTGGGCGCGGTGAGCGCCGCGCTGAGGCCCTTGACCACCCGGGTGGCGATGAGCACGCCTGCGCTGTCGGTGAGCCCGCCGGCCACGGAGGCGGCGGCGAAGAGCAGCATCGCGACGAGGTAGACGCGTTTGCGGCCCAGCCTGGCGTTGAGCCGCGGCCCGAGGACGAGCAGGGCGGCGAAGCCGAGCGCGAAGCCGCTCATCAGCCACTGCACGGTCCACAGATCCAGTCCGAGTGCCGTGCCGATGGTCGGCAGGGCGACGAGTACCAGGGAGACCTCGATCGCGTCGAGGATCATGTTGGCGGAGAGGATGAACAGGACGGCCCAGAGCCGTGCGTCCCAGCGCGCCGGTTCCGCAGCCCCGGGGGCATCGCCGGCCGACCGGGCGGCGGACGGGGCGGCGGACGGCGCGGTGGAGGAGTTGGACCAGGAGGAGGCTGTCATGGTTGGCCGCCTGTGTCGGTGTGGGTGTGTCGTGGGTGCCCGCACGATGTCCGGGCCCGGGCCCGGGCCGTCGCAGTCCAGTGCCGGGTGCCCGGGGTGTGCCGGTCGCGGCCGCGGGCTCAGCCGAGCAGCGGCGGCAGTTCCTCGGTGACGAGCCGGATGTTCTCGGTGACGATGTCGTCCGGCATGCCGGCGATGCTCGCCCAGAAGATGAGGTGTTTGACGGGCAGGTCCTTGGTCAGTTCCTCGATCCGGACGGCCGCGTCCTCGGGGGTGAGGATGTCCAGCAGGCCGCGGGTGTCCTGGGCGTTGGGGTCGCGGAGGTCTTCGGCGGTGAGCAGCGGTGTGCTCCGGTCGGTGCCTTCCACCGATCCCTGCCGGTAGGAGTTCACCTGGTGTGCGAGGTGCGGTGCCACGCGGTGCCAGGCCTCTTCGGGGTCCTCGGCGAGGATGATGGGCAGCAGGTCGCTGACCCTGGCCGACTGCGGGTCGTGGCCGCCTTCGACGAGGCCCTGCTGGTAGTGCTCGAAGATGGGACGCGAGATGTGCAGCAGGCCGATGCCGAGCCGCCCGGCGATCTTCGCGCCGCGCGGGCCGTAGAAACCTCCCCAGACCGGCGGCGGGTCCTGGATCGGCAGCGGAGTGACGGCCCGCTCCTGCCACAGGCGCAGGATCTCCCGGATGTTCCGCTCGGTGCCCGCGAACCGGCGGGTGAAGTCCGCGCCGAACAGCTGGTACTCGGGCAGCCGGTAGCCGGCGCCGAGGCCCAGTTCCAGCCGGCCGCCGCTGATGAGGTCGACGAGTGCGGCCTGTTCCGCGAGGTCGGCGGGGTTGTGCAGGGCGGGGAGCACCACCGAGGTCCCGATCCGTGCCCGCCGGGTGCGCGCGGCGACGGCCGCCGCGAAGGTCAGCGGCTGCGGCAGGTAGCCGTCCTCGAAGAGGTGGTGCTCGGTGAACCACAGGCCGCCGGCTCCCCGCTGGTCGGCCTCCTCGCACAATTCCAGGGTCCGTGCGTAGTGGTCGGCCCACGGCCGCTGCCACTGCTCGGGGTTGCGCAGGTCGAAGAGGAGTCCGACGTCCATGGCACGATCCTTTTCACTGGGGTGGGTTGCCGTGCTTGCGGTGCGGCAGATCGGCGCCCTTGGCGGTGAGCATGGCCAGGGCGCGGCAGAGCACCTGCCGGGTGCGGCGCGGGTCGATGACGTCGTCGACGAGGCCGCGCTCGGCCGCGTAGTACGGATGGACGAGTTCGCTGCGGTACTCGGCGATCTTCTGGGCGCGCATCGCGGCCGGGTCCTCGGCGGCGGCGATCTCCCGCCGGAAGACCACGTTGGCGGCGCCCTCGGCGCCCATCACCGCGATCTCGTTGGTGGGCCAGGCGAAGGCCAGGTCGGCGCCGATGGAGCGGGAGTCCATCACGATGTAGGCGCCGCCGTAGGCCTTGCGCAGGATCAGCGAGACCCGGGGGACGGTGGCGTTGCAGTAGGCGTAGAGCAGTTTGGCGCCGCGCCGGATGATGCCGTCGTGCTCCTGGTCCACGCCGGGCAGGAAGCCGGGCACGTCGACCAGGGTGACCAGCGGGATGTTGAACGAGTCGCAGAACTGGACGAACCTGGCGCCCTTCTCGCTGGAGTCGATGTCCAGGACACCGGCCAGCGCGGCGGGCTGATTGGCGACCAGGCCGACCACCCGGCCCTCCAGCCGGGCCAGCGCGCAGACCAGGTTGGGGGCGAAGGCGGCGTGCACCTCAAGGAACTCGCCGTCGTCGACGATCTCCTCGATCACCGCCCGCACGTCGTAGGACCTGTTGCCGTCCGCGGGCACCAGGTCGAGCAGCGCCCCTGACTCGCGGTCGGGCGGGTCCGCGGTGATCGTCCTGGGCGGCAGTTCGCGGTTGTTGGACGGCAGCAGGGAGAGCAGGTAGCGGACTTCGGCCAGGCAGGTCTCCTCGTCGTCGTAGACGAAGTGCGCGACCCCTGAGGTGCCGGCGTGCACATCCGCGCCGCCGAGACCGTTCTGGGTGATCTGCTCGCCGGTCACCGCCTGGACCACGTCAGGCCCGGTGATGAACATCTGCGAGGTCTCCCGCACCATGAACACCAGGTCGGTCAGGGCGGGGCTGTAGGCGGCCCCGCCCGCGCACGGGCCGAGCATCACGCTGATCTGCGGGATGACCCCGGAGGCGCTGGTGTTGCGCCGGAAGATCCCGCCGTAGCCGGCGAGCGCCTGGACGCCCTCCTGGATCCGGGCGCCGGCGCCGTCGTTGAGCGAGACCAGCGGCGCACCGGCGGCGATGGCCAGGTCCATCACCTTGTGGATCTTCTCGGCGTGCGCCTCTCCGAGCGCGCCCCCGAAGATCCGGAAGTCATGGGCGTACACGAACACGGTGCGGCCCTCCACCGTGCCCCAGCCCGTCACGACACCGTCGGTGTGCGGCTTCTTCGCCTCCAGTCCGAAGCCGCTCGCCCGGTGCCGCCGCAGCGCCTCGACCTCGGTGAAACTCCCCTTGTCCAGCAGGAGTCCGATCCGCTCGCGGGCGGTGAGCTTGCCGCGTGCGTGCTGCCGTTCTGTCGCCTGCGGGTCCGGCCCCTGCTGGACCAGTTCCTTCAGCGCGCCGAGTTCTTCCGTTCGTTCCGAGATGCTGCCGGAGATCTCTGTCGGCATGCCGGGTCACCTCCCGTCCCTTCGATTCGGTCGTTGTCCGCCGCAAGCTCAGCCGAGCAGGGTGCCGCCGGTGGCGTCGATGAAGGCACCGGTGATCCACCGGGCCTCGTCGGTGGCCAGGAAGGTGACCACGTCCGCGACGTCGCCGGCGCTGCCCACCCGCTTGAAGGCCGAGAGCTGCGCCATCTGCTCCACCGCCTCCGGTATGCCGAAGACCGCGCTGCCGTTGTCGGTGATCCCGGGCGCGACGCTGTTGATGGTGATGCCGCGCGGCGCCAGATGCCGGGCCAGGTGCAAGGTCAGCTGCTCGATGGCGCCCTTGGTCATCGCGTACGCGACCTGGTCGGGGTTGGAGACCCGGGTCAGACCGGACGAGATGTTGATGATGCGCCCGCCCTCGGGTATCTGCGTCAGTGCGCGCTGCACGATGAGGTACGGCGCCTTGGCGTTCACCGCGAAGAGGCGGTCGAGCTGTTCCGGGGTGACGTCCTCGGGGGCGATACCGCTCGATGTGGTCTCCCCCGCGTTGTTCACCACGATGTCGAGGGTCGTCCCGCCGGTGCGCTCCTTGAGTTCCTTCTCCAGGCCGAGGAAGAGTTCGTGCACGTCGCCCGGCACCCCCAGTTCGGCGCGGACCGCGAATCCGTGACCGCCGTCCTTCTCGATCAGCTCGACGGTCTCCTGGGCCGCCGCCTCGTTGGCGGCGTAGTGCACGGCGACGAGCGCGCCCTCCCTGCCCAGCCGTACGGCGATGGCGCGGCCGATGCCGCGGCTGGAACCGGTGACGAGCGCCGTCTTGCCGATGAGCCTGCTCATGTTGCCTCTCCTCGTGTGGTCGGTCAGGTGCCGTTGTGCGGGGGGCCGGGCCGCACCGGCCCGAGTCCGCTGATCGCGCGGGCCAGATGGCGCCGGGCGGAGCCGATCTCCAGCAGTTCGCCGAAGACCGACCGCAGTCCGTCCACCTCCGGTCCGCCGAGCAGCAGCCGGGCCTGGGCCTGGATGTTGGTCAGCGTGGCGGCGCCGATCCGGTGGCGGGTGTCGTGGTAGCTGTCGAGCAGTGCGGCGCCGCCGGCCCCGGCTGTCCCCCCGGCTCCGTCCGCGCCGAGGGCCTCTTCGGCCCTGTCGGCCTCGGTGACCTGTCCGGCGAGCTTGCGGCCGAGGTCGGCCGCGTCCTGCAGGCCGAGGTTGAGGGCCTGGCCGCCGACCGGCATCTGTACGTGGGCCGCGTCCCCGGCCAGCAGGATCCGGCCCTTGACGTACCGGGTGACCTGGAGACTGGTGTTGTCGAAGGCGTTGAGCCAGACCGGGGTGCCCGCGCTGATGTCCTCGCCGGTCACCTGGGCCCATGCCTCGGCCACCTCCGCCAGATCCGGAGCGCCGGTCCGCGGCCCGGAGCGGCCGCCGTGGAGGTGGACCATGACCCGGGTGGTGCCGTCGGGCCAGCGGAAGGCGGTGGCCAGCCCGTTCGGGTGCCGCTCGAAGCGCCGGTTCGGTACGTCGATGCCGGCCAGGTCGGCCCTGAGCATCTCCAGCGCGCCGTCCTCGCCGTCCACCTCGAACCCGGCCAGCTGCCGCACGGTGCTCCGCTCACCGTCGCAGCCGACCAGGTAGGAGGCGGACAGGGCGGCCGGTTTCGTGCCGAGTGCGATGAAGCCGGCCTCCACGCGGTCCGCGCGCGAACGCAGACCCGTCACCACGTGCCCGCGCAGGACCTGCGCGCCCAGCTCCGTCGCCCAGGCGTACAGGACGGCCTCCAGGTGCGCCTGCGGGCACTTCCACTGCCCCGCCCAGCGGTGGCCGGGGGCGGCCGCGGTCAGGTCCAGCGGCATGCCGCCGAAGTGGCCCGGGCCGCCGCTGGGCAGGGTGCCGATCCGCTTCAGCAGCCCGTGCCCGTCCAGGATCTCCATCGTGCGGGTGTGCAGCGTGGACGCGCGGGACTCGGTGGTCGGTTCGGTGAGCTGCTCCAGCACGGTCACCCGTGCTCCGCCCAGGCGCAGTTCACCGGCGAGCAGGAGTCCGACCGGGCCGGCCCCGACCACGATGACGTCGGTGTCCAGTGAGCCGGTCATGCTCAGCGCCGCGCTTCCGCGTACTCCTTGGCGTGGTTGAGCGTGGCCCGGCTGTTGTTGCCGAGGGCCTCCCGGATGAACCGGCGGGCCTCGGGGATGCCCGCGTCCGGGCCGAGCACCGTGACGATGTTGCCGGCGTTGAGGACGACGGTGTGCTGGGAGGTGGCGGTGGTGACGCCGTCGGGGCCCTCTTCGAAGGTCCAGTAGCCGGTGTGCAGGTCGAGCAGGGCGGGCAGCGTGGTCTGCTTGTAGGCGATCTTGCGGTGCGGGAAGCAGACCCGGACCGACTCCGTGGTGTGGGTGGAGCCGTCCTTGGTGAGGGTGTCCATCCGCAGGGTCTGCAGTCCGGGGGTGTCCTCGGTGAGTTCGACCTTGGCGACGTGCGGCAGCCGCTCGGTCCACAACTGCGCCTCGTTGACGAAGTCGAACACGTCCTTGGCGGCGCCCTCCACCCGGACGCTGTCCTCGAAGGAGAGGCTGAGTCCGGCGTCCTGCGCCGACAGCTCCAGATTGGTCTTCAGGCCCGGCAGTTCGGCCCGGCTGTTGCGGTCCACCGCCTCGTCGATCCAGCTCAGGCCCTCGGGGTCGTCGTCGATGGCACGGTAGGAGTGCAGCAGCCGTACCCGGGACTCCTGTTCACCGATCCGTTCGATGATCCAGGTGCCGGTCATCTCGGCCACCGGCGGCGCAGAGACCTCCTGCCAGAAGCTGATGCGCAGGCCGTCGGGGTCCAGTGTCCGCCGTGAACTCCAGTTCTTGGCCTCGCCGTTGGCGGTGGCCCAGATCCGGATACGCTCCTCGTTGCCGTCGCGTTCGAGGTAGTCGACGTAGACCGACGGCGGGAAGAGCCGGGGCCAGTTCTCGACCTCGGCGAGCAGCCGGTAGACGTCGGCGGCGCCCGCGCGCACGGTGATCTCGTGTTCGACCTCACGGGTCGTCATGGTCACAGCTCCGATCGGTGGTGGAAGGACACAGGGACGCCGGGCGGTCAGAAGTTCCCGAGGCCACCGCAGACGTTGAGCGCCTGGGAGGTGATGGAGGCGGCGGTGTCGGAGGCGAGGTAGCCGACCAGGCCGGCCACTTCCTCGGGCGAGGAGTAGCGGCCGAGCGGGATCTTGGCCTGGAACTTCTCCAGGATCGCGGCCTCGCTGGTGTCGTAGGCCGCCGCGTAGCCCTGGCGGACCCGCTGGGCCATCGGCGTCTCGACGTATCCGGGGCAGACCGCGTTGACGGTGATTCCGGTGGGCGCCAGTTCGTTGCCGAGCGCCTTGGTGAAGCCGACGACGCCGTGCTTGGAGGCGGAGTAGGGGGCGCCGAGCACCACGCCCTGTTTTCCTGCAGTGGAGGCGATGTTGATGATCCGTCCGCGGCTTTTTTCCCGCAGGCCGCCGGTGTTCAGCACTTCCCGGGTGACCCGGAAGACGCTGTTCAGGTTGGTCTCGATCACGTCGTACCACAGCTCGTCGCTGATGTCGGCGGTCACTCCGCCGCCGCTGCGCCCGGCGTTGTTGACGAGCACGTCGATGGTGCCGAAGCGGTCGACGGCCGCCTGGACGAACGACCTGACCTCCTCGTCGTTGCGGATGTCGACGGCCGCGCCCTCGACCTCCAGGCCCTCGGCGCGCAGTTCCTTGACGGTCGCCTGGACGTTCTCGGCGTTGCGGGCGCCGATGAACACGCGGTGGTCCTGGCCGGCCAGCTGGCGGGCGACGGCGAGTCCTATACCGCTGGTCGCGCCGGTCACCAGGGCGACCCGTCCGGTCTTGGCTGCCATGGTCTTCTCCTCAGGCGCTCGGCGCAGCGGCGAGCTGCTTGTTGACGATGTCGATGAGGCCCCGGGGCGTGACCGCGTCGGTCAGGGCGGAGTCGTCCAGCGAGATGTCGTACTCGCGCTCGATCCGGCTGCCGGTCTCCAGCAGCGCCAGGGATTCGTAACCGAGGGCGTCGAACTCGGTGTCGATGATGTCTCCGCTCAGGTCGACACCCTCTTCGGCGCCGGCCGCCTCCAGCAGGATCCGCCGGAGATCGTCGAGGGTGAACGGGCTTGTGGTGGACATGTCCGGGCCTTTCGTGGATGGGGTGGTGTCCGGGGCAGGGGCCCGGCGGATTCTCCGCGGGGAGGAACGGTCCGCGGCCTCAGCGGTCGGCGGCGCGTACGACCAGGGCCGAGTTGAACCCGCCGTGGCCGCGGGCCAGCACCAGCGCGGTGCGTACCCGCGCGGCGCGCGGGCCGCCGGTCACGAGGTCGATGTCGTACCCGTCGGCGACCGAGGTTCCGATGGTCGGCGGGATGACACCGTCGCGGATGCTCAGCAGGGCGGCGGCGACATCCAGGGGCGCGGCGCCCGAGTAGAGGCGTCCGGTCATGGTCTTGGGCGCCGTCACCGGGACGCCCTGCGGTCCGAACGTCTTGGTGATGGCTTCGGCCTCGGTGCGGTCGAGTTCGGGGATCGCGGCCGCGTCCGCGAAGACCACGTCCACGTCGGCGGGGCCGATCCCGGCGTCCCGCAGTGCTCCGTCGATCGCCCGCTCGATGCCGGGCGCACGCCCGCTGCCCGGCCGGGGGTCCATGGTGGCGGCGTGTCCTGCGAGTTCGCCGTAGATCTTCCCGGCGCCGCGTTCCCGCGCGTGCTCCGCGTCCTCGACCACGAGCAACGCGCCGCCCTCGCCTGGCACATGGCCGCGGGCGGCGGCGTCGAAGGGCAGGTAGGCGCGCTCCGCGTCCTCGCCGGCGGCCAGCCGGCCGCTCGCCAGCTGGGCCACCCACCCCCAGGAGCAGATCGACGCGTCGACCGCGCCGGCCACCACGAGGGAGATCCCCTTGCGGACCTGCCGCCGGGCCTGCGCGAGGGCGTCGAGGCCGCCGGCCTGGTCGCTGATGACCACGCTGCTGGGGCCCCGCAGACCGTGGCGGATGGAGATCTGCCCGCTGTTGACGGCGTAGAACCAGGCGAAGGACTGGTAGGCCGAGACGTACCGGCCGCCCTTGCTCCACAGCGCCTTGAGCTCGTTCTGGCCGAACTCGAAGCCGCCGGAGTGGCTGGCGGTGATCACCCCCGCTGCGTAGTCGGGCAGTTCGGCCGGGTCGACCCCGGCGTCCTGCAGCGACCAGTCCGCGCTGACCAGGGCCAGCTGGGTCATCCGGTCCGTCTGCGGTAGCAGCCTGCTGGGCAGGTGGTCCCGGGCGGCGAAGCCGCCGATCTCACCGGCGAGCCGCGACGGGTAGTCGGAGGGGTCGAACCGGGTGATCCGTCCGATGCCGCTGCGTCCCGCGAGTGTCGCCGCCCAGTACTCCTCCAGGCCCAGGCCGTTGGGCGCGACGACCCCGAGGCCGGTCACCACCGGGTGGGCGTTCATCGGCTGCTCCGATCGGGCCGGGCGAGCACCACGGCGCTCTGGAATCCGCCGAAGCCGCTGCCGACCGAGAGCACCGCGTCCGTCCGCCAGTCGCGCGCGGTCAGCGGTACGTAGTCGAGGTCGCACTCCGGGTCCGGGTTGTGCAGATTGGCGGTGGGCGGCACGACGCTGTGCTCCATCGCCAGGACGGAGGCCGCCACCTCTATCGATCCGATGGCGCCCAGCGAGTGGCCCACCATCGACTTGATGGAGCTGACCGGTGTCCGGTAGGCGTGGTCGCCCAGGCTGCGCTTGAAGGCGGCGGTCTCGTGCCGGTCGTTCTGCTTGGTGCCGGAACCGTGGGCGTTGATGTAGTCGATCTCCTCCGGGGCGAGCCGGGCCTCGTCGAGCGCCACCCGGATCGCCTCGGCCATCTCCGCGCCGTCGGGGCGCAGTCCGGTCATGTGGAAGGCGTTGGACCGGGTGGCGTAGCCGGCCACCTCGGCGTAGATGTGGGCTCCGCGACGCCGTGCGCTCTCCAGTTCCTCCAGGACGAAGACGGCCGCCCCTTCGCCGAGGACGAAGCCCGTGCGGCTGGCGTCGAACGGCCGCGAGGCGTGCTCCGCGTCGTCGTTGCGCGCCGTGGTGGCCTTGATCGCGTCGAAGCAGGCGACGGTGATGGGTGAGATCGGGGCGTCGCTCGCCCCGGCGACGATGACGTCCGCCGCCCCGTCCCGGATCAGGTCCGTCGCGTAGCCGACGGCGTCGAGGCCGGAGGTGCACCCGGTGGAGACCACGGTGCCGGGCCCTTCCGCGCCGACCGCCCAGGCGACCTCGGTCGCGAACGAGCTGGGCACCAGGAAGTTGTACAGGTGCGGTACGGCGTACTCGTGGTCGACGAGGTCCAGGCGGCCGCCGTCGCTGACCGCGCGGTACTCCTGGTCGAGTCCGGTGGTCGCGCCGACGGCGCTGCCGATGGTCACACCGATGCGGTGCGGGTCCAGGGCCGCGAAGTCCAGTCCGCTGTCGGCGACCGCCTCCCGGGCGGTGACCACCGCGAACTGTGCGGCGCGGTCCATCCGGCGGATCTCCTGCGGGGAGAGCCCGGACAGCTCGGCGTCGAAGTCCGCCTCGGCGGCGACCTGGGAGCGGAACGGAGAGGGGTCGAAGAACGAGATCCGCCGGGTCGCGGTGCGCCCGTCGGCCAGCAGCTGCCAGAAGTTCTTGACCCCGATGCCGCCGGGAGCGGTCACACCGACTCCGGTGATCACGACCCGGCGGCCGGACTGCTCGCTCACGACGCGCTCCAGTGGTAGAAGCGCTGGGCCATCGCGTCGGCCGGCGAGCGCCAGGTGGCCGGGTCGTACGCCTCGATGTGCGGCTTGAGGTCTTCGCTGATCCGGATGAACCGGGGGTCGGTCCTGGCGGTCTGGATCCGCTCGCCGCCGTTCTCGCCGTCGAAGTCCTGGAGGTGGAAGTACAGGCCCCGGTAGGAGAAGAGCTCGCGGCGGCGCGTGCCCATGAGGTGCGGCATGTCGGTTTCGTCGAAGGCGCCGAAGATGCCGGCGACCTCCTCGGCGGAGCCCAGTTCCATGCGGGCGACGATCAGTGTGCTGTGCATCTCTACCTCTCTCGGGATGCGCGTCGGGCGGGACCGAACCAGCGGTCCAGTGCGGCGGGAAGGTCGTGGTGGCTGCCGGGTCCTGTCCACGCGACGTAGCCGTCGGGGCGGATCAGCACCGCGGTGGTGCCGTCGAGCGAGGTGCCCGCGTCCCCGCGCGGGGTGGCGGTGACGATGTCGACGCGCTCGCGCCAGCGGGCCGCGCGCCGGCGCAGGTGCGGGTTGTCCGCCAGGTCCAGCAGGACGCCGCGGCCGGCGTGGAGCAGCGCGGTGCTGCTGGAAGGGCGTCCGCCCACCGTGAGTTCCAGGTGCGGCATCCGCGCCCCGAGCAGCGGGTTCGGGCCGGGGCCGACGTCGTATCTGATCGCCAGTCCGCTGACCTTGGCCGCGAGATGGCGGCTGACGTCCTCGTAGCGGATCAGCTCGGCCAGGACGTCGCGGAGCGGCTGTGCTTCCGCTCCGCCGAGGATCAGCTGGCTTTGGGCCGCGGTGTTGGCGAGCAGTTGTCTGCCCACCTCGTGCCGCTCGGTGTGGTAGGTGTCCAGTAGTGATTCCGGCGCGGTGCCGCGCAGGACCGCGGCGAGCTTCCAGCCGAGGTTCACCGAGTCCTGGATGCTGGTGTTCATGCCCTGCCCGCCGGCCGGCAGGTGGATGTGGGCGGCGTCACCGGTGAGCAGGACCCGGCCCCTGCGGTAGTCGGCGACCTGGCGCGCCGCGTCGGTGAAGGCGCTGACCCACACCGGTTCCGCGTGCGAGATGTCGTCCCCGGTGAGCCGCTTCCAGGTGTCGGCGACCTCCTGGAAGGAGGGCGGTCCGCTGCGCCTGCGGGGCGGTGCGCCGCGCTCGCCGACGATGACGCGGTGGATTCCGCCGGCGAGGGAAGCGGACATCACCATGCCGCCGGAGAGCAGTTCACCGGTCATCCGGGGGGTCACCTCGATGCCCCGGACGTCCGCGAGCAGCAGCTCGGTGGTGGCCGCGGTGCCGGGGAAGTCGAAGCCGCCGGCCTTGCGGACGCTGCTGCGCCCGCCGTCGGCGCCGACCAGGTAGTCCGCCCGCAGGAGCCGCTCCCCGTCCGGGGTGCCGACGCGGACGACAACGGATGCGCCGTCCTCCTGGTAGGAGCGGAACTCGTGGCCGCGGCGGATGTCGGCGCCCAGCTCCCGTGCCCAGTCCTCCAGGACGGTCTCGGTGACCGACTGGGGCACCGTCTTCGCGGACCGGTACGCGCCCTCCAGGACGCCCAGATCGAGCGGGACCCCACCGAAGTGCCCCTGCTCGCTGGTCTGCAGGTCGCCGAACCGGCGCAGCAGGCCCCGCTGGGCGAAAGTCTCCACCGTGCGGATGGTCAATCCGATTCCGCGCGATTCCGCGGTCCGTCCGGAAAGGCGTTCCAGGACGACGACATCAATACCCGCCAACCGCAGTTCCCCGGCGAGTACGAGCCCGGCCGGCCCGGCTCCCGTAATGATGACCGAAGCGCTCATACACCTCTCCCGTCCGAAGGGACAATCGCGTGTGAACTCTTCCTGGGATTAATTACTCGCGTCTCGTTCGCGAGTGTCGGAAAAGATCCGCCCGGGTTTCCACTGGACACGAATATCTTCCGCCATGCCACCTGCAGAATTCAAGCAAAAAAGTAAAGATTACTTGAAAATGCCCGTCAGGGGAATGTCAAGCCGGCGCCGACAACTCCTGACACTCTGCGGTCATCCCAACGTCAGGAGCCGCCCCGGGCGGGCGGCAAGTCTTAAGGAATTGTCAAGGGAACTGCAGTTTTCTTAACCGTACGCCGCTGCCTCGTGGGCCCAACTGGACACATACGCGCGATGGTTGCGGGAGCTTTGCAGGAGTGTGAAATGTCTCGATGGACCTTTGAAGAACGCCGCAGGGCGGCTAGCCTGCATAAGGAAAATTCGAGCGATCTTCACAGAGACTTGGGAGTCATGCGGGTACTGGTAGCGGATTCCGACACGATTGGGGTCGACAGCCTGAGTGCCGAGTTGCATCGCCACGGATTTGACACCGAGCAGTGCGGCACCGGGGCGGAGGCGTTGGAGAAGTACCCCAAGTTCGATTTCTTCCTGATCGACCTGGCGCTCCCCGATATCGACGGACTTGAGGTGTGCCGATTACTCAGGTCGGCGAGTGACATACCCATCATCGCTTTCACCGGCCCCGGCACCGACCTCGACCGGATCCTGTGCCTGCAGGTCGGCTGCGACGACTGCCTGACCAAGCCCTTCGGCTTCCGCGAACTCCTCGCCCGTATCGAAGCGGTCCTGCGGCGCTCCCGCTCCCGGTCGCCCGGCTCCCTGCGGTCGCAGCCGATCATGATCGGCTCCCTGTGCATCGATCCGGACACCCGGGAGGTACGGATCAACGGCCGGCTGATCAACCTGACGCGCATCGAGTTCTGCCTGCTCCGCCAACTCGCCTCGCAGCCGCAGACCGTGCTCTCACGTGCCCAGCTGATGGCCGATGTCTGGGGCTACCAGAACGACGGCCGACCGCTGAGCGCCAAGGCCAGCCGCACCATCGACACCCATGTCAGCGCGCTGCGCAAGAAGCTGGGCAGTCCGAGCTGGATCGTCACGCACCGCGGGATCGGGTTCCAGATGGGACACGGCTGAGCGGTTCTCTCCACCGGACTCCCACCATCGGGCTCCCTCCACCGGGCTCCCTCCACCGCGCCCCGACCATCGCGCCCCCACCATCGCGCCCCCACCATCGGACCCCTCCGGCCACCGGAGCGCGTCCCTCCCCCGCCCTCGCATGCCGCGGGGCCTTCGCTGTCCCGTCCCCCGCACACCGCCTCTCGCCCGGAAAGGGCCCACCTCATGACCGGCTCACGCCATCAAGCCAGCCTGCTCACCTCGGCCGTCGTCCTGTCGCTGACGCTGGCGGCCTGCTCCTCGGGCTCCTCGACGTCGCCGGCCGGCGGGGCCTCCGCCAAGCCGCACGCGGGCGGCCACCTCACCTTCGCGCTGGGCTCCGACCCGATCTGCGTCGACCCGCATCAGGCCGCCACCAATGACGCGGTCTACGCGGCTCGCGGACTGGTGGACTCGCTGACCGACCAGGACTCGGCGACCGGCAGGATCGCCCCCTGGCTCGCCACCTCCTGGGAGGTCAGCCCGGACGCCTCGGCGTTCACCTTCCACCTGCGCGACGGCGCGACCTTCAGCGACGGCACCCCTGTCGACGCGCAGTCCGTCAAGGCGAACTTCGACGCCGTCGTGAAGCTCGGCGCCAAGTCGATCTTCGGTTCCGGCTACCTCAGCGGCTACCGCAGTACCGAGGTCATCGACGCCCACACCGCCAAGGTCACCTTCGACCACCCCAACGCCCAGTTCCTGCAGGCCACGTCCACCACCACGCTCGGCCTGCTGGCCCCCGCCAGCCTCAAGCGGTCCGCCGAGAGCCTGTGCGCCGGGCCGCTGACCGGCTCCGGGCCGTTCACCCTGGACAGCTACACCCCCGGACGGTCGGTGGAGCTGAGCCGGCGCGCGAACTACACGGGGGGCTCCGCCCTGTGGAGACACACCGGCCCCGCGTACCTCGACAAGATCACCTTCAAGGTCGTCCCGGAGTCCGGAGTGCGCACCGGCAGTCTTGAGTCCGGACAGGTCGACGCCATCGCCGGGGTCGCACCGCAGGACGAGGCGGGCCTCACCAGCCAGGGCGAGAAACTGCTGTCCCGGTCGAACCCCGGTGTGCCGGTCGCGCTGAGCGTCAACGCCGGCCGGCCCCAGTCCGGCGACATCGCCGTGCGCCGGGCGCTGGAGGTCGCCGTCGACCGCAAAGAGGTCGTCGACACCGTCTTGAGCAGCAGCTACCACCCGGCCACCAGCTCGCTCTCCAGCACCACCGACGACTACCAGGACAACGCGAAGCTGCTGGCCTACGATCCGGCCGCCGCGGGACGGATCCTGGACGCGGCCGGCTGGAGAGCCGGCCCGGACGGCACCCGCGCGAAGAACGGCGTGAAGCTCGACCTCAAGGTCATTCTCGCGCCCAACTTCGGCCCCAACCAGTCCGTCCTCGAACTCATCCAGCAGCAGCTGAAGAAGGTCGGCATCGGCGTCACCTTGAAGGTTCTCACCATCGCCGACTACCAACTGGCCCAGAAGAGCGGCGACTACGACCTGGCGTGGGGCAACGGCACCAGGGCCGACCCGGACATCCTGCGCACCGCCTTCTCCAGCAAACTGCTCAACCTCTCCCGTATCCAGGACCCCCGGCTGGAGAGCCTGCTGGACGCGCAGGCGTCCGCGGCCGACCCCGCCAAGCGCGCCGGAATCGTCGCCACCGCCCAGCGACGGGTGCTCGAACAGGCTTACCAGATACCGGTGTTCGAGATGACGAGCGTCTTCGCGCTGAGCACGAAGGTCCACGACATCACCCTCGGCTCGTCCTCCCAGGCGCAGTTCCACGACGCCTGGCTCTCCTGACCGGCCCGCCCGTCGTGCCCGCGACCCCCAGCCCTGTCCCGTCCCGGCGTATCCGAAGGCGATGATGAGGACCTATCTCCTACGGCGGCTCCTCCAGGCCGTGTTCGTCCTGTGGGCCGCCTACACGGTGTCCTTCGGGGTGCTGTACCTGCTGCCCAGCGACCCTGCGACGATCATGGCCGCGGGGGGTGGTGACGCCAGTACCGTCACCCAGGAGCAGACCGACGCGCTGCGTCACAGTTACGGTCTCGACCAGCCGGTGGCCCAGCAGTACGGCACCCGGCTGCTGGACGCCGTCCACGGCGATCTGGGGCGGTCCGTGCAGAACGGTGTCCCGGTCACGCACCTGCTCTCGCGGGCACTCCCGACGACCGTGCAGCTCGCCGCCAGTGCCATGCTGCTGGCGCTGGTGCTCGGCAGTGCTCTGGCACTGGCGGCGAGCTGGACCCGGCGCGGCTGGCTGCGCCAGCTCCTGCTGTCACTGCCGTCGCTGGGGGTGTCCGCGCCGACCTTCTGGGTCGGCCTGGTGCTGGTGCAGCTGTTCTCCTTCCACTGGCGGGTCTTTCCGGCCTTCGGTGACGAGGGCTTCGCCGCGCTGGTACTGCCGTCCGTCACGCTGGCCCTGCCCGGGGCGGCGCTGATCGCACAGGTGCTCGCCAAGAGTCTGCGGACCGCGCTGGCCGAACCGTACGTCCAGACCGCGCTGGCCAAGGGCGCGAGCCGGCGGCGGGTGCTGTTCGGGCACGCGGTGCGCAACGCGTCGATTCCGCCCCTGACCCTGATCGGCATCATGGCGGGCAACGTCCTGGCCGGGGCGGTGGTCGTCGAGACCGTCTTCGCCCGGGCCGGGGTCGGACGCGAGACGGCGGCCGCGGTGACGGCGCAGGACATCCCGGTCGTCCAGGGGGTGGTCATCCTCGGCGCCGTCACCTTCGTCCTGACGACCCTCGCCGTCGACCTGATCCATCCGCTGCTCGATCCGCGGATCACCACCACGACGACACGACCGGCGGTGCGGGCATGACCGAACTGAGCATCCCCGACGCCGGCACCCCGGGTCCCGGCGAGGACGTTCCGTACGCGGACATCCCGGAGCCGCGGGACTCCCGGTCCCCGGCCCGCCGCCACCTCCGGTTCTGGCTGGCCAGGCCCGGCCTGGTGCTCTCCGTACTCCTGATCGCGGCGCTGCTGCCGGCGGCGTTCTTCCCCGGCCTGCTCACCTCGCGCGACCCCCTGGCCGCCGCGCCGCGCGACAAGCTCCTGCCACCCGGCGCCGGCCACCTCTTCGGCACCGACCAGCTGGGCCGCGACCTGTTCGCCCGCGTCGTGCACGGTTCTTTTCTCACCTTGCAGGCGAGCGTGCTGGCGGTACTCGTCGGACTCGTCGTGGGCTCGCTGGCGGGTCTGCTCGCCGGTTACCGGGGCGGAGTCGTGGACGACGCGCTGATGCGGCTCACCGATGTCCTGCTCTCCATCCCCGGCCTGCTGCTCTCGCTCGCGCTGGTCACCGCGCTGGGGTTCGGCACCGTCAAAGTGGCCCTCGCGGTGGGGGTGACCAGCGTGTCGACGTTCACCAGGATCATGCGCGCCGAAGTGCTGAAGGTCGCACGGTCCACCTATGTGGAGGCGGCGCGGGCCTCCGGCACCCGGTGGCTGCCCGTGCTGCTGCGCCATGTGCTGCCGAACGCCGCGGGCCCGGTGCTGGTCTACGCGGCCATCGACTTCGGCGCGGTCATCCTCCAGGTCTCCTCGCTCTCCTTCCTCGGCTACGGCGCCCAGCCGCCCGCACCGGAGTGGGGCTCGCTCGTCTCGGACGGCCGCAACTACCTCGCCACGGCGTGGTGGCTCACCACACTGCCCGGGCTCGTCATCGCGGCCACCGTGCTCGCCGCGAACCGCATCGCCCGCTGCCTCGACGGCGAAGACACGGAGGAACGATGACCGAAGGACCGTTGCTGGACATCCGGCAGCTGCGGATCTCCTACCGCACCCGGGCCGGTACCGTGCCCGCCGTACGAGGGATCGACCTGACCGTGCGGCCGGGCGAGGTGGTGGCCCTGGTCGGCGAGTCGGGCTCGGGGAAGAGCACGGCGGCGCACGCCGTGATGGGTCTGCTGCCGCGCGGCGGCTCGCTCGACGCGGGCGAGATCCTGTTCGCGGGCACCGACCTGGCCCGCGCCGGGGAGGACGCCCTGCGCGAGGTCCGGGGCCGTGAGATCAGCCTGATCCCCCAGGACCCGATGGTCTCCCTCAACCCGGTGCAGCGCATCGGGCATCAGGTGGCCGAGGTCCTGCTCATCCACCGGCTCGCCGACCGGCCGGCCGCGGGGCGCCGCGCACTGGAACTGCTCGGCGAGGCGGGACTCCCCGACCCGGTACGGGTGGCCCGCCAGTACCCTCACGAACTGTCCGGCGGCATGCGCCAGCGGGTGCTGATCGCCGTCGCGCTCGCCGCACGTCCCCGGCTGGTCATCGCCGACGAGCCGACGAGCGCGCTGGACGTCACCGTGCAGCGGACGATCCTCGACCACATCGGGACGCTGACCCGTGACAGGGGTATCGCGGTCCTGCTGATCACCCATGACCTCGGGATCGCCGCGGACCGTGCGCAGCGGGTGGCTGTCATGTCGCGTGGCGAGGTGGTGGAGACCGGGCCGGTACGGGAGGTTCTCCGATCCCCCGTTCATCCGTACACCCGTGGGCTGCTGGCGGCGGCCCCGAGCCTGGCCCGGCCCCGGACGACGCCCCGGTCGCGGGCGAAGGACGTGCACGCCGCCGGTCCGGCGCGGTCCGGCGCACCGGTCGCCGGCGAACCGGCGGCCGCTTCCCGGGATCTGGTCGTGGCGGAAGACCTGGTCAAGGAGTTCCCCGGTCACCGGGGCGCCCGGCACCCCGGGCTGCGGGCCGTCGACAGCATCAGCCTGCGGATCGGCCGCGGCGAGACGCTCGCCCTCGTCGGGGAGTCGGGATCGGGCAAGTCGACCACCGCGCGGATGCTCGTACGCCTCACCGACCCGACCTCGGGCCGGGTCACCTTCGACGGGCAGGACATCACCCGCCTGGGCGGCGGCGAGTTGCGCCGGCTGCGGCGCCGCATGCAGATCGTCTACCAGAGTCCTTACGCCTCGCTCTCCCCCCGCCTGTCCGTCGCCGACATCATCATCGAGCCGCTGCGCGCCTTCCGGATCGGGACCCGCGCCGAACGCGTCCGGCGGGCGGCCGCCCTGCTCGACCACGTGCGGCTGCCCGCCCCGTTCCTGGGCCGGCGCCCCGCCGAACTCTCCGGCGGCCAGCGCCAACGCGTCGCCATCGCCCGCGCGCTGGCACTGGGCCCGGAGCTGCTGGTGTGCGACGAGCCCGTCTCCGCCCTCGACGTGTCGTCACAGGCTCAGATCCTCGACCTGCTCGCGGATCTCCAGGACGAACTGGGGCTCAGCTACCTCTTCATCTCCCACGATCTGGCAGTGGTCCGCCAGATCGCCACCCGGGTGGGCGTGATGCGCGGGGGACAACTCGTCGAAACGGGCCCGGTGGAGAAGGTCTTCGCCTCACCTTCCCACCCCTACACGCGGGAACTCCTTGCGTCCGTACCGGGTGGTCGCACGCCGTAGGGGCCGTGCTCCGGGCGGAGCACGCGGGACGCGCCGATCCGGAGGTCGTCAGGGCCTGGGATCTAATGGGATCCGCCCGACGCGGGCGGGCCCGCTTCGGCAGGCCACTGAGCGGTTCAGGTGGCGGTTCTGGTGTGTTCAGCGGTGATCCGCGGTGCCGGGGTCAGAAAAGGAGGGCGCGTTGACCGCGGCTGAGGCCAGTCGAGCCACGCTCCCCCGCGCATGAGGAGTCTGCCGCGCAGTTCCGGCTCGCCGCGCCAGGCGAGCACGGTCGTCGGGGCCACGCGGATGTACGCAAAGGGGCCTTCCTCCGCGCAGGGGTCCCATCCGAACTTCGCGGCGAACCCGTCGGCGGCACCCTCAGGCACGCCCCGGTCGGAGAAGTGCTCCGCATCCCCTTGCAGGAGCACCACGTCGAAGGTGTCCGGCAGTGCCAGACGCACGCGGGGCTCCGCTCTCACATTGCGCGCGGTCGCGGAGTCCTCGCCGGTGCACAACCACACGGCCTGCCCGTCCCACCGGAACCACAGCGGCACTTGATGCGGGCCGTGATCCGGATGAGCCGTCGCTACCCATATGTCCCTTTCTCCGGCAAGCCGTTCAAGGGTGTCGCGCCTGCGCTCCGGCACATCACGACGAGCTGTTTCCGTGGTCCGCATGAGGAACGATCGAAGGGCACATCAAAAGGGCAGGGGAAAGGCCGACGATCCGGGCCGGGTCACCGGCCCGGCGACCGGCCCTGATCCGTTCCCTCGTGGTGGCGGCCCGGCACTGTCGTCACGTGGCACCGGCGATCAGGCCCAGGCCGCCGTCGAAGCGCCGGTACAGCACCCGGCCCAGGCCGCACTCCGGGTCCGTGAAGAACAGGAACGGCAGGCCCACCTTCACCATGCGGGCCGCGGCCTGGTCGCGGGTCAGGTGGGGGACGGGGCGGGGGCTCAGGGTGAACGGCACACCGCGGTGGGGCGGCGGCCCCGCCGCGACGGTACGGGCGAGACCGTAACCGGTCGGGCCGACCCTGTAGACGACCGCGTCGGCCTCGGTCTCCGCATCGGTGAACAGGTGGATGTCGTAGTCCATCGCGTCCATCGTCCACGCCGCCGCCTCCGGCCGGCACCACACCAGTTCCGGTTCCTTGACGCGTACGATCCGCCGGTCCCCGGCCCGGGGAAGCCGCGGGGCAGGCCGGGCGGAAGCGGTACGAGCGGAAGCCGGCCAGAGCCTGGGGGCCCAGCCATCGGCGGTCTGGGCGAACCGCTCGGCCAGTCGCTTGACCAACCGGTCGACCACCGCGTGCACCTGGGCCGCGGCGACCTGCACCCGGATACGACGTCCCGCGACCTCCGCGTTGACCTGGGCCACCAGCAGACCGGACGCGGCCTCGACGGTCGTCAACCGCGCGCGGACCGCGGTCACCGGCAGCCGGGCATCCGCCGTCATCCGGGCGATCCGGGCACGCACCCGGGCAGCCACCTGCGGAGCGACACCGCCCCCGGCCAGCACCTCGAACAACTCACCCACGGCACGATCCTCCTCGATCCTGAGCCACCGACCCCACACCGCCAGGCCCATCGCATCATCACCTCCGCCAGGACCGACCAGGCAGGGCCGACCGGACCCCACCCACGGGGTCCATCGGCCCTGTCGGCGCTTCGCGCAAGTGACCCGTCGTGATGGTCGCCTGCCGGGTCGATTGTCGTCTGCCCGTGCGGGGCCCGCGCAATGCCGGACCCGGAGTCGCTGCGGCCGCTCGCGCGGGCCGCAGCGGAAGTCCGACACCTGCTGCCGAACGTCGGTGGGGGCCGGCCGCCGCCCAGCCGGGTGATCGGACGTCGATGCCGCCGCCGAGCGCGGTCCTGGCGGCGGCCAGCCGGCCGGCCGGATGATCGTCTTGACAGCCATGGTCCTGGTGGGAGCCTTGAAGGGGCGGTGGGGGTTCCGTATCACCCCGGCCGCCCCGCGGTGCCGCACCGCCGTCGCGGGGCGGAACGCCCGCCACCTGTCACGCGGGCCGGCACAAGGGCGGGGCCCGTGTCCTCCGTGTACCTGCCTGCCGGCGGAAGACGGCTCCCCCGGCCCGCCGCGCCACGCGCCCGCCGCCGACCGCGCCTCCACGATCCTCAGGAGTGAGTGCTATGACCACCTCCAGCATGTCGGTATCGCTCGACGACGCCCGCCGGGTGATCGAAGCCGGTGAGAAGAAGGCCGTCGAGATCGGTCAGCCGAGCAACATCGCGGTTGTCGACAACGGCGGCAACCTCGTGGCGCACATCCGGATGGACGACGCCTGGATCGGCAGCGTCGACATCTCCATCAACAAGGCCTTCACCTCCCGCGCCTTCGACATCAGTACGGCCGATCTCGCCAAGAACGCAGCCCCCGGGGAGCAGTTCTTCGGCATCAACAGCTCCAACCAGGGCCGCGTGATGATCTTCGCCGGCGGCATCCCCCTCCGCCGTGACGGGAAGGTCGTCGGGGCGGTCGGCGTCAGCGGAGGTTCCGGCGAGCAGGACCAGTCCGTCGCGGAGGCAGCCGCCGCCGGCTTCTGACCGCCGCCACGCGGCTCCCCTCTCCACGCGACTCCCCCTCCGGGCAGCTCCGGACGAGTACGGCGCCGACGCACACCGTCAACCGCCGCCGTATCCCCCGCCGGGGACAACGGCCCGCTTCCGCCGCCCCGAGGGAACGACGCACCCGGGCCGACCGCTCGCCGTCCGCCCCGCCCCCACCGGGCCTGCCGGCCGGCACCACCCGTCACGGCACACGGACCGTAGCCGAAGCCGGCACCGCCCGAGATCCACAACCGGCGCGCCGGCCTGCCCCGCGCGCGGCCCCCTCCCCGCACGGCCGAAATCCGCCCCACCGGTGGCCACAAGCTCCGGCCCCGTGACCGGCACGACTGCGGCAACCGCCCGCCGCCCACCCTGCCGCGCACCCCGTCGCACACAGCGACCGCGGCGCCCGCCCGGAGCCCCCAACTTAAGTATGCCTAACCTTGCTTTATAGTTACGCCCTGTTGTAAAGTCTGGCCGATTCGGTTCCACCGTGGAGGAGTTGGCCATGACCCGCGCACGGGCGACCGCCCGGAGCAGAGATTTCCGCACCCTCACCGAGCCTGTCCGGCCGGCCCTCCTGACCGCCGGAGCCCTGCAGGCCGTGGCGGCGGTTCTCGCTCTGGTGCCCTTCGCCGCGGTGTACGAACTCGCCGACCACTTCCTGCGCGGCTCGGGCAGCGACGGCCGGGCCTGGGCGATCGTCGGGGTGGCGGCCGGCGCCGCGGTGGCACAGTTCCTCGTCGGCAGCGCGGCCGTGGCGGTGAGCCACCGCGCCGACGCCGACCTGGCCCTCGCGCTGCGCAGACGCATCGCCGACCGGTTGCGCAGAGCGCCACTCGGCTGGTTCACCCGGGGCACCAGCGGGACCGTACAGGCCGCGTTGCAGGACGACTTGGACGAGATGCACTACGCGGTCGCCCACGCCCGGCTCGATCTGACCGCGGCGACGGTCGCCCCGGTCGCCGCGCTGGCCTGGCTGTTCACGGTGAGCTGGCAGCTCACCCTGATCACCCTGCTGCCGACGGCGGTGTTCATCGGGATGCAGAAGGTCGTCCTGGCGAAGGCCGGCGGCGGGCGGAACGAGGTCGCCGCCGCGATGCGTTCGGTGCACTCGGCCGTCGTGGAGTTCGTGCAGGGCATCGCGGTGGTGAAGCTCTTCGGCCGGACGAAGCAGGCGCACCGCCGCTTCGCCGAGGCCGCCGACGACTACCACCGCACCTTCAGCGGTCTCAACGCGCCGGTGCTGCGGCTGATCTCCTTCGGTACGGCCGCGGTGGCGCCGGTGACGGTGCTGGCCGTGGTGCTGCTGGGCGGCACCGGCCTGGTCGCCGCGGACGTCGTCGATCCGGTCGACGTCCTGCCGTTCGTACTGCTCGGACTGGGGCTCGCCGCGCCGGTGCAGACCCTCGGTCAGGCGGCGGGCAGCATGCGCTCCGCGGAGGCTGCCGCGGGCCGGGTCCGGCAACTGCTGGCCGCACCCGAACTCGCGGAGCCCGCGGAGCCGCGGCTGCCGGACGGCGGGCGGGTCGAGTTCGACCACGTGACGTTCGCCCACACACCCGGCGTGCCGGTGCTGCACGATGTGCACGCGGTCCTCGAACCGGGCACGCTCACCGCCCTGGTGGGACCGTCCGGCGCCGGGAAGTCGACGCTGGCCACGCTGGCCGCCCGGTTCTTCGACGTCGACAGCGGCGCGGTGCGGATCGGCGGCGTGGACGTACGGGAGATCGCGCCGTCCGTGCTGTACCGGCAGGTCGGCTTCGTCTTCCAGGACGCGCCGCTGCTGCGGACGACCGTCGAGGACAACATCCGGCTCGGCCGGCCCGACGCGTCGGCCGAGGAGGTGCGAGAGGCGGCGCGGGCCGCCCGGATCGACGAGGTGATCGGCGCACTGCCCCGGGGTTACGCCTCAGTGGTCGGCGAGGACGCCCGGCTCAGCGGCGGCGAGGCGCAGCGGCTCGCGGTGGCCCGGCTGCTGCTCGCCGATCCGCGGGTGCTGATCCTGGACGAGGCGACCGCGTACGCCGATCCGGGCTCGGAGGCCGCCGTCCAGCAGAGCCTGTCCCGGCTGGCCGCCGGGCGGACCGTCCTGGTCATCGCACACCGGCTCGCCACGGTCACCGCGGCCGACCGGATCCTGGTACTGGAAGGCGGCCGGATCGTGGAACGCGGTACGCACGACGAGCTGTTCGCGGCCGGCGGGGTGTACCGGCGGATGTGGGACGCGCAGCAGCAGGCGGATCCCGGACAGCTCACCGGCCTGGCGGCGGCGGGCACCACGGAGGCGACGCGATGAGTTCCCCGGTCATCTCCCGCCCGGCTTCCCCGGCGGCTCCCCCGGACGGCCCCGCGAGGACCGCACGGTCCCGTTCGGTGCTCGGCCGGCTCTTCACCGTCGTCGGCCCGCAGTTGACGCCCGCCCTGCGGCGGCAGCTCGTCCGGGTCGCGGTGTACTCCGTCCTGCAGGGTGTGACGTTCGTCCTGACGGTGCCCGCGCTGCGCGCCCTGCTGGACCACGACACGACGGCCGCCTGGTGGTGGACCGGCGCGGTCACGGCCGCCGCCGCGCTCACGCTGGTGGCGCGGCACGCCCAGGCGATGGGCGGCTTCCGGGTGGGGCTCGCCACCATCAACGCGCTGCACCACCGGCTCGGCGACCACCTGGTGACGCTGCCGCTCGGCTGGTTCTCCGCCCGGCGCGGCGACCGGCTGACCCGGCTGGTCGGCCAGGGCACGAAGGACGCCAGCGGCATCGTCGCGCACCTGCTGGAACCGCTGCTGACCGGGGTACTGACCCCGGCCGTCGTACTGGTGGGGGTCTTCGCCTGGGACTGGCGGCTCGGGCTGACCCTCCTGGTGTGCGCTCCCGTGCTGTACGCGGTGCACCGGTGGAGCGCGGTGCTGGCCGCCAAGGTCGACGACCGGCTGGACGAGGCCGCCGCGGAGGCCAACGGCCGGGTGGTGGAGTTCGCCCGCGCCCAGAGCGTGCTGCGGGCCGGCGGGCCCGACGGGCTGGGCAGCGCGCTGCTGGACGACGCGCTGACCGCCCAGGACCGCGAGACCCGGCGCAGGTCCCGCGCCGACGCGCCGGCCCGGCTGCTGTTCGGGATCACCGTGCAGCTGGGCGTTGCCGCCGCGCTGGTGGTCGGTGCCGGCCGCCTGCTGGACGGGGCCGACCCCGGCACGCTGGTGGCGCTGCTGGTCCTGACCGTCCGCTTCGCCGAGCCGGTGGGCGCGGTCGCCAACCTCTCCACCGCCCTGCGGACCTCGGTGGCCGCTCTGGAAGGGGTCGCCGAGGTGCTCGCGGCCCGGCCGCTGCCCGAGCCCGCGGAGCCCGCTGTGATCGACGACCCGGCGGACGGACGCCGCGGCCTTGAGGTGGAGTTCCGCGAGGTGCGGTTCGGCTACGAGGCGGACCGGCCGCCGGTCCTCGACGGTCTGACGTTCCGCGCGGAACCGGGCACGGTGGTGGCCCTGGTGGGGGCGTCCGGCTCCGGCAAGACCACGGTGACCCGGCTGGTGGCGCGGTTCTTCGACGCGGACTCGGGGTCGGTCCTGGTCGGTGGCCACGATGTGCGGGACCTGACGGCAGGTCAGCTCGCCGGCATGCTCGCGGTGGTCTTCCAGGACGTCTACCTCTTCGACGACACGGTGTTCGAGAACATCCGGGCGGGCCGTCCGACGGCCACCGACGAGGAGGTCGAGCGGGCGGCGCGGCTGGCCCGGGTGGACGACATCGTCGCCCGGCTGCCGGACGGCCCGCTGACCCGGGTCGGCGAGGGCGGCGCGGCGCTGTCCGGCGGGGAGCGCCAGCGGGTGTCGCTGGCCCGGGCGCTGCTCAAGGACGCACCGGTCGTGCTGCTGGACGAGGCGACGGCCTGGCTGGACGCCGAGAACCAGGCCGCGGTCCAGCGCACCCTGGCCGAACTCTCCGGCCGCTGCACGCTGCTGGTCGTGGCGCACCGGCTGGAGACGGTCGTCGGCGCGGACCGCATCGTCGTCCTGGACGGGGGCCGGGTGGCCGAGACCGGCACCCATCAGGAGCTGCTGGCCAGGCCCGACGGCCGGTACGCGGCCTTCTGGCGGGAGCGGACCGGCGTCGGCGGCTGGCGGCTGGACGCCGCCCCACCGGCGGACATCCCACCGGCGGACATCGAGGAGCCGGAGGAGGTGCGGAGCCGATGACCTCAGTGAAGGACGCCGTGGACGCCGGGGAACGGGACCGGACGGCCGGGCCGGCCGTCGTCGTGACCGACCTGCGGCTGTCATACGGCACCCACACCGCGCTCGACGGTCTGTCGCTGACGGTCGGCGCCGGTGAGATCGTCGGGCTGCTCGGCCCCAACGGCGCCGGGAAGACCACCACCGTGAACGTCCTGTCGACGCTGGAGCGCGCGGATTCCGGCACCGCCCGGGTCGCGGGCTTCGATGTACGGGACGAACCGGCCGCGGTACGCGGTCTGATCGCGCTGACCGGCCAGTACGCGGCGGTCGACGAGCAGTTGACCGGCCGGGAGAACCTGGTGCTGTTCGCCCGTCTGCTGGGGCTGCGCAAGGCCGCGGCACGGGAGCGGGCCGCCGGACTGCTGGCCGCTTTCGACCTGCTGGACGCCGCGGACCGGCGGGCCGCCACGTACTCGGGCGGAATGCGCAGGCGGCTCGACCTGGCCGCCGGGCTGGTCCGCGATCCGGCGGTGGTCTTCCTCGACGAGCCGACCACCGGGCTCGACCCGCGCAGCCGGCTGGCGCTGTGGGGCGCGGTGCGCGAACTGCGGGCCCGGGGTGTGGCGGTGCTGCTGACCACCCAGTATCTGGAGGAGGCGGACCGGCTGGCGGACCGGATCGTGGTCATCGACCACGGACGGGTGATCGCCACCGGCACCCCGCAGGAGCTGAAGCAGCAGGTGGGCGGGACGTTCTGCGAGGTGACACCGGCCGACCCGGCGGACGCAGAGCGGGTGCTCTCGGCGCTGGCCGGCCTCGGCGCGGCCCTGCGTGAGGACGCCGTGGTGCTGCCCGCGCCCGACGGCCCGGCGACGCTGTCCGAGGTGGTCAGGCGGGTGGAGGCGGCCGGTGTCGCGCTGACGGACATCGCGCTGCGCCGCCCTTCCCTGGACGAGGTGTTCCTGGCGCTGACCGGCCGCCCCGCGGAAGCCGCCGCGGACCGCGGCGAGGCGGCGCCGTGACCGCCCCGACGGCCGCGGCCCCGGTCGCGCGCACCGCCTCGCCGCTGACACAGTCCTGGGTGCTGGCGCTGCGCGCGGTCACCCTGCTGGCGCGCGACACCGCCGAGATCTCCGGGGCCGTCATCGCACCGCTGGTGTTCTTCGTCGGCTTCTACGTGCCGATGCGGGGGGTGATGGAGCAGCGGGGCGTCGACTATGTGCAGTGGCTGCCGCCGATCGTCGTCCTGCAGTCGATGCTCTTCGTCGCGATGAGTTCGGCCGACGCGATCGCCGCGGATGTGCAACAGGGCATGTTCAACCGGTTCCGTACGATGCCGCTGGGCCGGCTCGCGCCGGTCGTCGGCCGGCTGGGCGCCGATCTGTGCCGGGCGCTGGTGGCCTGCGGCGCCGCGATCGGCACCGCCGCCGCCTTCGGTTTCCGGTTCGAGGCCGGGGCGGGGGCCGCGGCCGGCTTCGTCGCGCTGGCCGTGGCGTTCGCGCTGTGCCTGTCCGTCGGGTGTGTCGCCCTCGGTCTCGCGGTGGGCAACCCGGAGCACACCGCCTCGGCCATGCTCGTACCGCAGCTGCTGCTGACCATGCTGTCGACCGGCTTCACCCCGGTGACCGGGTTCCCCGGCTGGATCAGGCCCTTCGTCCGCGATCAGCCGGTCTCGCAGGCGGCGGACGCGCTGCGCGCGCTGGCCTCCGGCGGGCAGACCGCCCGGCCGGTGCTGATCACGGCGGCGTGGCTGGTGGCGCTGCTGGCCGTCTTCGCCTGGCTGGCCGGGCGGACCCTCGGCCGGGTGAAAGGAGGCCCGCGATGAGCGCCCCGAGCGTGCCCGCGCCGACGGGAACCGCGCTGGCGCAGGGCGGGTTGCAGGCCGGGCGGCTGCTGCGGCGCTGGTCGCGGTCGCCGATCGTCTTCGTGCAGGCACTGGTCTTCCCGGTGTTCCTGCTGCTGGTCTTCCGGCTGGTGTTCGGCGACAGCGTGGCCGCGTCGTCCGGCGGGGACAGCCTCAACCGTTTCCTGCCGCTGGCCACCCTGGTCGGCACGGTGTTCGGCGGGGTGGGCAGCGGTGCCTCGCTGGTGCTGGAGCGGCGCTCGGGCCTGCTCGACCGGTTCCGGGCCATGCCGGTGCACCGCTCGTCGCTGCTGATCGGGCGGCTGGAGGCGGAGCTGGTACGGGCGCTGGTGACCGCCGTGGTGTTCCTCGCGGTCGGCTACGCGCTGGGGTTCAGGGCGGCGGGCGGCGCGGGCGCGGCGGCGCTGCCGCTGTTCGTGGCGGTCCCGGTGCTGCTCGGCTTCGGCTTCTCCGCGCTGGTGTGCGCGGTGGCCGCGCACGCGCGCAGTGTCGCGGCGCTGAGCGGTCTGTCGATGCTCTTCACGCTGATGCTCTTCTTCAACACCGGGTTCGCGCCGCTCGACTCCTACCCCGGCGCGCTGCGTCCCCTGGTCCGTGCGCTGCCGATGAGCTGCGGCGCGGACGCGATGCGGGGCCTGGCAGGCGGCGGCGCGATCGCCGGCCCGCTGCTCGGTGTGCTCGCCTGGACGGTCGGCATGGTGGCCGTCTTCGGCGCCGTGGCCGTGCGGGGGCTGTCCGCGCCGGCCCGGCACGACAGTACGTGACGCGGGCCGGCGGATGAACCACCACACCGGCAGGACCGGGGCGGCGCCCGACGCCGCGCACCACCCGTGCGACCCGTGCGATCCCCGCATCAGGCCGCCGCGTCCACCGACCGGCCGGACGGCGTACTGACATCACCCACCCGACGACGGCCGCGTATCCGCCGCACCCGGCGGCAGCCGTCCCCCTGACCCCCCGCACCGCGGCGGCGACGCCCGCGGATCTGTTCACCTCGCTCGTACCACCTCGACCGGAGGACCCGTGTTGCGCACCATCAGACGCCCGTTCCGCCTTCTCGCCGCCGCGGCGGCCGTCTCCGGGATGCTGCTCGCCGTGAGCGCGTGCGGCTCGGACTCGCACGACGACGGCAAGGCCGGGGCCACCACCCCGGCGGCCACCACCGCGGCCTCGTCGTCCGGCTTCCCGCTCACCGTCAAGGACTCGCTCGGCAGCGTCAGCATCCCGGCCGCGCCCAAGCGGGTCGTCGTGCTCAGTTCTGTGGACCTCGACGCGTCGCTGGCGGCGGGTGTCGTCCCGGTGCTGGCGCCGAAGAACGTCTTCACCGCCGACGGCGGTTACCCCTGGCTGCAGGGGAAGCTGACCAAGGACACCGAACTGGTCTCCACGATCAGCGCGCTGCCGTTCGAGAAGATCGCCGCTCTCAAGCCCGACCTGATCCTGGACACCGGTGACTACACCGCGAAGGACAACTACGGCAAGCTGTCGCAGATCGCGCCGACCGTGGCGCCGCTGACCTCGGCCGCCACCGACTCGTGGGAGGACCGCCAGCGGCTGATCGGCAAGGCGCTGGGCCGCCAGGCCGAGTCCGACCAGGCGATCAAGCAGGCGCAGGACGCGGTCGCCTCGACCAAGGCCAAGTACCCGGGCCTGTCCGGCAAGACCTTCAGCGTCACGTACACCGCCGCTGCCGACCAGATCGTGACCCTGTCCTCGCCGCACGACTTCGCGGTGGGCTTCCTGCAGTCCCTCGGGCTCAAGCAGGCGCCCAAGCTCACCGACCTGGCCAAGAACAGCGCCGGTGTCGGCACCGTGAGCCAGGAGCGGCTCGACGTGCTCTCCGCCGACCTGATGATCAGTGCGTACCAGACGCCGGGTCTGGAGAAGCAGATCGGCGAGTCGGCGCTGATGAAGTCGGCGGCCTCCGGGCACACCTTCCAGGTGGTGGACCTGACCACGATCACGCTGCTGCGCAATCCCTCGACGCTGGGCCTGCCGTGGGTACTGGACCAGCTCGCGCCGGCCTTCGCGAAGGTCTCCGGCTGACCCGCCGCCCGAGCAAGGGGGGTGCCCGGGACCATTGTCCCGGGCACCCCCCTTTTCCGTACCGCCGTCAGTTCCGGCGAGCCGCCCCCGCCCGCAGCCGGCGCTCGGCGCGTGACCGGCCCCGGCCTCCTGCCGCGGGGGCGGCGGTGCCGGCCGGTTCCAGCGCCTCGGCCAAGGCGTGGACGGTGGGGCGGCGGAACAGTTCGACCATCGCCAGTTCGCGGCCCAGCCGTTCCTGGAGCAGGCCGTGCACCCGGGTCGCCTGGAGCGATCCGCCGCCCAGGTCGAAGAAGTTGGCGCCGCGGGTGATGTGCGGCACCCCCAGCACCTCCGCCCAGGTGGCGGCGATGACCTCCTCCAGTCCCGGCAGGGGCTCACCGTCGGCGGCGGCGGGCGTGCCGGCCCCGGTCAGCAGGTCCCGCCGCACCTCCCCGGTGGCCGGGTCCACCGGCAGTTCACCGAGGACCACCCGGCGGTGGGCGAGCGGGGTACCGAACCGGTCGCACCAGGGCTCGCCGGCCGTCCTCTCCGAGGTGCCGTACACGGTCAGTTCCTGGAGCGCTTGCACCGGTCCTGCCGACTGCGCGGCGACCCAGGGCCGTACCGGGTCCAGGCCGACCAACTGGTGCGGGGCGCCCCGTTCCAGCGCCACGGCCAGCGACGCCAGCGCCTCGTGCGGCGGCAGGACGCGGTAGCCGCGCGCCTCGGTCAGCTGCTTGAGCGGGTAGCCCGCGCTCATCCCGGTCTCGTCCCACATGGTCCACGCCAGGCTGTACGCGTCCAGGCCGTACGCCTGCCGCTGGTGGACCGCGAGGGCGTCGAGGAACGCGTTGGCGGCGGCGTATCCGGCGACCGAGGCGCCGCCGAAGAAACCGTTCACCGAGGAGAAGGAGACCACGAGTGTTCCCGGCCGGTCCCGCAGCAGGCGGTGCAGGACCCGGGCGCCCTCGGTCTTGGCCGACAGCGCCTCGTCCAGGTCGCCGGCCGTGCACCGGTCGAGCGGGACCTCGCGGTAACTGCCGGCCAGGTGGAAGACCCCGTCCAGCGGCGCGCCCCAGCGGCTTTCGGCGTCGCGCAGCACGCGGCCGACGTCCTCGGCGTCCCGGAGGTCGGCGACCGCGTACTCCGCCCGCGGGTCGCCGCCTTCCGGCGGCGGAGCGGTACGGCCCACGCACAGCACCTGGGCGGCGTAGGTGCCGGTCAGTTCCGCCACCAGCAGCCGGCCGACACCGCCCGACCCGCCGGTGACCAGATACCGGCCGCCGGGCCGGATGGTGACCGGCCGGGCCGCCGGTGCGGCGGGTGCGAGCCGGCGGACCAGTCGGCGCCCCTCGCGGTGGGCGACCGCGCGTTCCCGTGGCAGCCGGGCGAGTTCGGCGCACAGCACCCGTACGGTTTCCGCCGGGTCAACCGGCGGGATGTCCAGGTGGACGACCCGGGAGTCGGTCCGTTCGTGTCCGAGGGTGGCCACCACCCCCGCGAGCGGCGCCCGTTCGTATGCGGGCGGGTCCTGCGGCAGGACGCACTGGGCGTGGCTGGTGACCACGTACACGGCGCTCGCCCCGGCGGCCGCGCCGGCCAGGCCGAGCAGTCCGTGCAGTTCGGCGCGGGCCGCCGCGGGGTCGATGTCGGCCGGCCCGCCGTACGCGCGCAGGTCGACCACGGTGGCGGGCCGGCTGCCGGGGGCGGCGGCTCCGGCAGCTCTGGTGGCCCCGGCGGCTCCGCCCCCGGCGTCTGCGGCATCTGCGAGCAGGACGGGGCTCCTTCCGGCTTCCTCCAGGGCGCGGGCCAGCAGTTCGGCCACGCCCCCCGGGTCGGGCAGGATCAGCACGGCGCCGCCGGGCGGGGGTTCGAGCGGGGCCGGAGGGAGGGCGCGGGGAATCCAGGCCGGGCGGTGGAAGTGGTCGGGGACGGTGGCGCTGTCGGCGGGCGCGGTGAAGGCGCCGGCCTCGAAGCGGACCTTCAGGGCGGTGCGCTGGATCTTGCCGATCTCGGTCTTGGGAATCTCCGCCCGGTCGACCGCGAGCACATACCGGGGGTTGACGCCGACGCGGTCGCGCACCGCCTGCCGGACCCGGCGGGCGGCCTCCCCGGGGTCGGCGGCGCCCCGCGGGTGGAAGAAGACCGCCAGTTCGTCGGTGGTGGCCGTGGCGCCGGCCCGCACCGCGACGGCCGCGGTGAAGGAGGGCTCCACGCAGTCGAGTTCCTCGACCGCCGACTCGATCTCGTGGCTGTGGTAGTTGACACCGTTGAGGATGACGACGTCCTTGGCGCGCCCGGTGAGGGTGAGCCGGCCGTCCCGGATCCGCCCGAGGTCGCCGGTGTCGAACCAGCCGTCGCGGGTGAAGGCGGCGGCGTTCTGCTCGGGGGCGGCGTGGTAGCCGGTGGTGACGGTGGCGCCGCGGACCTGGAGCCGGCCGGTCTCACCCTCGGCGAGCACCCGCGGCTCGTCTGCGTCGTCCGGTGCGCCTGCCACGATCCGTATCGCGCAGCCCGGCAGCGGGGCGCCGACCTCGACGAACGCGTCGTCGTCGGTGGTGGTCTCCTGCCGGAAGCGGTCGGAGTAGACCATCGCGGAGGAGGTCTCCGACATGCCCCAGGCGGGGCGCAGCGCGGTCGGCGGCAGGCCGTACGGGGTGAGCAGCCGCAGCCAGCGGCGGGCGGTCCTGGCGACGATCGCCTCGCCGGCGTTCATCACGAACCGCAGCGGGGACAGGTCCCATCCGGCGCCGCGCCGGACGAGTTCCGCGGCGCGGTCGTTGACCAGGCCGAAGGCGAAGTTGGGCGCCCAGGTGACGGTGGCGCGGAAGCGGTCCGCGGTGTCCAGCCAGCGCAGCGGGTCCTGGAGCACCCAGCGGGTGGGGGCGTGCACCTGCCGGCAGCCGAGGAAGACGTCCCGCAGGTGGAACATCACCACGCCGCCGACGTGGTCCAGCGGCAGGAAGTTGAACGTCACCTCGTCCGCACCGAGTCCGTTGACGGCGGCGGTGGCCGCGCAGCGGGCCAGCACGTTGCGGTGCCGGAGCACCACCGCCTTGGGCCGGCCGGTGCTTCCGGAGGTGAGCATGAAGAGCACCGGGTCGTCCGGGTCCGCGGTACGCGGCTCGGCCGGGGCGCCCGCCAGCAGATCCTCGGCGCCGGCCGCCCGCAGCCCCGGCCAGTCCCGCGCGGTGGCGGCTTCCCGCAGTTCGGCGAGCCGCCCGGCGGCGGTGACGACCAGCGGGCGGCCGAGGAGGTCCCAGGACCCGTGCAGCCGGTCGGTGGCGGCGTCGCGGGCGTGGTAGTCGCCGGGGACGGCCAGCGGTACGGCCACCTGTCCGCCGAGCAGGCAGGCCCACAGCACGGTCACGAAGTCGGCGTGGTCCTCCAGTTGCACAAGGACCCGGTCGCCTGCGCCCAGCCCCAGCTCCCGCAGTCCGGTCAGGGCGCGCAGCGCCCGGTCCAGCAACTCGGCGTAGGTGAGCCGGACTTCGTCCCCGTCACCGCCGACCGTGACGAAGTCGCCGGTGCCCGAGGCGGCGACCCGCAGCAGAGTGTCGACGAGCGTACGGTCGCCGGTCGCGGTGGGTGGTCCGCCGTCGACGAGTGCGGGGCGGGCCCCGGGGCCGGCGGCTTCGGGGACCGGCCGATCATGAGCGGGCGGCGGGCCGGCGGCGGGTTCCGCACCGCCGGGCGCCGCTTCCCGCACGGGCACCGGCACCGGCACCCGCTGCGGCCCGGAAGGGGTGACCGCGGTGGTGAGGACGGCGACCGGCTCGCCCGGGTGCTCGGCGCGGAGACGCTGTTCCAGCCGGTGGGCCTCCGCCTGGTCGCAGACCGGGAGGCGGAGGAGTTCGGGCAGGTCCGGCTCCCCGTCGGGCGTCAGCGGAAGGCGGGAGACGGGCACGACGGAGCCGGGGGCGGGCAGGCGGGCGGCCAGGTCTGCGAGGTCGAGCGGGCCGGCCGGGACGGCGAAGGCGACGAGTTCCGCGTCGCTGTCGGGGGCGCCGGCCGGGACGCGCGGCACGACGGCGACGTCCGCGAGGCCCGGCGCGCTCCGCAGCAGGTCCTCCTCCAGGTCCGGCAGGGCGACCGATCGCCCGCCGGCCTGGGCGACGCGGGGCACACCGCCGTCCGGGCCGACACCGGCGAGCACCCGGACCGTGCCGTCGGCCCGTACCAGCCCGCGCTGCCCGGTGCGCACGCCCTCGGTGGTCCACACGTCGCCGGGAACGCCCTCGGGCGGCACCTGTCCGCCGGCGTCGAGCACCACCAACGCGCCCTGCTCACCGAGTCGTTCGCGCAGGGCCCGCTCGGCGCCCGCGGTGCGCAGCGGCAGTGCGCTCAGCCGGGCCGCGGGGTCGCGCACCGCCGCTTCCAGCAGGGCGCGGTAGTGGGTCACCAGGCGTTCGGCGGTGGCCCGGTCGAACAGGTCCGTGTCGAAGACGAGCGATCCGCGCAGCCGGTCCGGGTGCTCCCACACGTGCAGTTCGAGGTCGAAGCGGGTGGACTCCTCCTCGTCGTCGAGGCGTTCGACGTGCAGGCCGCCGAGTTCGAGCCGCTGGTCGGCGAAGTTCTGCAGTGCGAACAGCACCTGGAACAGCGGGTTGCCGCCGCCGTCGCGGGCCGCGCCGAGCGCGCGGACGATGCCGTCGACGGGGGTGTCCTGGTGGGCCAGCACGTCGAGCGACGCGGCGCGTACCCGGGCCAGCAGGTCAGTGAACGACAGCTCGCCGGTCACATCGACCCTGACCGGCAGGGTGTTGACGAACAGGCCCATGAGCGGGGCGAGTTGGGCATTGTCGCGGTTCGCCAGCAGGGTGCCGACGACGATCCGCTCGCCGGCGCCGTAGCGGTGCAGCAGCGCGTTCCAGGCGGCCAGCAGGGTCATGTGGAGCGTGACGCCGTGCCGCCCGGCCAGGTCCCGCAGGTTCCGGTACGTCCCGGGCGGCAGTTCGAAGTCCAGCCGGGCGCCGTGGAACGACGGCCGGGCCGGGCGCGGACGGTCGGTGGGCAGGGCGAGCCGCGGGGGGCGTGCGCCGAGCACCTCGCGCCAGTGGTCGAGCCGGGCGGCGAGTGCTTCCGGGGTCAGGGTGGCGCGCTGCCACTCCGCGTAGTCGGCGTACTGGATGGGGAGTTCGGGCAGTCCGGCCGGGCGTCCTTCGCCGTCCGCCCGGTAGAAGGCGTCGAGTTCGCGGACGAGCAGGCCGAGCGACCAGCCGTCGGTGGCGATGTGGTGGAGGCAGAACACCAGGAGGTGGTCGTCGGCCGCCAGCCGCAGCAGCCGGGCTCGTACCGGCGGTCCAGCGGTGAGGTCGAACGGTGTGCGGACCACCTCACGCAGGTGCGCCCGGACCCGGGGGTCCCGTTCCGCCGGTTCCGCCGGCGGGCCGTCCAGGGCGTGGACGCCGAGCGGTACGGAGAGCCGCTCGTGCACGAACTGCCCGAGTGTGCCGTCCGGGCCTGCGGCGTACGTGGTGCGCAGGATCTCATGGCGGGCCACCACCCGGTCCAGGGCGCGGGCCAGCCGCGCGGGGTCCAGCGGCCCGCGCAGCCGCAGCACGAGCGGCACGTTGTAGGACGGGTTGCCGGGGTCGAGGCGGTGGAAGAACCACATGCGTTCCTGGTCGTAGGAGGCCGGGAACTCCAAAGGGGCGGGCGCGGACGGCATCGTCAGTCCTCCACGGTGGTGCGGGCCGCGGCGCGGCGCGCGCTGGGCGCGATGGCCGCGGTGGCGGGGGCGCCGGTCCTGCGGGACTCCTCGATCAGTCCGGCCAGGACGGCGACGGTCGGGTTGCCCGCGTCGAAGAACGCGCGGACGGACAGCGCGACCCCGAGCTGTTCGCGCAGCCGGGTGACCAGTTGCATGGCCAGCAGTGATTCGCCGCCGAGGTCGAAGAAGTCGTCGTGCGCCCCGACGCGGTCGATGCCGAGGACGGCCTGCCAGGTGCGGGCCACCGTCCGTTCCAGGTCGGTGCGCGGCTCGGTGTACGGGGTGCCGAGGTCCGGCCGCTGGTTGAAGGCGGAGCCGCCTCCGTACAGCCCGCCGGAGGGCGGCTCGGGTTCGTCGGTGCCGGTGCCGGTGGCGGTCTGCGGGGCCGGCCGGCCTGGGCTGTCGACGAGTTTGAGTACCAGCGGGCCCTCGACACCCGGCAGCGCGTCCAGCGCGCCGCCCAGGGCGGTGGCGGTCTGCCGGGGCAGGATCTCGACGCTTCCGCCGGCCGCTTCCAACTGCCGTATGCGCGCGGTGCGTTCATCGGTCCCGTCGGCCGTCGCCCGGCGGGCGACGAGCAGCGCGTGGTCGGCCTCGCGCAGCCGGCCGGCGTCCTGCGGGTAGACCCGTATCGGGTCGTATCCTTCAGCGCCGAGCAGGGCGCGCCAGCCGGCCGGCGGCAGCAGCGGGGAGTGTTCGCGCAGGTCGTCGGCGAAGTACCACCAGCCGGCGAAGAGGCCGGCCGTCATCATCGACGGGCGGCGCTGCTGGGTGGCCTCCAGCAGGAACAGCCACCCGCCGTCGCCGAGCAGCGACCGCACGTGTCCCACGGTCCGGTGCAGGTCGGGGGTGGCGTGCAGCACGTTGAAGGCGAGGACCACGTCGAATCCGCCGGCGGGGTAGCCCTGCGGTTCGGGGTCCTCGGAGATGTCGAGCACCCCGAACCGCATGAAGTCCACGTCCTTGTCGGCGGCGGTGCGCTGGCCGGCCAGGACGAAGGATCTGCCGAGGTCGGTGAAGTGGTATTCGACGCCCGGGATGCCCTTGAGGGCGTCGACCACGTCCCAGGTGAGGTAACCGCGTCCGGCGCCGACCTCCAGCACGCGCAGCCGGCCGCCCTCGGCCTCCCGGGCCAGCCGGGCGACCGCCTGGGCGACGAGCCGGGTGTGCACGGCCACGTCGCTGGTGCCGACGCGCTGGTCCACCACGTCCTGCGAGATGTCGTCCGCGCCGTCCGGGAGCAGCACCTGGTGGCCTTCCACGGCCCCGGTGAACACCTCGGGGTAGCGGGCGGCGCAGCGGTCCAGCAGTTCCAGTTCGCCGGCGCGGTCGGGGTGGCGGGCCAGCAGGGCGGCCCGCAGAGCGTCGATGCCGGGTGCCGCGCCGAGGTCACCGGGCTCGCCGGGTACGGCGCGGAAGGTCACACCGCCGGTCTTGTCGCGCACCAGGTGGCCGTCCTCCGCCAGGACGGCCAGCATGGCGTCCAGGAACGGCCGGTAGCCCGGGACGACGCCGACGGTGCCGGCCACGGCGTCGGCGGTGGTGGCGCTGCCGGGAGCGGTTCGTACCCCGGCGTCGTGCAGGAAGCGCAGGGTGTACCGGGCGCACAGCCGGTCCAGGTCGCGCTGGAGGTCGGCCGGGGTGTGTGTCACGGTGATTCGGCTGCGCAGCAGTTCGTCGTCCTCGGTGAGCAGGCCGGCCTCCCGCACCGGGTCGATGTGCGCGACCGCCGCCCGCGGTCCCGCGGGCGCTTCGGCCGGGTCGGTGACCAGCAGCCGGCTGCCAGTGGCGGCCAGCTCCAGCGCGCGGGCGAAGGCCGGGTCGCGCAGGCCGTCCGGTACGAGGTAGGTGCCGGTATCGGCGGCGGGCCGGGGCGGGTCGACCCAGTAGCGGCGGCGCTGGAAGGCGTAACCGGGCAACGGCACCCGGCGGCGCGGGTGTTCGTCGTAGGGGGCGTGCCTGCCGATGGTGCCGCCGGCCGTCCACACCGCGCCGAGCGCGGTCACCAGGGCCTCGCTGTCGCCGTAGCCGTCCCGCGGGTGCCGCATGGCCGGTACGGCGGTGGCCTCGCGGCCCAGTTGGAGCCCGGCCAGCCGGGTCAGCCCGCGGCTGGGGCCGATCTCGACCAGTACCGGGCGGCCCGCGCCGTGCAGGGTGGTGAGGCCGTCGGCGAACCGTACGGTCTCCCGGGTGTGCCGCAGCCAGTAACCGGGGTCGGTGGCCTGCTCGGGGGTGAGCGGGGCCGCGGTGAGGTTGGAGATCACCGGGACCCGGGGCTCGTGCAGGGTGACCCGGCCGAGAGCGGCGGCGTACTCCGGCAGGATGGACTCCAGCAGCGCGGAGTGGACGGCGGTGGCCAGGCGGAGCCGGGAGTGGTCCACGCCCTGGTCGGTGAGCCGGGCCTCCAGTTCCTCGATCTCGGCGACCGGTCCGGAGACCGAGCAGTGCAGCGGTCCGTTGACCGAGGCGATGCCGAGGCCGCCGGTCAGCAGGCGCCGCACCTGGTCGGCGCCGAGCAGCACGCTGATGGTCGCGCCGCCGGCCCGCAGCATCAGCCGTTCCCGTTCCGCCACCAGGGGCAGCACGTCGGCCAGGGAGATGACGCCGGCCAGGCAGGCGGCGGTGTACTCCCCCAGGCTGTGGCCGAGCAGCGCGGCCGGCCGGACCCCGTACGCCTCCAACTGGCGGGCGACCGCGTAGCCGGTGGCGACCACGCCGGGGAATCCGCCGCCGTCGTGGGCGAGTTCGGCGTGCAGGTCCCGCCCGTGGCCGGCCATGATCGCGGCGCAGCGGTCGAGTTCGGCACGGAAGACGGGTTCCGAGTCGTAGAGCCCGGCGCCCATGCCGGCGAACTGGGTGCCGCCGCCGGGCAGCAGGAAGGCCACCGGTCTGCTCTCGGCCGCCTCACCGGTGCTGCCGCCGTTGCCGCGCAGTGCCCGCGCCGCGCCCCGCGGGTCGGCGGCGGAGACCGCACGGCGGTAGGGGAACTCGGCCCGCCCGGAGCGGAGGGTGTGGGCGACGTCGCGCACCTCCAGCCAGGGGTGGGCGTCGAGGTGGCCGGCCAGCGCGGCGGCTCCTTCGGCCAGCGCCTGGGGGGACTTGGCGGAGACGGTCACCAGGTGGTGGCGGGAGTCGGTGGCCGGGTCGCCGCCGGTGCGGAGGGCGGCCAGGGCCGGGGCCTCCTGGAGGATCACATGCGCGTTGGTGCCGCCGATGCCGAAGGCGCTGACCCCGGCCCGGCGCGGGACGCCGGGGGTGCGCTGCCAGGGTGTGCGGCCGGTGGCGACCCGGAACGGGCCGCCGTTCAGCGGGATCAGCGGGTTGGGCCGCTCGAAGTGCAGGCTGGGCGGGATGAGTTCGTGCTCCAGGGCGAGCACCGTCTTGATCACCCCGGCCACTCCTGCGGCGGCGTCGAGGTGCCCGATGTTGGTCTTGACCGAGCCGATGGCGCAGAATCCGGGGCGGTCGGCGGTGCCGGGGTCGGTGGCGAACGCGTCGATGAGTGCCTGGAGTTCGATGGGATCGCCGACGGGGGTGCCGGTGCCGTGTGCCTCGACGTACGAGATGGAGCCCGCCTCGACGCCGGCCGCCGCGTGTGCGGCGAGGATGACCTCGGTCTGGCCTTCCGCGCTGGGCGCGGAGAAGCCGGCCTTGCGGTCGCCGTCGTTGTTGACCGCGGAGCCCTTGACCACCGCGCGGATGGTGTCGCCGTCGGCGAGGGCGTCGGCCAGCCGCTTCAGGACGACGACGCCGACCCCGTCGCCGGGGAACATGCCGGCGGCGGCGGCGTCGAAGGAGCGGCAGCGCCCGTCGGGGGAGAGCGGGCCGTCCGGCAGATAGTGATAGCCCATCTTCGGCGAGGGGTTGAGGGAGGCGCCGCCGGCCAGCGCCACGTCGCACTGGTGGTCCAGCAGGTCCCGGCAGGCCAGGTGGAGAGCCACCAGGGAGGTGGAGCAGGCGGTCGCCACGGTGATGCCGGGGCCGGTCAGGCCGAGTTCGTAGCAGACCCGGGTCGCGAAGGAGCTGGGCGAGTTCGCCGAGACCGCGGGCAGCAGCGCCATCGAGTTGGGGGCGCCGGCGATGTGCGGGTGCACCTGGTTGAGGAAGTAGCGGCTCTGGCCGGCGCCCGCGTACACACCGATCAGCCCCGGGTACTCGCGCGGGGCGCAACCGGCCTGTTCCAGGGCGTGGTGGGCGCACTCCAGGAACAACCGCTGCTGCGGGTCGAGGAGTTCGGCCTCGGTGGGCCGGTAGCCGAAGAAGGCGGCGTCGAACAGGTCGATGCCCTCCACCGCCGCCTCGACCTTGACCAGGCCCGGGTCGTCCAGCTCGCGCGGGTCGTGGCCGGCCGCGACGAACTCCTCGTCGGTGAAGGGCACGGTGGTCTCCCGGCCTTCGGCGAGCACGTCCCAGAAGCCCTCCAGGGTCGGCGCGCCGGGGAAGCGACCCGCCATGCCGACGATGGCGATGTCGAGGTCGGGGTCGTAGTCGGGTCCGGGATCAGGGGTGGCGGCGGGGGTTTCCTGTGACATGGGTGAGGTCTCTTCCTGACTCGGCCGTGGTGGGCGGTCGGCGCCGGCGGGGCGCGGCGGGCCCTCGGGGCGCGCGGACCGTCCGGAGTGCGCCGGGGCACCGGCCGGCGCGGCTGTCTGCTCCTCGATGAGGGCGGCGAACCGGTCGGCGAGGTGCTGGGTGGTGGAGGCGGTGAACATGTCGGTGCGGGCGGTGACCGTGACGGTCATCCCGCTGCCGCCGTCCGCGTCGTCGGCCACGTCCAGGACGAGGTCGAAGCGGGAGGTGCCGGGGTCGAGCGGGTATTCGGCGCAGCGCACGCCGGGCAGGTCGAGGCCGCGCAGCAGGCTCGACCGGTGGGAGAACATCACGTCGAACAGCCGCGGTGTGCCGCCGCCCCGGTCGGGGCGGGCGTCCTCCACGACGGTCTCGAAGGGCACGTCCTGGTGCGCGTACGCCTCGGTGCACACCTCCCTGACCCGTGCGATCAGTTCGGGCAGTCCGAGGTCCGTGCCGGGCGGCCCCACGTCGACCGGCAGCACCATGACGTTGCCGAAGTTGCCGATCACCGGCTCGAATTCGGGGCGGGGCCGGCGGACCACGGGCGTGCCGAAGGGGATGTGCCCGGTGGAGCCGTACCGGCGCAGCAGCAGGGCGGCGGCGGCGAGCAGGACCATGTAGGGCGATGCCTGCTCGCTGCGGGCCAGCGCCCTGATGCCTTCGGCGGCGGCCCGGGAGACCGTGGCGCGGCGCCGTACCCCGTGGCCGGGCGGGCGGCCCGGGCGCGGCTGGTCGGCGGGCAGGCGGACGGCGCCGCCGGGGCCGGCGAGCAGGTGCCGCCAGTAGCCGCGGGAGCGTTCGAAGGCGGCGCCGCGCGGCTGGGCGGCCTCCCAGCGCGCGAAGTCCGCGTACTGGCGGGTGAGCGGGCGGCACGGCCGGTCCCGGTAGGCGGCGGACACGTCGCCGAGCAGGATCTCCCAGGACAGGTCGTCGCAGGCGATGTGGTGGATGGTCAGGAACAGCAGGTGCTCGGCCGGTCCGCGGCGGAGCAGCAGCAGGCGCAGCGGCAGGTCGGCGGCGAGGTCGAACGGCACGTCGGACCAGGCGCGTACCACCGCGCCGGGGTCGCCGGAGGGCAGGTCGCGCACCTCGAACGGGACACGGGCCGCCGCCGGGGCGGCGACCTGCACGGGGTCGCCCTGCGGTTCGCCGCGGTAGAGCGTCCGCAGCACCTCGTGCCGGCCGGCCGCGGTCTCGAACGCCTGCCGCAGCCGCCCGGCGTCCAGTTCGCCGTCCAGCCGGACCCCGACGGTCAGGTGGTAGGCGGGATCGCCCGGCGCCAGCCGGTGCAGGAACCACATACGGCGCTGCGCGTGCGACAGCGGCGCGGGCAGCCGTGATCCCCCTGGCACGGCGGGAGCGGCCGGGGCGGCGGCTGCCAGCCCCCGGGCGGCCAGCGTCCGGCGCAGCAGTTCGCGCCTGCGCTCCTCCGGTGTCATCCCCTCCCCGCTCACCACCCGCCCTCCGCGCCCTGCCCCGGCCCCGCAGACGACCCCGCACGCCCGCCACCACCCCGGGCTCGGCGGACAACCGGCCCGGCGCGGTTGGCGACCAGCCGGCGGACGGGGTCCGCGTCCCGGCCGGGCTCAGTGAGGGTGGCGGTCTGGCGCGTTGGCCGTGCGGGCCGGGTCATGACGCCACCTCCGACGGTGTGGCGGACAGTTCCTCGTCGATCCGGTCCGGGCTCAGGTCCGCCACGTACAGGTGGACGGCGGCGATCTCCGCCATCCGGCCGGGCTGGACCTCCTCCCGGGTGAGGACGGCGGCCATGCCGGCCACGTCCGAGGTCGCCATCAGGGCGCGGGGCGAGAGCTCCTCGTCGGGGAAGACCTCGTGGAGCCGGGCGAGGATGCGGGCGCCGACCAGGGAGTCGCCGCCGAGGGCGAAGAAGTTGTCGCGCGGGCCCACCCGGGGCAGGCCGAGCGCGGCGGCCCAGGTCCTGGCGAGGAGTTCGACCAGCGGGTCCCCGGTGTCCTCCGCCCCCTCGGGCGCCGGTATCGGCGCCGCCGCGGCGGTGCGTTCCAGCGCCTCACGGTCGAGCTTGCCGTTGCGGGTCAGTGGCAGGCTCTCCCGCACGGTGAGGCTGCCAGGCACCATGTGCCCGGGCAGCAACGCACCGAGGTGGGCCCGCAGTTCGTCCGCTTCGGGCACCGGCCCGCCGCGTCGCGGGACGACGAACGCGGCCAGCCCGCGGTGGCCGGCCAGTCCGTCGCGCCGTACCGCCACCACGACGGCCCGCGCGACCGCGGGATGCGCCGCGAGGGCCGCCTCCACCTCGGCGGGCTCCACCCGGCGCCCGGCGATCTGCACCTGGCCGTCGCGGCGGCCCACGAACTCGATCACTCCGTCGGTGCCGTACCGTCCGAGGTCCCCGGTGCGGTAGAGCCGTTCACCGGTCCGCGGGTGGGTGACGAACGCGGCGGCGGTGGCCTCCGGGTCACCGAGGTAACCGCGGGCGAGCCCGGGCCCCGCGCAGTACAGCTCACCGGTGACGCCGTCGGGGCGGTCCCGCAGCGCCGGATCGAGCACGTAATAGCTGGTGTTGGCCAGCGGCGTGCCGTAGGGCACGGAGCGCCACTGGGGGTCGGCCCGCTCCACCGGGTACCAGATGTTCCACAGCGTGGTCTCGGTCGGACCGCCGACCGAGACCAGCCGGGCCGCGGGAAGCCGCCCGGCCAGCTCCGCGACGGTGCGCAGCGGGATCCAGTCGCCGCCGAGGAAGGCGAGCCGCAGCGTGCTGGGGCCTTGGGTGCCCGTGTCGGCCAGCCGGTCGAGCAGCATCTCCATCATCGCCGGTACCGAGTTCCACAGGGTCACCCGGTGGGCGCCGATCAGTTCCAGCCAGTGCGCGGGGTCGGTGCGGCGGGCCGCGTCCGGCAGGACGAGGGTGCCGCCGGCGCCGAGCACGCCGAAGACGTCGAAGAGCGACATGTCGTGGTGGAGTGCGGTCAGCCCGAGGCAGCGGTCCCCGGGCCCGATCCCGAAGCGTTCCACCGTCTCCCGCAGGCAGTTCACCACCCCGCGGTGCTCGATCATCACGCCTTTCGGGGTGCCGGTCGTGCCGGAGGTGAACAGCACATAGGCCAGGTCGCCCGGTCCGCGCGCCGGCGCCGGCGGCCCCGCCACCGCGGGCCGCCCGGCGGCCTCGCCGTCCGTCCGCAGCACCCGCCAGGGGCCGGCCGGCACCGCGCCGGCCAGCGGTGCGTGGGTGAGCACCACGGCCGCACCCGCCGCGCCGAGCAGCGTCCGGAGCCGCCCGGCCGGCGCCTCCGGGTCGAGCGGCACGTACGCGCAGCCCGCGAGGAGCACCGCGAGCGCCGCCACCACCTGGTCCTCGCCCTTGTCGAAGAGCAGCGCGACGAGGGCGCCCGGATCCGTGCCGGGCTGTTCGCGCAGCACGTGGGCGAGGGCCGCCGCGCGGTCGAGCAGCGCGCCGTAGCCGAGGGTGCCGGCCGGGCTGACCAGGGCCGGCGCGTCCGGGCGGGCGGCGGCCTGCCGCAGGAACGCGTCCTGCACCAGTTCGCCGGGGATCGGCCTGGTCCGGCCCTGCGCCGCCTGCCTGCGGGCCAGTTGCCCGGGAGGCAGCGGTACGGCGTCGTCCAGGTCCCAGACGGCCGGGTCGTCGGCGAGCCGGGTGAGCAGCGTGGTCCAGGCGCCGAACATGGCGTCCAGCACACCGGGCGCGAAGAGTTCCTCCACCGCGTCCCAGTTGCAGGCGAGTGCGCCGCGCCGCTCCTCCACCTGGGCGTCGAGGTGGACCTGGGGGGTCTGGGTGATGCCGTGGACGTGGGTGAGGGCACGCTCCAGCGCGTGGGGCTCGGCCGCGCCGAGGGCCAGTGTGCTGGTCAGGACGACCGGCATCCGGGCCTGCTCGCCGTCCCGGGCCCGGGTCAGCTCACGCAGCAGGCGTACGCCGCTCAGTTCCCGGTGTTCCAGACCTTCCAGCAGGCGGCGTTGGAGCGCCCTGGCCCGTGCGGTGAAGGTGCCGGGGCCGCTGTGGTCGGCCTCGACGAGGGTGAAGGAGGCGAATTCGCCGACCAGGTCGGCGACCCCTGGCACCAGCGGTTCCCGGTTCATGCTCGGTACGTTGAGGGTGAAGCGGTCCGTGGTGCTCCAGCGGGCGATCACCTCCGCGTAGGCCGCAAGCACCACCCCGGTCGGGGTCAGGCCGGCCTTCGCCGCGCGCTGCCGCAGCCGGGTCCAGGTGTCGCGGTCCAGTACGGCCTCGCGGCGGACGAAGCGGGGCCGCTGGACGGAGCCGGGGTCGGTGCGCAGCGGCAGGTCGGGGGCGTCGGGCAGGACGGAGAGCCGTTTGCGCCAGAACTCCTCGGCCTCGCCGGTCTGTTCGGCGTCGCCGCCGTCGGCGGCCGCCGCCAGATACTCCTCGAAGGTGGCGGGAAGCCCGGGCAGCGGGGTGTCCGGGTCTTCGTAGTAGGCGGACAGGTCCCGGTACATCACATGCCAGCTGGCCCAGTCGACGGTCAGCCCGTCGAAGCCGATGTGCACCCGGCAGATGCCGTCGCCGAGCAGGCAGACCGCGACGGAGAACAGCGGCCAGCGGTCGGCGGGCCGTACCTCGTGGGACAGCCGTTCGCGCAGCTCGGCGAGAGTGTCGCGGGTCTCCTGCGGGGGGCGGTCGCGCAGGTCCACGATCTCGATCGGCGGATCGGGCACTTCCGGCAGCACCTGCTGTTCCTGGCGGTCCGGGTCGATGACCGCGCGCAGCATCGGGTGCCGGTCGACCAGGAGGCGCCAGGCACGGACGAACCGGCCGATGTCCAGCGGGCCTTCGAGTTCCAGGTAGGCGTGCGTGCTGACGTTGCCCAGCGGGTAGAGGTCGCCGCGGCCGACGAGGTACGCCTGCTGGGTGTCGGTCAGCGGGAAGGGGTGCGGCGGGCGCGCCGCGGGGGCGCCGTCCGGTGCGGGGGTCATCGCGCGGCCTCCTCGTCCGGGTAGGGGTGACCGGCGGGCTGGTCCGGCGTGGGTCCGTCCTGCCGTGCCTGGCCGCCCGCCGCCGGTCCCGGGCGGCGCGTCCTGCGGCGGGCCAGTGCCTCCCGGCCGCGCAGTGCGCGGGCGCGGGCGTCCGACTCGGCGCCCACCGGCGGTGCCGCGGTGTCCTGGCCGGAGTCCGCGGCGGATTCGATGTAGGCCGCCAGCCGGGCCACGGTGGCGTTGCCGAACAGGGCCAGCAGCGGCACGTCGTGCCCGAGCCGCTGCCTGATCAGGGTCTGCACCCGGATGACGAGCAGCGAGTGGCCGCCGAGGTCGAAGAAGTTGTCGTGCGCGCCGACCTTCTCGGTCTCCAGCACCTCCGCCCAGATCCTGGCGACGCCGTCCTGGGTGCCGCCCGCCGGAGCGGTGTACCCGTCGGCGGTGTCCGGTGTGGGCAGCGGTACCGCGGCGAGCGCCTTGCGGTCCACCTTGCCCGCGGTGGTCAGCGGCAGCTCCGGCAGCACCACGACCACCCGGGGGACGGCGTGCGCGGGCAGCAGCCCGCCCAGCCAGTCGCGCAGCCCGTCGCCCGAGACCTCCGCCGGGTCCTGGGCCGGCTCGGCGGTCACCGAGCAGTAGCCGATCAGCTCATGGCCTCCGCCGGCCGCGGCCCTGGCCACGACGGACGACTGCCGGACCCGGGGATGGCGGGCCAGCACCGCCGCGACCTCCCCGGGTTCGACCCGGAAGCCGCGGATCTTCACCTGGTCGTCGAGCCGGCCGAGGAACTCGATCTCGCCGCCGGGCAGGAATCGGGCCAGGTCGCCGGTGCGGTACATCCGGCCGTCGTCGGTGTCCGCGTACGGGTCGGCGACGAAGCTCTCCGCCGTGCGCTCCGGGTCGTTGAGATAGCCGCGCGCCAACGGCAGCCCGCCGACGTGGAGTTCACCGCGGACTCCGATCGGGACCGGCCGGAACGCCGAATCCAGCACGTACAGGCGGGCGTTGGGGTTGGGCCGGCCGATGGTGATGCGTTCGGCCGGCTCGTCGGCTTCGAAGACCCGGCAGCTGACGCCGATGGTGGTCTCGGCGGGGCCGTAGCCGTGGTACATCCGCGCGGCGGAGGCGCGGCGGAACCGGCCGTACAGGTCGGCGGTCAGGGCCTCACCGCCGCACCACAGGTGGCGCAGCGAACGGATCCGGGAGGCAGCGTCGTCGCGTTCGAGGAGCACGTCGAGCATCGAGGCGACGATGTAGAGGAAGGTGACACGGTGGCGTTCGACCGTGGTCAGCAGCCGGTCCACGTCGCCGTCCCCGCCGGGCTCGGCGACCACCAGGCGGGCGCCGGCCACCAACGGCAGGAAGATCTCGTTGACGGAGATGTCGAAGCCGAGCGGCGCCTTGTGCAGGACGGCGTCGTCGGCGCCGAGGCCGAGCTTGCCGATCTGCCACAGCATCCGGTTGCAGATGGCCTGCTGACGGATCATCACACCCTTGGGGGTGCCGGTGGAGCCGGAGGTGTGGATCACGTAGGCGAGGCGTTCCATGTCCACGGGGGCGTCCACGGGGGCGTCCACGGGTTCGTCGACGGGTTCGTCCACGGGGGCGGCCAGGGTGGTGTCCGGGGTGCCCTGGACGTCCGCAGGCAGGGACGCCGCCGACCCGGCGGGTGCCCCGGTTTCACCCGGGCGCACCACCTCGATGTCGCTCCCGGCCAGCAGCCGCTGCGCGTCATCCTCCCCCACCACCAGCCGCAGCCCGCACCGGTCGGCGATGTCCCACACCCGGGCGGCAGGCCAGGAGACCTCCAGCGGTACGAAGGCGCCCCGCGCCTTGAGCACCGCCAGCAGCGCCACGACCAGCTCCACCGAGCGTTCCAGCAGCACCCCGACAAGCGTTTCGGGGCCGACCCCCGCACCGCGCAGCCGGTCCGCCAGGGCCTCGGCGCGGGCGTCGAGTTCGGCGTACGTCACGGTGGTGGCGCCGCACTCGACGGCGACGGCCGCCGGGTTCCGCAGGGCGGCGTCGCGTATCAGGGCCGCCAGGTCGCGCCGGACCAGCGGGTCGTCGCCCTCGGCGGGACGCCCCCAGCGCCGCAGCGTTTCGCGCTCCTCGGCGGGCAGGATGTCCAGGTCGGTCACCGTGGTGTCCGCCCCGCCGGCCGCCACCGACTCCAGCAGCCGGACCAGGTGGGCGGCGCAGCGGGCCACCGTGCCGGCATCGTAGAGGTCGGCGTTGCCGGTGATCGCGCCGTGCAACGTGCCGTCGGATTCCCAGCAGTTGAGCACCAGGTCGAAGCGGGCCGAGTCGACCTCCTGCTCGACGGGTTCGGCCCGCAGCCCGGCGAAGTCGGCGGTCTCCGGCGGGCTCTGCATCACGGCAAGCACCTGCGGTACGGGGCCGGCCGCCGGTGAGCGGTCCCAGCGGAGTTCGGCGGCGAGCACGTCGAGCGACACGTCCTGGCGGGCGTAGGCGTCGTGGCAGGTGCCGCGGACCCGGTCCAGCAGCTCGCCGAAGGCGGTGGCGCCGTCCACGGCGGTGCGCAGCACCACGGTGTCGGCGAAGCAGCCCACCGCCTCCTGGAGTTCGGGGCGTTCCCTGCCGTGCACGACGGAGCCGACGGCGATGTCCTGCTGCCCGGTGTAGCGGTGCAGGAGGGCGGTCAGCGCGGTGACCGCGGCCATGTAGGGGGTGGCCTGGTGTTCCCTGGCCAGGGTGCGGACCGCCTGCCAGGCGGCCGGGTCCAGCGTGAAGCGGTGGGAGACGCCCCGGGAGCCGGGCACGGCCGGCCGGGGACGGTCGGTGGGCAGGTCGAGGCGGGGAGGTTCGTCGCCCAGCGCGCGGCGCCAGGCGGCGACCTCTTCGGCGTGCTCGGGGCTCGCCTCGCGGACCTCGCGCCAGTGCGCGTAGTCCGCGAAGGTGACTGCCGGGTCAGGCAGCGGGCTCGTCCGTCCGGTGCTGAACGCGGCGTACAGCTCCCGCAGTTCGCGCAGCAGGATGCCGAGGGAGAGGCCGTCGGCGACCGCGTGGTGCACGACGGTCATCAGCAGGTGCTCGTCCGCGCAGTGGCGCAGGAGCCCGAAGCGGATCAGGGGGCCGGCACTCAGGTCGAAGGGGGCCGTGTCGAGGGCGGAGAGCCAGTCGGCCTCGCTGGTGCGGTCCCCGTCCGACTCGTCGCAGGCCAGGGGCGGTTCGACGTGTTCGGCGACCACCTGGTGGGGCAGGCCGTCGATTTCGGTGAAGGTGGTGCGCAACGCGTCGTGCCGGCAGACGAGTTCGGCCAGCGTGGCGCGCAGTGCCTCCTGGTCGAGGGGGCCGGTCAGCCGGACGGCCTGCCCGATGTTGTAGGCGGCGGTGCCGGGGTGCAGCTTGGCGTGGACCCACATCCGGCGCTGCGGGCGGGTGGCGGTCACCGGGCCGGTGTCCGGGCGGCGGCCGATGGCCTGCGGCTTGGCCGCGCCGGCCAGCCACCGGTCCAGCAACTGCCGTTTGGCTGCGGACAGCCCGTCCGTACGGGACGCGGACTCCTCGGTGTCACGGGTCCGCGGTAGGGCGTCGGTCATGGGATCTCCCGGCTTCCGTTGGGGGGTTGACTACGGTGTGCCGTACGTGGGGCGGTGCTGGGCGGGGCCCTTCCCTGCGGGGCCCTTCTCTGCGGGGCCCGCGCGGGATCTGCTCCCCGGCCGCGCCCGGCCGCAGGACGCGGGACGTCCGCCGGACCCGCGGTTCCGGTCACCGGCACGGGCCCGCCGCAGCGGCCGTCCTGAACAGCCCGCGCGGGTCCCGCAGGGGTGCCGAACGCCTCCCACCGACCGCCCGAGGACGCCATGCCGTCCGGCGGCGACCACCGGCCCGGGCCCGGCAACCGGCGGTCGCCGGAAGGCTTCCCCGGCACAGAGACCACCCGCTGGAGGACGCCGGGCCCGCCCCGCGAGGGTGCCGAACGCCTCCCGTCCACCATCGGCAGCGACCGGCGGCGACGAAGGTTTCCGCGGCATGGGGGCCACCTCCGTGGCTGTCCGGCGTCGTGGGGGGCGGGTCGGTCTGCGGCCGGGGCGGGGCCGCGGCTGGGGTGCGGGCCCGGCAGGGTGGGCCCGCCGCTTCCAGATCCCGCCGGAGGCGCACCCGTGCTCGGCGGCACGGCGGAGCCGGCCACCAACGGCGGTACGGCCGCGGCATGTCGGGGACACGCGCTACCCGAGTTCCGCCGCCAGCGCGGCGGCCTCCTCGTCGGTGAGTTCGCCCAGCTTCTCGAGCAGGCGCCGTCTGAGTCGTTCGGCGTGGCCGGCCGCGGTCGGCGGCGCGTCCAGCAGGTCGGTCACGTCCGTCGGCACGGGCAGCACCGCCCGCAGCGACGTCGTGACCCGGGCGGCGAGCAGCGAGTGCCCGCCCAGGTCGAAGAAGCTGTCGTCCCGCCCCACCCCTTCGATGCCGAGCGCGCTCCCCCACGCCTGGGTGACCATCCCCTCCAGCCGGTCGGCGGGCGGGGCGTACGGGGTGTCCAGCGCCGGCCGGGGGTGCGCCGCGACGGCCGGCGGCTGCGGCTGCGGACCGCCGCCTGCGGCGAAGCGCGGCGGCTCGACGAAGTGCCTGGCCCGTTCGAACGGGTACGTGGGCAGGACGACTTTCCGCGGTGCCGGCACAATCTCCGGTGCCGCGGGCCCCGTACCGCCGTCCACCCAGCCCCGCGCCTGCTCGACCGCCGCCCCGGGCGCCGAGGGCCCGCCGGCGCCGTCGCTCCCCGCCGGCCGGTCCGGCACCGCGGACCCCTCGCCGGACCCGGACCCGGGCGGCTCCGACCCAGACCCGGGTTCAGACCCGGACTCGGCCCCGAACCCGGCGGGACGGACGAGAGTCCAGCCGGGGCCCGAGACGGCCGCCCCGCCAGGCCCGGCGTCCGCGAGCGCACGGAGCGCGAGCAGCGCCGCGGCCCGGGTGCGGGCCAGCGCCACCGCGCGGTGACCGAAGCGGGCGCGGCCGGTGAGAAGGGTGTGGCAGACGCCGGGCAGGGACAGCGCGGGGTGGCGTTCGAGGTGCCCGGCGAGCCGTGCGGCCTGGGCCCGCAGCGCGGACGGGGTGCGGGCGGACAGCGGCAGGGCGTACCAGTCACGGTCCGGCGCCGGAGCGGCGGGAAGGTCCGGCGCCTCCTCGACCACGACGTGCGCGTTGGTGCCGCCGATCCCGAAGGTGTGGACGGCGGCGCGGCGCGGCCGGTCCCCCCGCTTCCACGGCGTCGCCCCGGTGTTGAGCCGGAACGGGCTCGCCGCGAAGTCGATCGCCGGATTCGGTTCTGTGCAGTTGATCAGCGGCGGCAGTTCCTCGTGTTCGAGCGCGAGCAGCACCTTGACCAGGCCGACCGCGCCCGCCGCCGCCCAGGTGTCCCCGACGTTGGGCTTGGCGGTGCCGAGCCGGAGGCCGCCGGCCGGGGCGCCCGCGTAGCCCTCGGCGAGCGCGGTGACCTCCAGGGCGTCGCCCATCGGGGTGCCCGTGCCGTGCGCCTCCAGGTAGTCGATGTCGGCCGGGTCGAGCCGGGCCACGGCGAGCGCCTCGGCGGCGACGTCGCTCTGCGGGTCCACCGCGGGCGCGGTGAACCCGGCCTTGGCCGCGCCGTCGTTGTTGACGGCGGTGCCGCGGATCAGGCCCAGCACCGGGTCGCCGGCCTCCAGGGCGTCGGAGAGCCGGCGCAGCGCCAGGACCGCGACGCCGTCGCCCGGGGTGGTGCCGCCGGCCCGCGCGTCGAAGGCACGGCAGTGGCCATCGGGCGAGTTGACCCCGCCCTGGCGGTACAGATAGCCGGTCCGCTGCGGGAAGTAGAGGGTGGCGCCGCCGGCCAGCGCGAGGTCGGACTCACCGCCGAGCAGGCTCTGCACCGCCAGGTGGACGGCGACCAGCGAGGTGGAGCAGCCGGCCTGCACGGTGACGCTCGGTCCGGTGAGGTCGAGTTTGAACGACACGCGGGAGGCGAGGAAGTCGCCGCTGTTGCCCAGCAGGTCCTGGAAGGAGCCGGCCCCGGGTCCGGCCGCCGCCTGCCGCGGGTGGAGGTGGTGCAGGAAGTAGCTGTCCGGGCCGGTGCCGGCGAAGACGCTCACCGCGGTGCCGTCGCCGAGCCCGCGAGGGTCGTGCCCCGCGGATTCCAGTGCCTCCCAGGCGCACTCCAGGAAGAGCCGGTGCTGCGGGTCGGTGACCGCCGCCTCGCCCGGGCTGTAGCCGAAGAACGCCGCGTCGAAGAGTTCTGGGGCGTCGATGACGGGCCGGGTCCGTACCCGCGTCGGGTCGTTGAGGGCGGCGTCGGGCAGACCGGCCGCGGTCAGTTCCTCGTCGGTGAAGGTGGTGATCGACTCGACGCCGTCGCGCAGGTTGCGCCAGAACGCCTCGGGCGTGTCGGCGCCCGGCAGTCTGACCGCCATACCGACGACGGCGACGGAATCCGGGGCTTCGGGCGGCAGGGGTGTGCCAGTGCCCACGACAGTCAACTCCCTTGTGCGGTTGGATGTGTCCGGTCCTCGACGGCCGCGCGGGGGCCCGGCGGCAAGACCGGGGCGCCCGCCGGCCGCTACCGCGTGCCGCTCCCGCCGGGGCCCCACCCCAGCCGGCTCAGGACCGTCGCGCTGAGGTCGTCCGGCCGCTCCAGCAGGTAGAAGTGCCCGCCGGGGAAGGTGAGGTGCTCGAAGTCGCCGCGGGTGGCGCGGCGCCAGCCCTCCACCTGGGCGGCCGAGACGGTGCCGTCGTCCGCCGCCGCGATCGAGACGATCCCGGTGCGCAGGGCGGGTCCCGGCGCGGGGACGTAGGTCTCGATGAGCCGGTAGTCGTTGCGGACGATGGGCAGCAGGTATGCGCGCATCTCCGGGTCGTCCAGCAGCGCGGACGGGGTGCCGCCGGTGTCCCGGAGCATCTGGGTGAAGTGCTCCTCGTCCAGCAGGTGTTTGCGGTGTCCGCTCCCGCGGTGGGCGGCCGGAGGGTGCCGCGCCGAGGCGAACAGCCTTTCCAGGACGGCGCCTTCGGCCTCCAGCCGCCTGGTCACCTCGTAGGCGACGAGGGCGCCCATGCTGTGCCCGAGGATCGCCAGCGGCCTGTTCAGCAGGGGCAGCAGCGCGGTGGCGGCCTGGTCGGCGAGTACGGCCATGTCGTCGACGAGCGGCTCGCCGGCCCGGGCCTCGCGGCCGGGGTACTGGATCACGCGGACCCCGACGCCGGCGGGGAAGCTCTGCGCCAGCGGCCGGTAGAACCCGGCTCCGCCGCCGGCGTGCGGGAAGACCACCAGCGTGGGGGTGTCCGGTGCGGCGGCCCGGAAGGTGCGCAGCCAGGGCGATCCGGTGGTGCCCAGCGACGTCATCGGTGCTGCCTCTCGCCGTCGGATCCGGGCGGCGTACCGCTGCCGGATTCCAGGGGCTCTCCCGCGGTGGGCCCCGGGCGCCCCTCCCCCGCCGACTCGTCGATGAGCCGCCACCACGCCTGGAGTGTCGGCTCCTCGATCATCCGGGCGAAGCCGACCCGCAGCCGGTGTCTGCGCAGCCGGGCGGAGATCGTCATCACCTTGACCGAGTCGACGCCGAGGGCGACGAGGTTGTCGTCGTCCCCGATCCGCTCGGGCGCGACGCCGAGCACGTCGGCGACGGTGCGGCGCAGACCGAACGGGTCGGGGGAGCCGCCCGGTTCACCGGCCGCCGCGTCAGGTGCGGGGGACGGGGCGGTGCCGCCTTCGGTCACGGTCGGTCCGGCTGGATTCGGCGTCACTGTTCACCTCACGAGATGAGTGGACTGGCTGGACACTGCCCCGGGAGCTGTCGGTGCGTCAGGCTCCGGGTGCGGTGCCGGCTGCGGATCACACGTGGACACACCGGCGGATGCTAGCTAGGCTCACCCTGGTTAGGCAAGGCTATCCTAACTATCTTGCAGGGCTCCGTCGTTCTTCGCGCTCCCCGACCTCCGCGGTCCGGCCCAGGTCGCACCGCGGGTTTCCCCGCCGATGACCTCTGGACGGTTTCCACGTGACCACGCACGCCCCCTCCGCGACCGGCCCGCACGGGACCGGCGCCACCCCTCCCCCGCTGCGCTACCTGCACACCCGGATCGCCGGCCGGTACGACCCGCTCGCCACCGCCGTACGGCTGGCCCGCGCCGGCCTGTTCGACCGGTACGCCGTCTACGAGCAGGCGGGCCGCTGGTGGTTCGCCGGCGGTTCCCTCGGTTCGGTGACGGTCCGCCAGCACGAGGTCGAGACCGACTGGAACGGCGTGCGGCGCGTCTTTTCGCGCACCACCGGTCACGCGGTACGCGAACTGGGCGCCGCCCTGGCCGGCGCGCCGGTGACGGACTGGCGCGGATACGGCTGGGCCGCCTTCGAGTGCGCGCCGGCCGCGGCCGGCCGGCCGGCGGACCCGCGGCAGCCGCTCGCCCATGTCTTCGTGCCCCGGGTCGAGGTGGAGATCGGCGGCAGCGCGCTGGACCTGCGCTGCGCCGACGCCGGGCTGCTCCAGCGCGTGCTCGCGGCGGCGGCCGGCCCGGACACCCGGCCCGAGACTGCCGCCCGCCCGCTGGACGTCGAGGCGGGCGACCCGGCACCGTACCGGGCCGCGGTCGCCGACGCGGTGGCCCGGATCGGCCGCGGCGAACTGGAGAAGGTGATCCTCTCCCGGCGGGTGGAGGTACCCTTCGACCTCGACTTCCCCGCCACCTACGCCGCCGGGCGCCGGGCCAACACCCCCGCCAGGTCCTTCCTGCTCGACCTGCCGGGGCTGCGGGCGGCCGGCTTCAGCCCGGAGACCGTCGCCGAGGTCTCGCCGGACGGCTGGGTGACATCGCAGCCGCTGGCCGGCACCCGGGCCCGCCACGGCGACGACCCGGAACAGGACGCGCGGACCAGGGCCGAACTGCGCACCGACGTCAAGGAGATCTACGAACACGCCGTCTCGGTGGCGCTCGCCGATGCCGAGATGCGCGCCCTGTGCGCGCCCGGCTCGGTGGCGGTCGACGAGTTCATGGCGGTCAAGGAGCGCGGCAGCGTACGGCACTTGGGGTCGCGGGTACGCGGCAGGCTCAGGGCCGACCGCACCCGCTGGGACGCGCTCGCGGCCCTCTTCCCCGCGGTGACCGCCTCCGGCATCCCCAAGTCCGCCGCCTACCAGGTCATCGCCGACAACGAACCCGGCACCAGGGGCCTGTACGCGGGCGCGGTGCTGCGCACCACCGCCGACGGCGATCTGGACGCGGCTCTCGCGCTGCGCACCGTCTACACCCATCAGGGCCGCACCTGGGTGCACGCCGGCGCGGGCGTGGTCGGGGTCTCCGACCCGGACCGCGAGTACCGCGAGACCTGCGAGAAACTCGCCAGCGTCGCCCCGTATCTGACGCCTCGTCAGGCATAATCCACCACGCCCGCCCACCAGGAGAGGATGATCCGCATGCTGCCCGGATGCGTACCGTGGCCCCCCGAGGAAGCCTCCCGGCACCGCGCGGCCGGCTACTGGACGGACGAGCCGCTCGGCGAGCTGCTGCGGCGCTCGGCCGCCGAGCACGGCGCGCGCACCGCGGTCGTCGGTGACGGGGTCCGGCTCAGCTACGCCGAACTCGACGCCCGCGCAGACGACCTCGCCCGCGGGCTGCTCGGCCTCGGGCTGACCCGCGGCGACCGGATCGTGGTCCACCTGCCCAACTGCGCCGAGTTCGTGCTGGCCACCTTCGCGCTGCTGCGGATCGGGGCGCTGCCGGTCTACGCGCTGCCCGCCCACCGGCAGCGGGAGATCGCCCACCTGTGCGCGTTCTCCGGCGCGGCCGGCTATCTCATCGCCGACCGGTACCTCGGCCACGACTACCGGGCGCTGGCCAGGACGGTGGCCGCGGAGCCGGGGGTGGACCTGCGGCAGGTGCTGGTGGTGGGAGACCCGCAGGAGTTCACCGGGCTGGCCGCCGTGGAGGCGGCCGGGCGCGCCGCGCCGCGCGCGCCGCTGCCGGCGCCGGGCGCCGCGGACGACGTGGCGCTCTTCCTGCTGTCGGGGGGCACCACGGGCCTGCCGAAACTCATCCCGCGCACCCACAACGACTACGCGTACAACGCCCGGGCCAGCGCGCAGGTGTGCGGTTTCGGCCCGGACACCGTCTACCTCGCCGCGCTGCCCGCCGCCCACAACTTCGCGCTCGCCTGCCCCGGGGTCCTCGGCACCCTGGCGGTGGGCGGCACCGTGGTGCTGCCGGCCGACCCGAGCCCCGACGAGTCGCTGCGGCTGATCGCCGAGGAGCGGGTCACCGTGACCGCGCTCGTACCGTCGCTGCTCGGCCTGTGGCTGGACGCGCTGTCCTGGCTGCCCGAGGACGTCTCCAGTCTGCGGCTGGTCCAGGTCGGCGGGGCGAAGCCGGACGCCGCCACCGCGGCGCGGGTACGGCCGGTGCTCGGCTGCGCGCTCCAGCAGGTGTTCGGGATGGCCGAGGGGCTGCTCAACCTGACCCGCCTCGACGACCCGGAGGAGCTGGTGCTGGTCAGCCAGGGGCGCCCGCTCAGCGCGGGCGACGAGGTGCGGATCGTGGACGACGACGGGACCGCCGTACCGCCCGGCGCGGTGGGGCAGTTGCTCACCCGCGGTCCGTACACGCTGCGCGGCTACTACCGGCTGCCGGAGCACAACGCCCTCGCCTTCACCGACGGCTGGTACCGCACCGGGGACCTGGTCCGCGCGCTGCCCACCGGGCATCTCGTGGTGGAGGGGCGGATCAAGGAGGTCATCAACCGGGCCGGCGACAAGGTGTCCGCCGAGGAGGTCGAGGAGCAGCTGGCGCTGCACCCGGCGATCCGGCAGTCCGCCGTGGTCGGCGAGCCGGACCCGGTGCTGGGCGAGCGGATCACCGCGTTCGTGGTGGTGGAGTCCGGCCTCGGCGCTCCGAGCGCCGCCGAGGCCGGGGAGTTCCTGCGCGGGCGGGGCCTGGCCGGGTACAAGGTGCCGGACCGGCTGGTGGCCATCGGAGCCCTCCCTCTGACGGCGATCGGCAAGGTGGACCGCAGAGCGCTGCTCGCCCACGCGGCTACACCAGGTCGGCGTCCGTCGTAAGGGCCGGGTCGTCCGGGTCGCCGCCGGCCGCGACCGCCGCCTGGTAGGCGGCGAACACCTGCGCGTCGCGCTGGTCGCTGGTGAGTTCGTGCTTCCAGTAGGCGGCGGCCTGGAGCTGGGGGCGGGGCAGCCCGCGCTCGTCCAGCAGGTGACGGCGCATCGCCCGGACGGCGCCCGCCTCGGCGCCGAGCCAGGCCTGCGCGGCGGCGAAGGGCCGGTCCAGGCCGCGGAGCGCCTTCTCCAGCAGGCCGCTGCCCGCGGCCGGCGCGCCGCGCCGGTACAGCCAGACGACCTCGGCGAGGGCCGGAGCCGCCAGGTCGAGGTGGTCCGCCTCGTCGTCGGCCTCGATGAGGGCGACCACCGGGGTACGGGCGGGCAGCGTTTCGAGGATCGCCGCGATGGCCGGCAGCGCCGCCTCGTCGCCGGCCAGCAGGTGCCAGCCGGCCTCCGGTGAGGCGAAGAACTCGTGCCGCGGCCCGGCCAGGCCCACCGTGTCGCCGGGCGCGGCGGTGCGCGCCCAGACGCTCGCGGGGGTGTCCCCGTGCAGCAGGACGTCCACGGCCAGTTCGCCGGCCGCCGCGTCGAACCGGCGGGTGGTGAAGGCGCGCATCACCGGCGGTACGGCGTCCGGCGGGTATCCCGGTACGCCGTCCGGGCCGATCACCGGCAGGTCGACCCGGCCTCGGCCGGCGGGCGGGAGCAGGAACTTCCAGGCGTCGGCAGGCAGTCCGTCACCGCAGCCGGCCAGGTCGTCGCCCCCGACGGTGATCCGGCGGATCCGCGCGGTCACCTCGGCGGTCCGCACCACATGGGCGGTGCGGATCCGGACCTGCGGGCGCGTCAGGCGGGTGCGCCGGCGCAGTTCCTCCTGGATCGGGGGCATGGGCACTCCTGGTGTCGAAGCCGTGGCCGGGTCGAGCGGCGTACTGGATATGCGGTCGCAATGAAGGTATGCCTTACCAAAGTCATTGACAACATGATGTCGTTAAAGAAGGCGGCGCCCCCGGAGGTCCGCCGCCATCCAGGGACGCCGGAGGCTGCCGCGAGGCACCGGGAGACAATGAGGCCATGACCAGGAGCAGCGAGCCGATCGAGCCCCGTCGACCCGCCGGGCGGCCGGGGCCGGCCCGCGCCATGCGCACCCCGCGGCTGGGGCGGCCGCCGCAGGTGGACCGGGAGGCGATCGTACGGGCCGCGGTGGCCGTGGGATTCGACCAGATCGGCATGACGAGCGTGGCGCAGCACCTCGGGATCAAGCACTCCACGCTCTACCGGTACTTCGCCACCCGCGACGCCCTCGTCACGGCGGCCGTGGACGCGGTGGTGACCGAGGCCGACTGGCCGGAGCCGGGCGGGCCGTGGCGGCGGCAGTTGAGCGAGCACGCCTGGGCGACGTTCCGGCTGCTGGAGCGCCACTCCGGGCTGGCCGCGCAGATCGTCTCGCTCACCGTGGACTCGGCCGCGTACGGCGAGGTCAGCCACCGTACGGTGACCGCCCTGGTGGACCTGGGGTTCGCACCGCGGGACGCGATACTCGCCTACGACCTGGTGCACGAGCAGGTGCTGATGTTCTTCCTGGCCGGCCAGCGCCGCGGCGAGCCCGCGAAGACCCCCGACCAGGCGGCCACCATGCGGCGGGAGATGCTCCCGGACGCACTGCCGAACGTGGACCCCCGCCTGCGCGACGCGCTGACGGACATCGTCACGGGCAGCCCCGGCGACTGGTTCGCCCGCAAGCTGGATGTCCTGCTGGAGGGGCTCGCCGGGCTGGCGCCCGCACCTGACGGCCGGCCGGCTTCCGCCGGGTGACGGCGCGTACGGAACCGGCGGCCGGTTCCGTACGCGCCGGCCGTCACGCCGCCCGGTCCAGGGACCGCGCCGGGCGCATGTCGGTCCAGACCCGGGCGACATGGGCCAGGCAGGCGTCCCGGCCGCCGTGGACGCCCGTGCCGCGCCAGCGGCCGGGCACCGGCAGGCCGGCCGGCCACAGCGAGTACTGGCGGTCGTCGTTGACCAGCACGGTGTACCGGCGCTGGTCGGCGGGGCCGGTGCCGGCCGGGGCGGGGACGGACGCGGCCTCGTCGCGGGCGCCGTCCGGGACCGCGGTGACCGCTTCGCGGGCGTCGCGCCTGGCGAGGAAGGGGCACCCGGGCACCTTGCCCTCGGCGGTGTCCGGCAGGAAGTACTGGCGCCACTCCCGGTTGCCCTCCTCGCCGTGGTTGCCGAGTTCGGCGGCGGGTTCCATGCCGTCGAACCGGCGGATGCGGTTGCGGATGACCTGGCGGGCCTTGGCGCCGCGCGGAGTGTCGGGCTCCAGTCCCTCGAAGACCCAGCGCGGCTGGAAGGTGATCATGAAGCCTCGGTTGTGGCGGCTGTGCCGGGTGACGTGGGCCGGGGTGTTGCAGACGACGAAGATCTCGGTGCCGCCGAAGCTGAACTCCCACCAGAGTTCCTCGGGGTCCAGCGGGCTGCCGGCCGGCCAGGGCTCCGGGTCGCCGTCGTGCAGGAACTGCAGCACCGACCAGAACCGGCGGAAGTAGTGGTCGAGCGTGCTCGGCTGCTCCTCGGGCCGGAAGAGGACCACCAGGGAGGTGTCCTTGCCCAGTTGCCGGTAGGTGGCGAGGTAGTCCTGAAGGATGCCGGCCAGCGGTCCCCAGGTGCTGTCGTCGTGCGGGCTGTCGATGAATCCGAACCGCAGCGACTGCTTCTTGGCCGCGGCCACCGCGAAGGTGCAGGGGAAGGGCCGGTCGGTGTCGAGCAGGGTCTCCACCAGCTCACGCGCGGCCGCCGGTCCCCACGGCGGGGTGGCGCCGATGGTGCAGGCGGCCAGCGTCTGGGCGGCGGTGGCGTCGGCCGCGGGGCTCTGCGCCACCGCGCCGGCGGTCGAAGGGCCCGGCGGCAGGGGGTTCGGCGCCGCGGCGAGAGGTCGGTTGTCGGACACAGGCACTGAATTGGACTCCGTCCCGGAAGAGGGCAGCTCGGCGCAGGGGCCGGGGCGCCCGGCAGGTGGCCGGCGGCGCCCCGGAGCGGGCCGCTGTCAGAACCGCGCGTACATGTCCTCGGGAATGATCGGCTGGTGGTAGGTGCACTCGCCGGAGAGCACGGTCGAGCCGTGCAGCCGGGAGACCGGGATGAGCACCTTGTCGCCCTCGTGCAGATCTATCTTGTGGGTGACGTTGTTCCAGAAGTGCATCTCCCCGCGCTCGATCATCACCAGCCGGTGCTCGTCGTGCACATGGGTGGTCGAGGTCTCCTCGTTGCTCTCCACGAAGGTGTCGAGGTCCACGGTGATGCCGTTGTCCTCGATGTACTTGTTGATCCGCGCTGCCTTGTCCTGGTGCTCGGGGATGCTGTCGGCCCAGGCCAGTTGCTGCGCCAGGTCCTCGTCCCACAGCGCGGCCAGCCATACGGCGTCGGCGAAGCCGTGGTGGAAGCGCTCGACACCCTCCGGACCGTAGAGCTCCAGCAGCGGCTCCACCCAGCGGCCGACCAGGTCGACGAGGTGGCCGGGGGCGACGCCGAGGTGGTCGAAGAGCGCCGGGCGCACGCCGAGTCCGTCCTCGAAGACGTCGGCGAACCGGGCGGCCGTGACGGCCTGGTCGATGCTGTGGTGCAGCAGCGCGCCCAGGAACTCGGGGTACTTCTCGCGGTCGCGGGAGAGCCAGTGCAGGTGGTTGCCGCGGGCCAGCGACGTGCCGAGGTAGAGCTGCCAGTAGGCGCCGGTGGTGGTCTTGAGTCCGGCGCCCTCCATCAGCGCGCGGTACTGGCCGCTCAGACCAGCCCAGGTGCGGTAGTCGTCCAGCAGCGCGACGCGGGCGCCCGGGTGGGCGATGTCGTACTCGCCGAGCGCGGCCCGGCCGACGGCCAGCCGGGAGGCGGGCAGGTAGGAGCTGAACTGGAGCAGGACGAAGGTCGCCGACGCCTTGCGGTCCTTGGTGGACAGCGCGGCGGTGAACGCCTGTCCGGATTCGGCGAGCCGCTGCTGGTGGTAGTCGGCGATCGCCGCCGCGACCTGCTCGGGGGCGTACCCGGGCAGCGGCTTGCGCTCCGAGGCCAGCAGGGAGAACAGGTGGCGCTCCAGCACGGGGGCCGCCATGGCGCCCAGCACGCGGTTGCTCTCGCTGTAGAAGGTGGCGGCGTCGGCCTGGGCGGCCGGGCCGGGGGACGGCGGCAGGTAGAGCAGTCCGCTGTCGTAGATGTTGCGCAGCATGCGGTGGCCCAGCAGGGCGCTGAGCTTGAGCGCCTTGGCCACGGGCATGGGCTTGCCGTAGTCGAGCCAGGCCAGGTCGTCCGGCCGTACCGGCCTGCGGTACGGGTCGTCCTCGGTGGTCAGCTCCTCCCATTCCGCGGCGCGGAAGGCCGGGTTGGCCGCGAATGCCTTGACGACGTCGTTCGGGTCTCCGGCGGTGAGCCGAGCGAATGTCTCCGAGTACTCCAGGGGCATGACGGTCCTCCAGAAGAGAATCGGGGCGGCGGATGTGCGAAGGCGGCACACGGGTCTCACCGTGCCGCCCAAGTAACTTAGGCAAGCCTTGCCTTACTTCCGAGCGGCGTCAAGCCCCCCCTCCCCAGCGGTGGTCAGGCTCTCCGGTCGGCGGGTGAGGGGCTGGGCTCGTTCCAGGCGGCCAGCAGGCGGAGCTTCTCCTCGGCGGGGGATCCGCGCTCCGCGGTGAAGACGACGGCACGCTGCCCGGTGTCGCCCGGCAGGGTCAGCATCTCGTAGTGCAGGGCCAGTTCGCCGACCGTCTCGTTGAAGAACCGCTTGGTGCCGTGGGAGTGCGCGTAGAGCCGGTACTCGGCCCAGTAGCGGACGAACTCGGGGGAAGCCAGGGCGATTTCCCCCACCAGCTGGTGCAGAACGGGGTCCGCCGGCCGGTCGACGGTGAGGTGGCGGAGCACCGCGGCGACCTGGGGCGCCACGGTCTCCCACGCGGCATAGACGGTTCGGGCCCGCGGGTTGAGGAACGTCCAGCGCGCGAGGTTGCGGTCCCGCACGGGCAGGGCGTCGAAGTCGTCGATCAGCAGCTTGGCGGTGCGGTTGACCGCGAGGACGTCCAGGCGCGGTCCGTGGATCAGCGCCGGGACGGGATCGAGCGCCTCGATCATCGCGACCAGTTCCGGGCGGGCCCTGGCCGTGACGTCCTTGACCGGCGCGGGCCGGTGGCCCGCGTTCCTGACCAGTGCCCGGAAATGCAGCCGTTCCAGTTCGTCGAGCTGGAGCGCCTTCTCGACCGCGGAGAGGACCTCGTCCGATATCCGCCCGATGCGTCCCTGCTCCAGCTTGGTGTAGTAGGCGGCACTGACCCCGGCCAGGGCCGCGACCTCCTCCCGGCGCAGCCCCGGCACCCGGCGCGGCCCGTGCGGGACCGGCAGCCCGGTCCTGCCCGGGTGGAGGGCCGCGCGGCGCGAGGTCAGGAACTCGCGCAGGGTGTTCTCGCCGTCCGCCATACCTCCTTTATAGCTCCGGACCGCTTTCGCGCGGGGCGGCGAGGGTGACCCTGCGCGTATCACGCTCAGTGCTTTTTCCCGGCCGTCCTCCGTGATCGAATGGAAAATGCCGCCGGCCGCGGATTCCGGCGACGTTCCATTCAGCGGCGGGATTCGCCGGCCGGTATCCACGCTTTACGCATTCCCGTACCGATATCAGGAGAGCATTCATGCCGTTCACCGTTCCCGCCCTGGCCGCCGCGGGACCCGACGCACCGCTGGAGTTCACCACCATCGAGCGCCGGGACCCGGGCCCGCACGACGTGGTCATCGACATCGCGTACACCGGTATCTGCCACACCGACATCGCGCTGCTGCACAACCGGTGGATGGAAGGCATCTTCCCGATGGTGCCGGGTCACGAGATCACCGGGACCGTCGCCGCCACCGGTGCGGACGTCACCCGGCACCGCGTCGGCGACCGGGTCGGCGTCGGCTGCTACGTGGACTCCTGCCGCACCTGCGAGAACTGCCTCGCCGGGGAGGAACAGCACTGCCGCAAGGGTGAGGTGATCACCTACAGCGCCCGTGACTACGAGGGCCGGATCACCTACGGCGGCTACAGCCGGCGGATCGTCGTCGACGAGAACTACGTGCTGCGCATCCCCGACGGCCTCGCCCTGGACACCGCCGCCCCGCTGCTCTGCGCGGGCGTCACGGTGTACGGGCCGCTGCGGCGCTGGGGAGCCGGCCCCGGCAGGTCCGTCGCCGTCGTCGGGATGGGCGGGCTGGGGCATCTCGCGGTCAAGATCGCCCACGCGATGGGTGCCCGTGTCACCGCTCTCAGCCGCAGCCTGACCAACCGTGAGGACGGGCTGCGGCTCGGCGCCGACGCCTATCTCAGCACCTCGGACCCCGCCACCTTCAGCGACCTCGCCTACGACGTCGACCTGATCGTCAACACGGTCTCCGCGCGGTTGGACATCGACGCCTTTCTCGGACTCCTGCGGCTGGACGGCGTGATGGTCAACGCCGGTGTCACCGCCGAGGCCGACAGCTTCCACGGGCCGCTGCTCGGCGCCGCCCGCCGCATCATCACCTCCACCAAGAACGGCGGCGTCCGCCAGTGCCAGGAGATGCTCGACTTCTGTGCCGCGCACGGCATCGGTGCGGACATCGAGACGGTCGCGGCCGGCCAGGTCGGCGGAGCGCTGGAACGGCTGGAGCGCGGCGATGTCCGCTACCGCTTCGTCATCGACGCGTCGACCTTCGACCACCCCGTGCCGTCGGCCTGACCGGCGCGGCCTGCTTCTCACCAGGCGGCTTCTCACCGGCTGCTTCTCACCGGGTCGCCTCCGCCGCATGTGTACATCTGTTCCTAAGCGGGTGTACGTTTGTACACATGCAGCGTCCCGAACCCCCTGCGAACCCCTCCGGGCCAGACGGCGCGACCGGCGGCGCGGCCGGAGGCCGGAAGGACGGCCGCCGCCCGCGCCGCAAGGACCCCGACCGCAAGGAACGGATCCTCGACGCCGCTCTCGACGTCCTGGCGGAGGACGGCGTGGCCGGCACCACCCATCGCCGTATCGCCGCCCGGGCCGATGTGCCGCTCGGCTCCGTCACGTACCACTTCGCGAGCCTGACCGGCCTTCAGGCGCAGGCGTTCGCGCGGTACGTCGAGATCCGGACCACGGCGTTCAGGGACCTGTTCGCGTCCGTGCGGACGCGCGACGAACTGGTCGAGGTGCTGACCGACCTGGTCCAGGAAGGTCCGGCACGGCACCGCAGCGCGGTCCTGGGCTTCGAACTCCATCTGGCGGCGCTGCGCGACCCCGAACTGCGCGCCCTCACCCAGCAGTGGACCACCGACAGCCGGGCGGTCCTCGCCCGCTTCACCGACCCGGACAACGCCGCCCGGCTGGACGCCCTGCTCGAAGGCGTGATCCTGCACGCCCTGCTCTCCACCGTGCCGGAACCCCGGGACAGGACGCGGGCGATGATCGACCGCACCCTCGGTCCGGTGTCCGGGCCGTTCGCATGACGGTCCGGCCGTCGCCGGCCCGCCGGAACCCGCGGCCGGAGCGCCGGCCGCAGCGGGGCGGCCACCGGCCGGGCGGCCGGTGCCGGCCATCCCCCAGCTACACACAACGGAGCCCGCGATGACCGACAGCCCGCCCCTGATCTCCGTCACCGACACCGAACTCGACGAGCTGCGCGCACGGCTGCGGCACACCCGCTGGCCGACGCCGTGGCCCACCGAGGGGTGGGCCGCCGGCACCGAGCAGGGCGAACTGCGGCGGCTCGTCGCCCACTGGGCCGACGGTTACGACTGGCGTGCGCAGGAGGCGGCGATCAACGCCCTGCCCTCCCGCTTCGCGGACATCGACGGGACAGCCGTCCACTACCTGCGCTTCGACGCCGAACACCCTGGCGCCCTGCCGGTCGTCCTGACCAACGGCTGGCCCAGTTCGGTCCTCGAACTGGTCGGCCTGGCCCGCCGGCTGGCCACCCCCTCGCGGTACGGAGGCGCCCCCGAGGACGCGTTCACGGTCATCGTCCCGTCCCTGCCGGGCTTCGCCTTCTCGCCGCAGCGGCCCGTGCTGGACGGCCTGCCCACCCACGAGATCTGGCACCGGCTGCTGCGGGGCCATCTCGGCTTCGAGCGTTACGCGGCCCACGGCGGGGACCTCGGCTCCGGTATCACCTCACGGCTGGCGGCGGCGCACCCCGAAGACCTCGTGGGCATCCATCTGCTGTCGGTCGCCAACCCGAGCGGGTACGACCCGGCCACTGTCACCGCGCAGGAGCAGGCGTACCTCGACTCCCTGGCCACCTGGTTCTCCGACGAGGGCGCGTACCTGCACCAGCAGCAGACGCGGCCCCTGACCCTCGGCTACGGCCTGGCCGACTCACCGACCGGGCTCCTCGCCTGGATCGTCGAGAAGTACCGCGCGTGGAGCGACTGCGGCGGCGACCTGTCGGCCCGGTTCAGTGACGACTTCCTCCTGACCCAGGCGTCTCTCTACTGGTTCACCCGGACCATCTCGACGTCGTTCCGGCCCTATTACGAGTACGACAGGGGCCGCGCCCACCGCCTGGAGCGGGTGGACGTCCCCACCGCCGTCGCCGTCTTCCCCGCCGACCTCGTCCAGCCCCCGCGCAGCTGGGCGGAGCGCACCTACAACGTCACCCGCTACACCCGCATGCCCCGCGGCGGCCACTTCGCCCCCCACGAAGAGCCCGGCCTCCTCGCCACCGACCTCACGGACTTCTTCCGCCCCCTGCGCGGTCGGACGTGACGCGGCCTGCCCGGCGCCCGAACGAGGAGCGGTCGGACGCACCGGGAGGTCACCCGAACGGAGCGGCACGTGTAAAGGCGCGCGAAGAGTGGCATATGTGAGCAAAACTCACTCCGGGAAGGGCGTCCCATGGTCCCGCCATCGCCGCACTGGGTCTCCCTGACCCGCAGCGCCCCCGCCTTCCAGAACGATCTGGGCAGCATTCAGGTCGTCGACGGCCAGGCACTGCCGATCCTCAACCGGCTGTCCATCAAGCGTGTGGTGCTGGCGCCCGGGGCGATCAGGGAACCGCAGTGGAACGTCAACGCCAACCAGCTCGCTTATGTCCTCAGCGGCGAGGTCCTGGTTTCCATGCTCGGCACCGGCAACGAGTTCTCGTCGTTCGTCGTCACCAAGGGGCAGATGTACCACGTCGAGTCCGGCTCGGTTTACCACATCGAGAATCTCGCCGATACCGACACGGAGATCATCATCGCCCTGCGCAGTGAGCGCCCGCAGCACTTCTCCCTGCGCGACAGTCTGTCGGCCATGACCAATTCCGTGCTGGGGAACACCTACGACCTGCCCTCCTCGGCGTTCGAGGCATTCGCCCGTCCGGATGCCTCCCAGATCCTGGCCCGGCAGGGCACCGCGTCGGTCAATCCCACGCAGCGGCTTCCCAATGCCCATCTGTTCGACATCGAGGCGCAGAACGCGCCGACCGCGTTCAGCTACGGCACCGCCCGTCTGGCGCGCAAGCAGTTCTGGGCGGCCCTCGACGACCTCTCGATGTACTCGCTGCGCGTCAAGGAGAGCGGGATGCGCGATCCGCACTGGCACCCCGTGACCGCGGAGATGGGATATGTGGCCAAGGGCCGGGCCCGGATGCGCGTCCTCGATCCTGACGTCAGCCTCAGCGAGTACGAACTGGGCCCCGGCGACGTCTACTTCGTCCCGCGCGCCTATCCGCACCACATCGAGGTGCTCGGCGACGAGGAGTTCCACTTCCTCATCTTCTTCGACCAGCCGACGCCCGGTGACGTCGGATACCGGGCCACCGCGACCGCGTTCTCCCGCGAGGTCCTGGCGTCCACCTTCGACGTGCCCGAGCGGGAGCTGCCGCAGTTCCCGGTCACCACGACCGACCCGCTCATCGTCGGCCGCAGGAACCCGACGGATCCGGTCAGGACGGCCTGAGAGACGACTTGCGATCCGTACCACCGACCACCGACGCCCGGCGCCTGGCCACGGTGTCGGCACTGATGTCCTACGCCGCCGGCGCCGGTGACGCCTTCGCCTTCGCGCAGCTCGGCGGGGTGTTCACAGCGAACATGACCGGAAGCCTGGTGCTGGCCGGGCTCACCTCCCGGCCGGCGTACGGGTCCCTCGTCTCGGGCGCGGCCACCGCGCTGGGCGCCTTCCTGATCGCCGTCTACGCCGTCTCCCGCGCCACCCCCGGGCGGCCCGCCCCGAACTGGCGCAGGATCCGCCGGGTGCTCTGGGTGGTGGGCGGGCTCAACCTCGCCCTGCTCGCGGCGATCGCCGCGAAGCCCAGCCCCGGCTCCGGCCTGCGGCTGGGGATGCTCGCCGTGTCCGCGGCGGCCATGGGAGCCCAGACCGCGGCCGCCAAACGGTACGAGCGCTCCTCGGGGGTGACCACGACCTTCGTCACCGGCACCCTGACCAGCCTGGCCCAGGACGCCGCCGACGGCAGTACCGATCACGCGGCCCTCCGTGTGGTGGTGGTCGTCATGCTCGTCCTCGGGGCCCTGACGGCCTCGGGTGCCATGTCCCTCGACCAGCGCCTCGGCCCCGCGGTCGCCGCTGCCGCGACAGTCGTCGCGGCCCTGGTCTTCCCACCGGACGGTGACCGGACCCCGTGACGACCATCCAGACACTCTCGCCGCCGCAGCTCCGCGGCTCCGTACTGCGCCGCCTCGGCCCCGCCTTCGTTCCGGCCATCGCCTACGTCGACCCCGGCAATCTGGTCACCAATGTGACCGCGGGCGCGCGCCACGGCACCGCGCTGCTGTGGGTGGTGGTCCTGGCGACGGGAGTCGCCGGCCCGGTCCAGTACCTGGCGGCCAAGCTCGGCGCGACCACCGGCCGGACGCTTCCGCAGCTCGTCGCCGAGCACTGCCCGGCGCCCTGGCGGGTCGCCTACTGGGCGCAGGCCGAACTCGTCTCGATCGCTACCGACGTCGCCGAGGTGATCGGCGCGGCCATCGCCATGCGTCTGCTGCTCGGGATCCCTCTCCCGCTCGGCGGCCTGATCGCGGCCGGCGTGGGGGCCGGACTGCTGACGGTGGGCGATCAGCTGGGCGAACGGTTCCTGCAGAGCGTCTCGGTCGTGTCGCTCGGCATCATCGGCGGGGCGTTCGCGTTCTGCCTGGCCTTCCGGCCGCCCCCGCTCCACGAACTCGGGGCCGGCCTGGTGCCGGCGCTGCCCGGCGAGGGGGCCCTTGTACTCGCGGCCGGAATCGTCGGCGCCACGATCATGCCGCACGCCATCCACATCCACAGCGCGCTCGCCCGCGGCCATCACCGCCTCGACGCGCACCGGATCGACGTGCTCACCGCGATGCTCTTCGCCGGCGCCACCAACGCCGCCATGCTCGTGGTCGGGGCCGGCGCGCTGCGCGGCATGGCGGGCGACGACTTCGCCGGCATCGCGGAAGGGCTGGCGGAGCGGGCCGGGAGCGCGGCTCGGACGGCGTTCTTGACGGCGCTGCTCGTCAGCGGGCTGACCTCCACCGCGGTCGGGACGCAGTCCGGGTCGGTGGTGATGAGCGGACTGCTGCGGCGCGAGATGCCGCGCTCGGTCCGCAGGCTCGCGACGGTGCTGCCCGCGGTGGTACTCCTCAGCGTCGGTGCCTCCCCCGTCATGGTGCTCATCCTGAGCCAGGTCGCCCTCGCGATCGGCCTGCCGCTGGTGCTCGTGCCCCTCGCGCTGATGACGTCGTCACGGCGGCTGATGGGGGCGCGGGCCAACGCGGTCCCAGTCGTGGTCGCACTGGCCGCGGCGATCGCCGCCGTCGTGGCGCTCGACGTCGCCCTGGTGGCGGAACCGCTGCTCCGGTGAACCGCCGGCGCGTGCCGGAGTCCTCCGGCGCGAGGGTTCCGGCCCGGGTCCGGCTCGGGACCGGCTCGGGTCAGGAGCGGTGGGACGCCGCCGACTTCGAGGCCGGGACCGGCAGGGAGAACCACACCGCTTTGCCGTCCACGGTGGGGACCGTACCCCAGGCGCGGGCGAGCGAGTCGACCAGGAGCAGGCCGCGGCCCGACTCCGCGTCGGCCACCGCGAAACGCGCCTGGGGCAGCACCGGGCTTCCGTCGGAGACCTCGACGCTCAGTTCCTCTCCGGCCTGCCGCAGCCGGAGCCGCAACGGCCCGCAGGCGTGCCGTACGGCATTGGACAGGAGTTCCGACGCGAGCAGGCACACGGTCTCGGAGAGCTCCGGGTAGTCCCACGCACGCAGGGTGTCCCGCAGGAACCGGCGCCCCTGGGCCACACTGATCGGCGTGGCCGCGAGGACCGCGGACACCGCCGTGGCGGGCGCCTCGGGCACCCTGACCAGCAGCAGGGTCACGTCGTCGCCGTAGTCCTCAGGACCGGGCAGCAGACTGGTGAGCACCGCGTCAGCGGTCGCCTCCAGGTCCAAGGTGCCGGCCACCGCCTTCTCCAGGGCGCTGCCCAGCGCTTCGATCTGCAACTCGATGTCGCTGGTGGGGGTCTCGACCAGGCCGTCGGTGTAGAGAGCGAGTACGGACCCCGGCAGCACCGTCATCCTGGTCTCCTGGTGCGGTACTTCGCCGACACCCAGCGGGACACTCACCTCGACCTGCGGGCGCTCGACCCGGCCGTCCGGCTGGATGACCAGCAGGGGCAGATGTCCGGCCGAACTGATGGTTGTCCGGCCCGCGTCGGGGTCCAGCACCAGGTAACAGCAGGTGACGAGCTGGTCGGGCAGTTCGCTGACGACCGCGTCCAGCGCCCGCATCAACTGCCAGGGCGGCATGCCGGTCTTCGCCAGCGCGTGCGCCGCGGAGCGCAACTGCCCCATGACGGCGGCCGCTTCGAGCCCCCGCCCCATCACGTCGCCTATCAGCACGCCGACCCTGCCCGCGCCCAGGGGTATCAGGTCGAACCAGTCACCACCGACACCTGCCCCCTGGCGGGCGGGGAAGTACCGGCTGGCGGTGGCCATTCCGGGTACCGGGGCCGGCGACCCCATCAGGCTGCGCTGCAAGGTGAGCGCCACATGCCGCTGCTGCTCGTAGAGTTCGGCGAGCTGCGCCTCGGCGGCCTTGCGCTCGCTGACATCCCGGATGGCGGCGGAGACCAGCGCGCCGCCGGGGGTTTCCAGCGGGCTGAGGCTGATCTCGACCGGGAACTCACGGCCGTCCCTGCGCAGTCCGTGCAGCTCAAGGCCCGCACCCATCGGGCGCACCTGCCGGTTCGACGCGTAGGAGTGGCGGAATCCGGGGTGCCGGCGGCGGAAGCGTTCAGGGACCAGTACCTCCACCGGCTGTCCCAGCAGGTCTTCGCGGGCGTAGCCGAACAGCGTCTCGGTCTGGGCGTTGACCAGCTGGATGGCTCCCGAGCCGTCGACGATCACCATCGCGTCGGGCGCCGCCTCCAGCAGTGCCCGGAAGGGTTCCTCGCTCGCCGTCGTCATGTTCCGCCTCGCGGTCGTCTGTCCCGGATGAGGGGACATCTCACCACGAGATGGACCCGGCGCCGACGGATTGTCGTTTTTCAGCGGCGAGCGACCGAGGTTGATCGGACGCCGGGGCACTCCGGGACACGAATGTTTGTGCGTTGTTCCGCTCCTTCCCCTCGCGCCGCCGGGGCGGGGATCTCCCGAACGCCTTCCGGGGCCGTTCGAAGGGCCGTTCGGCCCCACTGCGGTGACCTTGGGACCCTGTTCCCGGACACCGGCCGCGGCGAGTCTGGAGACACAAGGTCAATGAGGAGGTCGGTGTCATGACACGTTCCGTCATCGCGGGTCTGGACGGTTCACCGGAGAGCCTGGCCGCCGCGGACTGGGCGGCCAGGGAAGCCCTGCGCCGGGAGTTGCCGCTGCGCCTGGTGCACGCCTGGCAGTGGCAGCCGAGCGACCCCGCCACCACCACGGACAATTCCGCCCACCTCGACCCCGAGCGCCACTGGGCCGAGCGGATCCCGCGCGAGGCCGGCGCCACCTTGCGGGCCCGTTACCCCGGACTGTCCGTCACCGCCGATCAGATCGCCGCCCAGCCGGTGCCGGCGCTGCTGTCCGCCGCCGAGAACGCCGAACTGCTGGTCCTGGGCTCGCGCGGGCTGAGCAGCCTCGCCGGGTATCTCGTCGGCTCCGTGTCACAGGCGGTCGTCGCCCGGACGACGTGCCCGGTGGTCATGGTGCGGGCCGCCAGGACAGCGGCCGACGAACACCTGCCGGAGGAGAGCGGAAGTCCGGCCGATGATGCGCCATACCGCGACGTCGTCCTCGGCCTCGATCTGGTGAAGCCGAGCGACACCTTGCTCGGCTTCGCCTTCGAAGCCGCCGCCGCCCGGTCGGCGACCCTGCGGGTCGTCCACGGCTGGCTGCCGCCGGCCATCTACGGATACTCGCCGTCCGCGATGGCTCCCGACCTGAGCACCGAACTCGCCGGCCAGGAGATGAACGCGCTGACCGCGGCGCTCCGCCCGTGGCGGGAGAAGTTCCCCGCGGTCCGGGTGGTCGCCGAGTCAGCCATCGGTCCTGCCGCGCACCATCTCGTCGAGGCGGCCGGCCAGGCCAGCCTGGTCGTCGTCGGCCGGCGCACGCCCCGCCCGGGTCCGGGGCCGCATGTCGGTTCCGTCACCCACGCGCTGCTGCACCACTCGCCGGCCCCGGTCGCCGTGGTCCCGCACGACTGAGCCCTGTCACCGCCCGTCCCGGCACTGCCTGGCGGCCCGGCCGGCTCAGCGGCCGGTACGGATGCCTTCGAGCGAAAGGTCAAGGAGCCGCTGGGCCTGCCGGGCGCCGGCCGGGCCGGGCGGGACCCGCCAGACGCAGCCCATCAGCAGCAGGACGTCGTCCGGATCGAGGCCGGGGCGGATGGTGCCGTCGCGTTCGCCGGCGTCGAGCAGGACGCGGATGGCGTCGGTGACGGGGCCGTGGGTTTCGTGGGTGACCGCGTCGTGGACGGCGGTGGTGAGGGCGTCACCGAGCCCTCGCTTGATACGGATGTATCCGGCGAGGCGCTCGAACCACAGGCGCAGCGCCCGGGGCGGGGTCTCGGTGCGCAGCAGTTCCGGGGCCCAGTCGACGAGTTTCTGGACCTCGGCGCGGAACACCTCAAGGACCAGTGCCTCACGGCTGGGGAAGTGCCGGTAGAGGGTGCCGGGCCCGACCCCGGCCTGCTTCGCGATGGAATTGAGCGAGGCGTGGCCGTCCTCGGTGAGGATCTCGCGCGCGACGGCGAGGATGTGGGCGCGATTGCGCCGCGCGTCACTCCTCGGAGACATGCAGCCTTCGCCCCTTCGCCCGTCCTGCCTGGTGGTGCCGCACCGGCCACGGTCCGGGGGCACTGCGCGGATTAAAGCACACGGGCCGCCGCGCGGACCGCGACCGGCGGGGGCGGGCGGGGCGGGCCGGCGGACCCCGCGGCGCGGAGGGGCAGAGGGATAGGACGACGGCGGCTCGGGCCGGCCGGGCTCAGTCGAGGTCGGCCGTCACCCGCAGCACGGCGTCCGCCACCTGGACGGTCCAGCCGTCGGCGCGGGCCTCCAGGACGGTCCCGGGAGCACTCCGCCCGCCGGTCTCCAGCAGGGCCACATCGCGTACGACGACTTCCCGGCCGGCCAGTTCGGCCCGAGCCCGCGGCACGATGACATTCAGCGCGGCGGTCTTACGGATCACGACGGCCGCTTCCTCGGTGAAGTCCAGATACGTCTCTGCGGGTTCGAACGGCGCCGCGTACGTCGCGCCTCCCGGGTCCTGCCGCGTCCCCGGCACACCGGAGACCGCGCGGGACACGCCCTCGTCGATGACTTCGCCGAACATGGCGAACCACTCGGAGAGGAGAGCCGGGCCGCTGAGCCGCTCGGGCAGCGGCCGCTCCCGCTGGCTCAGGATCTCCCCGGTGTCGAACTCGGCGGCGGTGCGGTGAAGGGTGGCGCCGAAGGTGGGGGCGCCCTCGTACACCAGGCGCATCGGATTGGGCCCCCGCCCCGCGGGCAGCACCGACGGGTGGAGATTGACGGCACCGAACTTCGGGGCCTCGGTGATCTCCGCGGGGATGAGACGCGGATAGGCGGCGGACATCACCAGATCCGGGCGCATCGCCTGGATGACGGGAGCCGCGACCGCCTTCAGCTTGCCGGTGACCAGGACACTCTGGCCGGTCGGGACCCCGTCCACCACCGCGTTGCCGGCCTGGCCGTACCGATCGACCCGCTCGTTCGGCACGGTGACCACCAGGGGAATGCTGTGTCCCCGGCGCTCGGCCCAGCGGGAGATCAGATCGTAGTTGGGCAGAAAGCTCGTGAGGAGAACTATCCGCAGACCTTCGTCAGTCACTGCACATGTCCGTTCTGTATTCGCTCTGTGCTCCGGCCTCCCGGCCGCGGCCACCGGGCGGGGTGTGCCCGGCGGGCACCGCACGGCCGGCGCCACAGCGGCAAGCCTAAAAGAGCCATCCGTTTCCCCCCGCGGCGGCACCCGTCCCGGCATCTCCGGCGCGGCCGTCGCGACCGCTCGACGCGGTCCGTTCTCACACGGATGCGGGGGCCCGGAGAACGGGGCCGGTCGCCCTCGGGGACGGGGCAACTCGGCGGGGCCCCGCAAGGCGGCGAATTCCCCGCGCCGCGGACCCCGTCACTCTCCCGGCCCCGGAGCGGAGACCTGAGACCGGTTTGTCCGGTTTCGTGGTAGCCGGAGACATAACCGAAGACGTAACCGGAGACGGACCCCCGCCGTCCGTGAGCACCTCCTGGAAGGGGAGCACGATGCCCGAATCCGACGAGGCGCGGAGCTACGCCGCCGCACTCGACCGGGCCGAACGGCTGCTCGGCGTACGGCTGGAACGGTTCCTGGAACCAGGGCCCGGGGAGCCCGCCAACGGGGCGGACTTCAAACGTCTCGCCACCGTGCACACCTTCGGCGACGCGTGGTCGCGGACCGACGTGCTCGACACACGCACCCGCGCCCTGGTGTCCGTCACGATCGCCGCGACCCTGGGCACCCTCGAACCGCTGCGCGGGCAGCTCCGCATCGCGCTGAACAACGGCGTCTCCCCGCAGGAGATCGTCGAGGCGTTCGTCCAGATCGAGGCGTACGCCGGCGCCGCCCGTGCTTTCGACAGCTACCAGGTCGCCCTGCAGGTCTTCGAGGAGGCCGCGAAGGCGGAGCAGACGTAAGGGAGATCACAGCCGGGGCCGCCCCGCAGCGGGCCCGGCGGCCCCGGCTTGCCGTCGGGAAACAGATCGGTGTACCTTCCGGAGCGTGGGAAACAGATCCGTTTCCCACCGTCGTCCGCATACCAGCGCATACCAAGAGGCAGGCACACACATGGCTCGACAGATCTTCTTCGACACCACCGGCGGACCCGACGTGCTGTACCTGCGGGAGGTTGCCCTGCGCGATCCCGCGGCCGGGGAGGCCGTCCTCAGGGTGGACGCGATCGGGGTGAACCGGGCCGACGCCATGTTCCGTGAGGGGCGCTACTTCTATCCCCCGAACTCCCCCTCCGGACTCGGGTACGAGGCCGCCGGGGTCGTCGAAGCCGTCGGACCGGGTGTGAGCGAGGTCGCGGTGGGCGAGAGCGTCGCGGTCCTGCCCGCGTTCAAGCTCACCGAGTACGGCACCTACGGCGACCACGTGATCGTCCCCGCCTCGTCCCTCGTGCCCCGTCCGGCGGACAGTGACCCGGTCCGGGCGGCGGCCGTCTGGATGGCCTACGCCAGCGCGTACGGAGCACTGGCGGAGGGCGGTCCGGTCGCGGCGGGCGATCACGTACTCCTCACCGCGGCGACCGGCGGCGTCGGCCTGGCTGCCATCGAGGTCGCCAACAGGATCGGCGCCGTCCCGATCGCGACCACCCGGACGCCCGCCAAGAAGCAGCGGCTGCTCGACGCCGGCGCCGCACACGTCATCGTCACGGGCGAGGAGGATCTCACCAAGCGGGTCCACGAGATCACTGACGGCCGGGGGGTGACCACCGCGATGGACCCGGTGGGCGGCCCGGGAATCGTCGAGGTCATCGCGTGTGTCGCCACCGGAGGACGGCTTCTCGCCTACGGTCTGCTCGACCCCCGCAACGACCCCGGTCAGGGGCTGCCGGCCGTTCCCGGCATCGAGGTCAGCCTGTACACCCTCTTCCCCGTCACCGGCGACCCCGAGCGCCGGCGCAAAGCCATCGAGTTCATCGACGCCGGACTCGCCGACGGTGCGTTCGCCCCGGTGATCGACCGCACCTTCGACCTCGCGGACTTCGCCGAGGCCCACCGTTACATGGAGTCGAACGGGCAGTTCGGCAAGATCGTGCTCACCGTCCAGCACTGACCCCTCCCGGAGCCGGGCGGCCCGCGACACCGGCGGAGTCGCCGGCCGCGAAGGTTTCCCGCTCCGGTTTCCCGCTCCGGTTTCGCTCCGCCTCACACGTAGTCGTCGAGGCGGGCGACGGTGTAGCCCTGCGCGGCGATCGCCCGCAGCATCTTCGCCACCATCGCGGTCATCGACTCGCCCTTGAGCTGCGACGGTCCGCGGAAGTGCGCCAGGATGATGTCGCCGGGGTGGAACTTCCGGGACGGGTCCTGGAAGGTCACCCGGTTGATCTGCATGGTCTCGCGCCAGAGGATGATCGCCCGCAGGCCGCCGCACGACTTCACCGCGGCGCGTGTGTCGGCGTTCCAGTCTCCGTAGGGCGGCCGGAACAGGCCGGGCCTGGCACCGTACTCCTGGGTGAGTCTGCTCTGCTGGGTACAGATCTCGTGCCGCTGGCGGGCGAACGGCTCGGTGGGCAGATCGGGGTGGCTGAGCGTGTGGTCCTGTATCGAATTGCCCAGCGCCTGGAGGGGTTTGAAGTACTCGTAGTCGTTCTTGATGATGTCGTCGGTCAGGAACATGGTGAACGGGATCTTCAGGTCCCGCATCATGGCGACGAACTTCGGGTCCTTCTCCGCGCCGTCGTCGAAGGTGACGAAGACGATCTTCTGCTGGGTGGGTATCCGGCTGACTACGGGTATCTCACCGCCGTCGGTGCGCACCGGTTTGACCGCGGGGGCGGGTGGCTGCGGCGCGAGCACGGGGACGCCCCAGCTGCGGAACGCCGCGGCTCTGTCCGCTTCCGGCGCCCGGGTCGTGGTGAGGGGCGCGGCCGGCCGGCTCGCGGCGCCGGGCGGCGGTGTCGCCGCCGCCGAGTGCCCGGAGCAGCCGGTAGCGGCCAGGAGTCCGGCCACGGCCAGAAGGGGGAGCACTGCGTTGACGCGCATGGGTGGAGCCTGCCTCTGTGCCGAGCCGGACGGTCGTGGGCGCACGACGGTGGTGCGGTGGTGCCCTGCCGCCGTGCGCTCGCCCGGGAGGATGTGCGTATCCGGCCCGGGGTTCCCTCGGCCTGGGGATCAGCGGGGCGAGATCGTCATGCGCGCCCGGTGTCCGGCGGGAAGGTCACGCAGCGGGGAGCGGTGTACGGGCGGTTGCCGGTCACCGGGACACCGGTCAGCGGGCCACCAGTCCGTAAGGGGCCGGACCGCCGGTTCATAAGGAGGCCCCTCGCGTCAACTCCCCTGGAAACAGGGCACGTTGACGCACTCAACTTTCCTGAGTAGTTTCTCGTCGGGTTCTGCGCCACCCCGCAGGACACATCGCCGGCACCTTCCAGCACCGGTCAGGGGACGACATGAGCGAGCAGCGGGAAACACACCCGGCCGCACCGCGGCGGAGGGTTCTCGTAACAGCGCTGGGCACCGCGGCAGCCGCCACCGTGCTGTCGGCCGGCCCGGCCGCCGCGCGGGACGCGGGCGGCGGACTTCCCGGGTCGGCCGTCATCCTGGACCACGACGTGGATGTCGCGCGCGCCACTCCGCGGGTGGTCCGCCTGCTGGCCGGCTACTTCCGTGACAAGACCGCCCGCGACGCCGACGCGACCATGGCGCACTTCGCCCGGCGGACGGCATACGTCGACGCGACGCTGGGCTGGCCTTTTTACACCTGGCAGGACCTCTCGGACCTCTTCCACCAGCTGATGCCCACCTGGCCGGCCACCGCGCGGTCGTACCCCACCAAGATCCTCGGGGACGCCGACAGCGCGCTTGTCTTCTTCACCGACACCCCCGAACTCTTCGGCCACGAGATCCGCCCGATGGGGCTGGTCAACTTCAAGGACGGCCGGATCGCCCGGTGGGTCGACTACTGGGACGGGCGGGAGTTCACCCTGGCCGGCATCGAGGCGGAACGTACGCCGGCCGATCAGTTCCCGGCCGATTTCAAGGAGGGAACCGTGGGCGAGACCGCGGCTCCGGCCATCAAGCGGGTGGCCGCTTCCGTCTCCGCCGCGTTCGCCCGTGGCGATGTGGCCGCCGTGGCCCGGCTCTTCACCGCCGACGGCGTCCTCGAAGACCTCACCACGCACACCAAGGTCACCGGACACCTGGCCCTGGGCTCCTACCTCGGCCGGGCGATCACCCGGCTCCCCTACGGACCCGGCGCCAACGTCCGCCATGTGGTGGGCAGTTCGGCGGGCGGCGGATACGAGTGGACCAACCCCACCGGCCCGGTCCCACGCGGCGCCGCGGCGCTGGAACTCGACCGCGCGGGACTGATCACCCACCTCACGGCCGTCTGGGACGGCTCACTGCTCCCGCACACCGCACTCGCCGAACTCCAGTCCCTCACCATCGAAAGCTGACCCCCACCCGTGCAACCCCCGAACCCCCTCCCACGCCTCGCCTCACCGGGGCATCCCCTCCCCCATGTCCGCCCGGTCCCGCTCGGTTCCGGCCTCGGTGGCGTTCTCCCCACGCCGGTGTGGGGGCGCAAACCCGTCTCCGGCGCGGTAGAGGACGCTCCGTCCGCACCCTGACCCCGGGGCCACGGTCGCCGACCCCGCGGCGGGTTCTTTCGGGGTGGAGGGTCGGGGGGTGGATGCTGGGGGCGGGCGGCGCTGGGTTCGTCCGGCATGGGAGTACGAGGAGAGACCGTGAGAGAGCTCAGCTGGAACGACCGGGACGCGTGCTGGGAGACGACCTCCCGGGGGCGGGCCGTACTGGCCGACCCGCGGGTGAACCGGGGGACCGCGTTCACCGAGCGGGAGCGGGACGAGCTGGGTCTGGTGGGACTGGTCCCGCCGCAGGTGCTGAGCCAGGACGAGCAGGCGGCCCGCGCGTACTACCAGTTCTCCTCGCAGCCGAGCGATCTGGCGAAGAACGTGTACCTCACCGCTCTCCACGACCGCAACGAGGTGCTCTTCTTCCGCCTCGTCGGCGACCACCTCGCCGAGATGCTGCCCATCGTGTACACGCCGACCATCGGCGCCGCCATCGAGCGGTACAGCAACGAGTTCCGGCGCCCCCGCGGGATCTACCTGTCCGTGGACGCGCCCCAGGACATCGAACGCGCCCTCACCGCCTCGGGGCTGGGCGCCGACGACCTGGACCTCGTGGTGGCGACCGACGGCGAGGCGATCCTCGGCATCGGCGACTGGGGCGTGGGCGGCATCGACATCTCGGTCGGCAAACTCTGCGTGTACACCGCCGCGGGAGGTGTGGACCCGGCCCGCACCCTGCCGGTCATGCTCGACGTCGGCACCAACCGGCAGGAACTCCTGGACGACCCGCGCTATCTCGGCACCCGGCACCGGCGGGTCGACCGGGAGACGTACGACGCCTTCGTGGACGCCTTCGTGCGAACGGTGACCAAGCTGTTCCCACGCGCCCTGCTCCACTGGGAGGACTTCGGACCGGCCAACGCCCGCCGGATCCTCACCCGTTACCGCGACTCGTGCTGCACCTTCAACGACGACATCCAGGGCACGGGAGCGGTCAACCTCGCCGCGGTGCTCTCCGGGGTGAAGATCACGGGCGTGCCGCTGCGCGACCAGCGCATCGTGGTCTTCGGAGCGGGCACCGCCGGCATCGGCATCGCCGACCAGCTGCGCGACGCGCTGATCGCCGAGGGCCTCACCCACGACGAGGCCGTACGCCGGTTCTGGCCGGTCGACCGCTTCGGGCTCCTCACCGACGACCAGGACGGGCTGCGCGACTTCCAGCTCCCGTACGCCCGCCCCACCGCAGAGGTGGCCGACTGGCAGCGCGACAAGCGGGTCGGCGGTATCGCCCTCGGCGAGGTGGTCGCCCGGGTGCGTCCCACCGTACTGATCGGGTCGTCGGGGCAGGGCGGGGCCTTCACCGAGGACATCGTCCGGACGATGGCGGCGCACACCGACCGGCCGATCGTCATGCCGATGTCGAACCCGACACGGCTCGCCGAAGCCGTACCGTCCGACCTGCTGGAGTGGACCGGCGGCCGGGCGCTGATCGCCACCGGCAGCCCCTTCTCGGACGTCACCAGGGACGGGGTGACCCACCGGATCGGCCAGGCCAACAACGCCCTGGTCTTCCCCGGTCTCGGCCTCGGGGCCATCGTCTCCCGCGCCCAGAAGATCACCGACGGCATGCTGGTCGCGGCTGCCCACGCCGTCGCCGACCAGGCCAGGACCGGCACACCGGGTGCCCCGATCCTGCCGCCGACCGACGATCTGCGCAGCACCTCGGCGGCGGTCGCCGAAGCCGTGGCCCGTGCGGCGGCCGAGGACGGGGTGGCCCTGGCCGCCGTCGACGACGACACCATCGGGCAGCGGATCCGCGAGGCGATGTGGGCGCCGGTCTACCGGCCCGTCCGGGCTGTCTGAGGTTCCCCGACACACCCGTGGTAGCGTCGATTTCCGACTGTCCGGCGGGATGAGCTGTTCCCCGCGAACCGATCTTCGCCGGCCTTCGCCCCACCGCGTTCGGTCCCCGCACCGGCCAGCCGCGGGTGGCGGAAAACCGCCGTGGGCCCCCCGAGGGCCCTGACCCCCTTACGCACGAAGGCAAGCCGATGAACGCACTTCTTCCGCCGTCGCTGGTCGAACACTCCGAGGCCGAGGCCCTGTTCCGGTTCGAGACCGGCGCGCCTGACGCCGTACGCGCGGCGCTGGGGATGAACGCCACGCGGATCGGTGACGCGGTGGTCCTGTCGATGCGGGAGGACCCCACACGGTTCTGGAGCAAGGCGCTCGGCTTCGGCCGCACCGCGCCCGTCACGGCCGGACTCATCGGCGAGGTGTGCGACTTCTACCGGGCCGAGGGGACCCCGCAGGCGGTTCTCCAGCTCGCGCCCTCGGTGATCCCCGGGGACTGGGCGGAGATCTGCCGCCGCGAGGGCATCACCGCCCAGTCGTCATGGGTGAAACTCGTCGGCGTGGTCGACGAACTCGTGGCCAACGCGGATGCCTCTGACCGGCGGCCGCCGGCCGGTGTGCGGGTCACGCCGCTGGAGCCCGGCGACGCCGCGCGCTGGGCCTCGGTGATGATGCGGGCCTTCGGCATGCCGGAGACCCACTACGCGCAGATGGCCGCGGCCTCCGCCGGCCAACCCGGGTGGTATCCGTATGCCGCCTGGCTGGACGGGGAGATCGTGGGCACCGGGACGATGTACGTCGCCGAGGAGACGGCCCAGTTGTTCGCCGGGGCCGTACTGCCGCACGCGCGCAACCGCGGCGGGCAGACCGAACTGCTCGCCGCACGGGCGCGGATGGCGCAGAAACTGGGCTGCCGGTGGCTTGTCGCCGAAACGGGTGCCGAGACCGGCGGAAGCCACAACCCTTCCCTGCACAACATGCTCCGGCTCGGTTTCCGGACCGCCTACGAACGCCGCAACTGGACGTGGCAGCCGGTCACACCGGCGAGCGCGTAGCAAACGTGTGTTCGCTCCGGCTGTCTCCGGTTCTCACTTCACGGGTGTGATCCGCTATACAGGACTTACATCCACGATAGGGAGGTCGCATGTCCGAGCAACCGGGTTCGAGAAACCTCACCCATGTGTACGCCGACAGGATCCGGACCGATCTCGCCCGTGTGGAGGCGGAGATCGCCGAGACACACAAGCAACTGGAGCAACTGGCGACAGACCGCTCCTGGCTGCTGGGCCTGCTGGGTCATCTGTCCACCGACACGCAAACCCCCGGCGGGGAGTCCCTCCCTGACGGGGCGCCCGCGCCGGAGGAGGCCACCGCCCCCGAGGAGCCGGAAGCCGTCTCCCCAGCGGTCATCCCCGCTCAGCACTCCAACGGTGACGCGCCGGAGTCCGGCCCGCAGGTGCCCCGGAAGCGCCGGGGCGGCAACGGCGAGGCGACACTGCGCGATCTCGTTGTCCGTTTCCTGAGCAAAAAGGGCGAACCGACCTCGGTCCTCGAAGTTGCCGAGACACTGAACAGCGGGGACACCTCACGACAGGTGAGTACGGTCGTGGTGCGCAACACCCTGGAGGCGCTGGTGGCCAGGGGCATCGCCGAGCGGTCGAAGCAGGGCCGGTCGGTCTTCTACACCCTGCTTCCGGCGGCAGGCGCCAAGAGCAAGCGCCGGAAGGCTGCCAAGTCCGCGGAAGCCGTTGGCTGACCGAGCGGTCCGGGGTCCGCGCCGGCCGCGGGCACGGGGCGGATCGCGGGCCGCGGGGCATGCAGCACGCGGGACGCACCGCGCCGGAGCCGACGTCCTGGATGTCGGCTCCGGCGCGGCGCCGTACCGCCGGTTCAGCCGCGCAGGAACTCCAGCAGATCCGCGTTGAAGGTGTCCGCGAAGGGCGCGACCATCGACAGGCCGTGCGGAGCGCCGGGGTAGACCTTCAGCGTGGCGTCCTTCACCAACTGCACGGACTTCTCCGCGGAGTCCGCGATCGGCACGATCTGGTCGTCGTCGCCGTGCACGATCAGCGTCGGCACGTCGATGCGCCCCAGGTCCTGGGTGAGGTCGGTCTCGGAGAACGCCTTGACACAGTCGTAGGCACCCTTGATCCCGACCTGCATCGACCACAGCCAGAAGGCGTCCCGGGTGCCCTGAGAAACCTGCGAGCCTTCCCGGTTGGCGCCGTAGAAGGCGACGCTGAGATCCTCGTAGAACTGCGACCTGTCCCCGGCCACACCCGCGCGGATCTCGTCGAAGACCTCCCGCGGCAAACCTTCGGGGTTGGCCTCCGTCTTGAGCATCAGCGGCGGGATCGCGCCCAGCAGCAGCACCTTGGCGACCCGGCCCGTACCGTGCCGGCCGATGTAGCGGGTCACCTCACCGCCGCCGGTGGAGTGGCCGACCAGGACCACGTCGCGGAGGTCCAGGGTCTCGATCACCTCGGCCAGGTCGTCCGCGTACGTGTCGAGGTCGTTGCCGCCCCAGGTCTGGCTGGACCGGCCGTGCCCGCGGCGGTCGTGGACCACCGCGCGGAAGCCGTTCTCGGCGACCAGCCGCGCCTGGGGGTCCCAGGCGTCGCCGTTCAGCGGCCAGCCGTGGCTGAAGACGACGGGCTGACCCGTGCCCCAGTCCTTGTAGAAGATCTCGGTGCCGTCCTTGGTGGTGACGAAGGGCATGCTCTGTTTCCCTTCCTCTCATCCTTGTTGGAGTGACACGACTGCGTGCGTCCCGGCCGGGGGTACGTACCGTCACGCTACCCGCCGGGCAGCGGTCCCAGATGTGATCACGGTGAAAGATGGGAGAAGAGAAACAACCGCTTGACAGCCCGGTGGTGGACGCGCTTTCCACCTGCCGGCGCATCGCGCCGGACATCCGGCGGGGCGGAAGGTGTGTGCGTCGGGGGCGGGGACGAGACCGCGGCTCGGCGTCCAGGTGCAGGCGCGGGGCCCGGGTACGCGTGGTGCGTACCCGGGCCCCGCGCCGGCCGGCACCGGCTTGCGTCGGACCGGCGGCTTCAGCTCACGGGTTCAGCAGCTTCGCCGCGAGGGTGGCGGCGTTGTAGGAGCCCCACCCGGTGGTGAAGTCCCAGCCCGTGGCGGAGGAGTAGGCGCCGTTGCTGCCACTGGTGATGTCGTGGAAGCCGGTGCCGCCGGCCGTGTAGAGGGCGGGGTTGGCGAAGCCGAGCCGGGGCTTGCCCGCGGCCGTGGCCTGCTGGTTGTAGAGCGCGGCGAAGCCGGCCCACTCGGGCGCCGCCGCGCTGGTGCCGCCGACTTGGCCCCAGCGGCCCTGCGAGTAGATGGACACCCCGGGCGAGGGGTTGGCCAGCGCCGCGACGTCGGGGACCTGGCGCTTGCCGCCGCCCTGGCTCTTCTGGACCGGGGTCTGCCAGCTGGGGATGCTGAACACACCGGACTTGCCGCCGCCACCGCCGGACCAGGCGGTCTCCCGGCTCCACGCGTTGGCGGAGGTGACGGTCAGCGTGGTGCCGCCGACGCCGGTGACGTACGGGTCGCTGGCCGGGTAGTCGACGGAGGTGCCGCCCGTGCCGGCGTCGTCGGAGCCGCTGTCGCCGGAGGCCGCGAAGAAGCTCAGGCCCTCGGCGGCGCCCTGCGCGAAGACGGCGTCGACCGCGCTGATGTTGGAGCTGGTGCGCTGCGTCTCGGCGGCGCCCCAGCTGATGGACGTCACAGGGACGCCGCTGTCCACGATCGCCTGGTAGGTGTCGACCTCGCCCGCGTCGGAGTTGGGGCCCTCGAAGACGGTGATCTTCGCGGCCGGCGCGACGGCGTTGAGCACCTCGATGTCGAGCTCGACCTCGACCTGGCCGTCGCCGAGCGGGCCGGAACCGCCGCTCACCTTGTGCACGGTGGGCGCGGTCGAGCTCAGCCCGTAGTGGCTGTCGTACGCGGTGATGTTGGACTGCTGGAAGCCGTCGAACTCCAGCAGGGCGACCTGCTGGCCGCTGCCGGTGTAGCTGCCCGAGACGTTGTAGCCGCCCTTGATCTGGGTGGGGGTGTAGCCGCCGCCGGGGCCGTTGTGCGGGGTGACGGCGGCCGGTGCCTGGTGGTGCAGCTGGACGCGGTTGTTGAGGCCGGAGACATCGCTGACCAGGGAGCCGACCGAGCTGGGCAGCGAGGGCGCGGCGTCGTTGGCGTAGAAGGAGCGGCCCGAGGCGCTGTCCTTCCACGTCGACAGCTTGGTGCCGAACGCCTTCTCCAGCTGGGCGGCGGTGCCGGTGGCGTCGATCAGCAGGTTGCCGGAGTGCACGGTGCCGACGGTGAGCCCCTGGGAGCGCAGGTAGTCGGTGACCTTCTTGACGTCGGCGTCGCTGCGGCCGAAGCGGCCCGCGAACTGGCTCTTCGTCAGGTAGTGACCGTACGAGGGCGAGGCGGGGTCGGTGACCTGCGCGACGAAGGCGGCCAGGGCCTTGTCGTCGCGGGACGCCAGCGTGACGGCCACGGATATGCGGTCGGTGGAGGCGACAGCGCCGGTCCGTACGGCATTGGTGTTCAGTCCGGTGAGTATGTTGCCGGACAGCGCGGTGCGGGCGGCGTCCGGCTGCGTGGTGGCGGCGTACGCGGCGGGGACGGCTGCGAGCAGCAGTGCCGGGGTGGCGGCAGCGGCCAGCAGTTTCAGACGTAGGGTCACGAAGATCCTCCATGGGGGTCCGGTCCCCTTGTTCGGGGCCGGATCAACGCTAGGGAGTGGTGTGACGCCGCGTAAGCGTGGGAACCCTTGCGCTGGTTGTTAAGGGTGCGTTTCGTGTGACACCCGTGGCATGGAGGCCAGCGCGTACGCCAGCGCGGTGCGTGAGCGCACCCCGAACCTGCGGTACAGCCGCGACAGCGTGCCCTCGACCGTCTTGACGCTGATGAACAGCTGGGCGGCGACCTCGCGGTTGGTCGCTCCGCCGCGCACCAGTTCGGCGATCCTGGCCTCGGCGGGTGTCAGTGCGGTGGCCGCGGCGCCGCCCACCGTCCCGTCCACGCGGGCGAGTTCGACCCCGGCGCGCTCAGCGAGCGGTTCCGCGCCGGCGCGGTCGGCGAGCTGTCGCGCCTCGGTGAGCAGTGCCCGCGCGGTGGTCCGGTGCCTGGCCCGGCGCTCGACCGTCCCGAGCGCGGTGAGCGTCCGTACCAGGTCCACCGGCAGGTCGAGGGGGCCCAGCCGGTCGGCCGACGACCGCAGGAGTGCCGCGCCTTCCTTGAGCCGGCCGACCGCCGCCTCCCGCAGCCCTTCGGCCCGCTCCAGCGAGGCCAGGACGCTGCCCGGCAGCCGGCCTGCACGCTGGTACGCCCGCTGCAGGACGTCGTGGGCGGCCGCGGTCTCGCCGAGCGCCACCAGCGCCTCGGCGAGGTCGGCGTACCAGCCCAGCAGCGGCGGGTCGGCCGCGCCCATCGACTCCCCGATCAGGGTCACTTGACGCAGCGACTCGACCGCCTCGGCCACGTGCTGGAGATCGCCGGTGAACAGGCCGGCCTGGCCCAGCGCCGCCAGGGCCCGCAGCCGGAAGAGCTGGTCGCCGTCTTCCTGGGAGGCGTGCACGGCCCGTACCGCCAGTCGGCGGGCCTCGGCCGCGGAGCCGCCGAAGGTCTCCGCGAGGGCGGCCGCGTACAGCGCGGGCGCCGACTCCATGCCTGCGTCGGCGGCCACCCGGGTGCAGCGGGCCGCGGTGCGCAGCGCCTCCCGGCAGGCTCCGGCGCGGACCTGGGCGCGGGTGAGCGCCACCAGGGTGGCCACGGTCGACTCCACGCCGTCCGACTCCCCTGCGGCCGGGAGGAGTTCGGCCAGTTCGCGGCGGGCGTCGTCGACCCGGTCGGTGTCGAGGGCCAGGACCGCCCGCATCCGGATCAGGCCCCGGCTCTGGGGTCCGTCGGCCGCGAGCTCCACGGCCTGGGCCAGCGCGGCGTCGGCGTCGGCGGCTTCACCGGCGAGCGACTGCACCCGTGCGAGTGTGGACAGTGCGGCGATCCGCAGCCCGGTGTCCCCCGCCTGTGCGGCGCACTGTGCGGAGCGGCGGGCGTGCCGGGACGCTTCGTCCAGGGAGCCGGTCAACAGGCCGCGCACGGACGCCCAGTGGTAGAGCGGCGCTTCCAGTTCCGGAGCGCCGGCGGCGTCGCGCAGCCCGTCCTCGATGAGTTCGACGTGGTCGCGCAGGGCCTGGCCGACGCCGCTCAGCAGCACCAGCCGGGCCCGTACCCGGCTCCTGGCGGAGTCCGAGCGGTCGAGCACGGTGCGGGCGGACCGCTCGGACTCCTCCCATCGGCCGGCGTCGCAGGCGAAGTCGGCGGCGTCCAGGAGGCGCAGGTCGCGGTCGGCCGGGTGGGTCACCGGGGTTCTGTGCACGGCGAGTTCGGCGAGTTCGGCGGCGGCGTCCGGCTCACCGCGCTTGCGCGCCGCGTGGGCGGCTGCCATCAGCGCGGCGGCGGTGGCGGCGTCCTCGTCAGGCCCGGCGAGGGCCATGTGGCGTGCGGCTTGCGTGGGTTCGGCGACGGCGGCGGCCAACCGCTCGTGCACCGTGCGGCGTTCGGCCTCGGTTGCCTCGCCGTAGAGTGCCGCGCGCACCAGGGGGTGCCGGAAGCGCACGGACTGTGCGGCGTCGGTGCTGATCACGCCGGCCCGCTCGGCGGCAGCCAGTGCGGCGCTCGCGTCGGGTACGCCGGCGGCCCGCAGCAGCGGCAGGGTCGGCCGGGCGGCGGCGCAGGCGACGAGCAGGGCGTACCCGGTGGACGCCGGGAGGGCGGTGACGCCGCCCAGGACCAGGGAGCGCAGCGCGGCGGGCACCGGGAGGAAGCCGCCGCTCTCCGCGGGCAGGCCCTCCGGCGGCGCGCTCCGGCTCAACTCCAGTGCGTAGAAAGGGTTTCCGGCGGCGGTGCGCAGCACTGCCCGCTGGACGGGCGGCGGCAGGACGATCCCGGCGGCGAGCAGCAGGTGTGCCACATCGGCGTCGGGCAGCGGCGGCACGGGGAACTCCGCGGTGTCCGGCGGGCACCAGTGGGGGTGTTCGGGGCGCAGGCCCTCGGCCACCCGCTGGGCGACGGCGATCCGGATGCGGGTGTCGTCGATACGCCGGGCCACGAAGGCGAGAACATCGGCGCTGGGTCCGTCGAGCCATTGCATGCCGTCGACGACCAGCAGCACGGGGGCGGTGTCCGCGAGGCGGCGCAGCGCGTCGAGCACGGCGAGGCGCACCGCGAGGCCGTCGGGCGGGCCGGCCGGGCCGGGGCGGCGCAGCGCGCTCAGCAGGGCCTCCCGGGGCCCGGGCGGCACGGCGGCGATCACCTCGTCGGGCACCCGGGCGAAGAGGTCGATCAGCCCGAGGTAGGGCAGTTGGGCGTCCTCGGGCGCGGGCCGGCAGCGCAGGACGGCACCTCCCTCGTCCGCCGCGGCGGTTGCCACGGCGCCGAGCAGCGTCGACTTGCCGATGCCGGCCGGCCCGTACACGAGCAGCCCGCTGCGCTCCCGCAGGTGCCGGAGCGCCCGCTCCGCCGGCGCGGGCGCCGCACCCTGCGGGGGCCGGCCCGGCCGGCCCAGCGGACTACCGGCGACGACTCGGTCCGCCACGTTATGGCCTCTCCTTCTGGTCCGGGACCGCGGTGGGCACCGCGGTTGATCACCGACCATTTCATGTGCTCATGACAACGATCGGAATACCGTGTGTCAATGCCACGGGCCGCTGCGCGGGCGCCGACCGGACGCAGGGTGCCGTCCTGAAGCGGTTCCGTCGCGGTGCCGGCTCCCCTTTGCCGTGGACGGTCCGTTTCGCGGCCGGGCGTGGCCCGGGGACAGTCGCGAGAGGCCGGCCCGCATGTCGGGGCGGGGCGCGCGGGCCGATAACCTGCTGACAGTGCTGATCCCCGGGGCGCTGGGTCCGCTGATCCTGGGCTACACGGTCATCTTCGTCGCGGCCGTCGACATGTCCGCGCAGGCCGGGCTCTTCGGCGGCGGGGCTTCGGCGACTTCGCGATCGGGTACGGCTCGCAGCGCTACAACTGGCCGGTCGTCCACATCACCGTGGCGACGATCGTCGTCATCGTCCAGGCGGGCCAGTTCCTGGGCAACTGGCCCGCCCGCCGTGCCCTGCGCCGCTGACTCCTCCCCCCCCGGGGGTTCGCCCACCGCAGGGACCCGGTCGCCGGAGCTTCCCGCCCGGCCCCGCCGGAAGGCTCGGGCCGCCTCAACTGCCTTTCAGGGCCGCCGTATGGCGCCGGCCGGAGCTCCCGCGCTTCTGCGCATCGTGAGGGGGAGACGTCGGCAGCCCGAGCACGGTAACCTCAGCTGTATCTTGGATTCAATCTCTGCCCGTGCCGAGGAGACACCTATGTCATCAGTGGGATCTCGTCATCGTTCACTCCGTGACGAGACGCTCGATGAGATGCGTCGGCTCATCCTCGACGGCGAACTGCGCCCCGGCGAGCACCTGACCGAGGCCACGATCACCGAGCGCCTCGGCGTCTCCCGCCACCCCGTGCGCGAGGCGTTCCGCCGCCTTGAGGCCGAGGGCCTGCTCGAGTCGCTGCCGCGCCGCGGCGTACGCGTCGTCCAGCTCGACAGGGACGAGTTGCGCATCGTCCGGGAGGTCCGTCTGGCACTTGAGCTGATCGCCGTCCAGCACACGGTGGAACGCGCGGACGAGGCGACGATGTCCGCGCTGCGGGTCGTCCTGGAGGAGGGGCACACCGCCGTGGCCGGCGCCGATCACGGCAAACTCAACGCGCTCAACGACCGGTTCCACGATCTGCTCGCGGCCGGCGGCGGCTCGCGGTTCCTGGCCGAGACGCTGCGCTCGGCGCGCAACCAGGCGCACCATCTGGTCGGCGGCAAGAGCGCGGCGGTCAATCAGTCGTGGGACGAGCACGCGGCGATCATCCAGGCGGCGCTCGACCGGGACGCGGAGCTGGCGATGCTGCTCATGCGCCGGCACCTCAAGAAGCGCCACGAGAATCAGGGCGGTCCCCAGCCGGTCGAGCAGGTCGAGGCGGCCCAGGACTGACCCGCGGTCGGCGTCACGCAACGCGCGCAGGCCCGGAGGAGCGCTCCTCCGGGCCTGCGCGCGTCCGTACGTCTGTATACGTCCATGGGTCGGTGAGCCCGCCGTCCGCCGCCGCCCGAGCAGGCGTCCGCCGGCGCACCAGGTACTGGGCGGATACACGGAATTCACCAGGGCCGTCATCAGTCGTGATGTCTTTTGGATACAACATGTCGTGTGACGACTACTTACTCCGCCATCCCCGCCCGCGAGGGCGCCGCCGTGACCGTGAAGCAGCTGGACCACATCGTCCTGCGCGTAAAGGATCCCGAGGCTTCCGTGGCCTGGTACGTCGAGAAGTTCGGCTTCCTGGTGCACCGGCTCCAGGAGTTCCGGGCCGGAACCGTCCCCTTCCCCTCGGTCGAGGTGTGCCCCGGCACGATCATCGACCTCGACGCCCGCGTCGAAGCCACCGGCACCAACCTGTCCCACTTCGCCATCGAGGTGGCGCCCACCGACTTCCTCGCCCTGCGCGACTCCGGGGTGTTCGAGAAGGTCGAAGGACCCTTCCGCCGCTGGGGAGCCCGCGGCCCCGCCGATCTCGTATACGTCGACGACCCTGACGGCAACACGATCGAACTGCGCCACTACGGCCCCAGCCAGCTGGGCGCCTGAGCATGCCGGCAGGTGCCATGGCGCGCCGCGCGGTGGCCTCCGGGACGCTCGGCGCGGTCGCCGCGGGCTCACGGACGGCCTCCGGCATCGGGCTCGCCGCCCTGCTGGACGGCGGCAACGCCTTTGACGCCGCCCTCGCCGCCGCGTTCGCCGAGACCGTCGTGATGCCGTCCAAGTGCGGCCTCGCCGGCGACCTCGTGGCGCTGTACGTGCGCGCCGACCGCGAGGAGCCGGTCTCCGTCATCGCACTGGGCGGCGCACCGGCCGGCCTCTACGCCGCCGCGGCGGCACGTGACTGGCAGGTCCCCGCGGTGGGCCCCTTGTCGGTCGGTGTTCCCGGCGCCCCGGCCGGATACGCCCACCTGGCGGCGCTCGGCCGGATGTCCCGCGAACGCCTCGTCGCGCCCGCGGTCGCGCTGGCGCGACGCGGCTTCCCCTGGTCACGGCTGAATGTGCTCCTGACCCAGGAGTCGCTGGCGCTGCTGACGCGCTACCAGCCCGGCGGCGGTCGCTGCTTCCCCGCGACCAGGCCCGTCGCCGAGGGCGAGGTCGTCCGGATGCCGGGGCTCGCGGGGGTGCTTGAACGGTTCGCCCGCCACGGGGCGGACCTCTTCACCGGCGAACTCGGCCAACGCCTCGTCGGATACGTCCAGGAACACGGAGGCGTCCTGGACCTCGGCGACCTCGGCACTGTCGAAGTGACAGAAGAACGCGCGCACAGCGTCGAGTCGGAGCACGGGCGCCTGTGGGCGACCAACGGACCCAGCTACGGGATCGCCCTGACCCGTACGTTCGACCGCGAGCACCGCGTGGAGCGCGGCGCTCCCACCTCACCCGACACGGTGGCCAGGGCTCTCGCGTCGCTGTCCCGGGGGGAGCTCCACCCGGCGGCTGTGTCCGAAGGGACGTCGACCGTGTCGGCCGCCGACGCGGACGGCAACGCCGTGGTGATCGTCCACTCCAACTCCTTTCCCCGGTACGGCAGCGGTCTGGTCCTCCCCGGCGACGACCTCGTGCTGGCCAACCGCGCCGGACGCGGCTTCACCTTCGAAGAGGGCCACCCCAACGCGCCGCGCCCAGGTCAGCGGCCTCTCACCACGCTCCACGCCTGGGCCCTCAAAGACGCGACACGGTCGTGGGTCCTCGGGGCCACACCCGGCGGCGCCCAGCAGGTGCCCTGGAACGTCCAGGTCATCGACCAGTTGACCCACCCCGGGCTGCTCGACGGTCCGGCGCGGATGGGCACCGCGGTGACAGCGCCCAAGTGGGAGATCTCCGAGCGCGGTGTGCTGCGCGAAGGGGTCGAACTCCCGCCGCTCGGGGCGCGGTCCGCGCACACCCTGGTCCGGCTCGGTCCTGATCTCGTCTCGGCGGCGGCCGATCCGCGGTGGGACGCGACGGCGGTCGCGTCATGACGTGGCGGATCGCGGTCGCCGGCGCGGGCACGATCGGCGCCCGGGTCGCCTCAGAACTGGACGGGGGGCGTGTCCCGGGCTGCGAACTGGTCGCCGTGCTCGACTCGTCGAGCAGCGACGCCATGACGGGCGAGGCGCTGCGGGCTGCCGACCTCCTGGTCGAGGCGAGCACCACCGCGGCCGCCCGCGTCCTGCTCCCCCGCGCGCTCGACGCCGGTCTGCCGGTCGTGGTCTGCTCCTGCGGCGTGCTCGCCGACCGCTCGGTCGAGCAGGACCTGCGGCGGCGGGGCGCGGTCCTCGGCGCCGATGTCCTGGTGCCGGCCGGCGCGATCGGCGGCCTCGACATCCTGGCCGCGGCGTACCGGGCGGCGGCCGGGGCGACGGTGCGGCACACCACCACCAAGGCTCCGGCAGCCCTCGGCGTACGCACCGCCCCGCCCGGACCCGACGTGGTCTTCCGCGGCTCGGCGCGGGAGGCGGCCCTCGCCTTCCCCCGCACCTCCAACTCCTCGGTCGCCCTGGCGCTCGCGACCGCCGGGCTCGACGCGGTCGAGGTGGTCGTCGTCGCCGATCCCGGCGCCACCTCCACCCGGCACCGGATCGAACTGTGGTCGTCCGTCGGCCGCTACGACTTCGCCATCGACAACAGCGTCTCCCCTTCCTCGGGCGGACGGACCTCGGAGATCACCGCGTGGTCGGTCGTCGATCTCCTGGAGAAGCTGGCGAGATGCCGGGGCGGCGCGCGGGGCCGCCGCAGCGTCGTGCCGTGATGTCACAGCGATGTAATCCAGGACCCGTAGTTTGGATACAAGATACGGCTCGTTTCGGCGGCCGGAGAGGAGACACATGAGCACGTCACCCCCGATCAGTGACCGCGCCCTGGCGGCGGCCCGGGCGGTCATGGCCGATGTCGACCACACCACCGACCCTGTCGCGACCGCACGGCTCCTGCCACCGGCCGTCTACACCAGCGCGGACTTCTGGGAGTTCGAGAAGGAAGCCATCTTCCACCGCGAATGGCTGTGCATCGGCCACGTCAACGAAGTCCCCGAGCCCGGCGACCAGTTGCCGCTGACCGTCCTCGACGAGCCGATCGTCGTGCTGCGCGACCTCAGCGGCCAGGTCCGGGTGATGTCCGCGGTGTGCCGGCACCGCGGCCAGCCGCTCTTCGGCGGACTCGCCGGCGAGGGCCGCACCGCCGCCTCGCCCTGCCTGTCCGGACAGGTGATGAAGTGTCCGTACCACAACTGGACCTTCGACCTCGACGGCCGGCTGGCGGCGGCTCCGTCGATGACCGAGACGGTGCCCGTCAAGCGCCTGCGCGAGACGATCCGCCTCCCGCAGATCCGCCACGAGATCTTCCACGGCCTGGTGTTCATCAACTTCGACGACGACGCGGCGCCCCTGGCCCCGACGCTCGCCCGGATGGACGAGGAGCTGTCGACCTTCGGGCTGGAGGAACTGGTGCCGATGCCGGCCTTCGTCTTCGCGGACCAGCAGTGGAACTGGAAAATCCACCACGACAACGCCCTGGAGCCGTACCACACCAGCTATGTGCACCGCGGGGTGCACGAGGCGGCCCCGGCCAAGAACGCCCGCTTCTACCCCTTCGAACCCGGCGACGGGCAGGTCATGCACCCGACGTACCTGGTCGACGAGAACGCCGGCCTCGCCAGCACCGACGGCAGACGGACCACGTCCATCATCCCGGGCCTGACCGATGAGCAGCGCAAACGCGTCATGTTCGCCTCGATCCCGCCCATGCTCTTCTCGATCCTGCAGCCGACGTTCGTGCAGCTGGCGATGATCCATCCGAACGGTCCCGGCTCGATGGACCTGCGGCGGGTCAACCTCTACCCCAAGTCGGCGGTCGAGGAGCCGGGCTTCCTCGACGCCTACGAGAAGTTCATGGAGCGCAAGTCGCTCGCGATCCACCAGGACGCCGTGACGACCGCGGCGCTCCAGCAGGGACTGCGCTCGCGTTACGCCCCGCGCGGACCCCTGTCCTGGATGGAGTCCAACATCCCCCAGCTCAACGCCTGGCTCGTCGAGCGCTACCGGAAAGCACTGGACACCCTGTGACCGACATCGTGACCGACATCGTGACCGGCACCGCCGCCCCTGCGGATCTGTCCGCCGTCCTCGCCCGCCTCGATCTGCTCGAGTCCCGCGAGGAGATCAACGCCCTCATGGTCAGCTACATGGCGGCCACCGACGCCCCCGAGGACAAGGGCGCCAAGGTCGCCGCGCTGTTCACCGAGGACGGCCGCTGGCAGAGCGTCGGACCGCACGGGAACCCCGGATGGGCGGCCGTCGGCCGCCCGGCACTGGTCACCAAGTTCGACCGCAACGTCGAGCGCATGCCGTTCTCGGCGCACTTCGTGACCAATCCCGCGATCGAGGTGTCGGGCGACACGGCCCGCGGCCGGTTCATGTACTTCCAGGCCTGCACCTACCGCGGTGACCAGCCGCTGTGGATCGCCGGGTCCTACGACAACGACTTCGCCCGGGCGGACGGGCGGTGGCTCATCGCCCACATGCGCGTCCGCAACTTCTTCACCACGCCGTTCGACCAGGGCTGGGTCGCCGTACCCCACCTGCAGACGCCGTGACCACACCTCCCGAAAGCGGCACGACCGTGACCACGATGACCTACCGCCACCAGATCCTGCGCAACCTCGCGTTCGGCACCCTGCCCGTCTTCACCCGGCTCCAGGAGCAGAAGAACGCCCTGCTGGTCGCGGCCGGGCTGACGCCCTACGCGATCTGGGCGCCGGCCTTCGGCGGCCTCCACCACCTGGTCCTGGAGGCCTCGTTCGCCTCGATGGCCGACTTCGAGAAAGAGCACGCCGCGACGAAGCAGATCGCCGGGATGGCCGCTCTCAACGCGCAGCAGCTGGAGTGCGTGCTCCCCGGGACGGCCCACGACCGGCTGCAGCGCCTCGGGCTCGCCGCGGAGCGGGGCTGAACCCGGTGGCGCGCACCGAACAGGACTGGTACGCCTGGCACGCACCGTACGACCGGCTCGACTCGGTCGAGACCGGCCGGCTGGAACACGTGCAGGAGGCCATCTCCGCCACCCTGGACGCCGCTCCGCCGGGCCGTCTGTCCGCGGTCAGTGCCTGCTCAGGACAAGCGCGGGATCTGCTGCCCGTCCTCATCGACCACCCGCGCGGCCGGGACATCGACGCCCTGTTGATCGAACTGGAGCCGCTGAACGCGTCGTTCCTGCACGGCGCCCTCGGCAGCACCGCGCTCACCTCGGTCGAGGTCCTGGTGGCGGACGCCGGCGCGGCGGCGTCGTACGCCGGTCATGTCCCGGCCGATCTGCTGCTGATGTGCGGGGTGTTCGCGAACATCGACCTCAAGGCCGCCCTGCGCACCATCGGCCGCCTGGACGAACTGGTGGCGCCTGCCGGGTCGGTGGTCTGGACGACCTACGGCGACTCGATCGACGACGCGGACGACGTGCTGGCCGCCTTCGCCGCGGCCGGCTTCGCGCCCGTGTCGCTGGTGTGGGCCGCCGACCGCTCCTGGCTGGTGTCCGTGCACCGCTTCGACGGCGAGAGCCGGCCGTGGTCCGACGAGGGTGTGCTGTTCGCGTTCCGGCCGTCGCCGGAGCTCTGAAGCCCGCCGCGACGGCAGGCGGGCGCCTCCCGGGGGGCCTTACCTCAAAGTTAACTCCGCAGAAACCCGCCCCCGGGATTGGGATACAAAATTCATTAGACAAGCGGAGCACCCCATCCGCGGACAGCAGAGGTGGACAGCACGCATGACGAACATCCTGCCGACGGAGACAGCACGAGACAGCCGCGAACCGGTACCGGACCACCCGGCCGGGCAGCGCCCGGCCCCGCTCGACAAGGCCGTCGAGCCGATCGTGACGTTCTCCGGACTCACGAAGCGGTTCGCCGACGGCACCGTGGCCCTCAGCGACCTCGATCTCTCCGTCGCGCCAGGAGAGTTCGTCTCGCTCGTCGGACCGTCGGGCTGCGGCAAGTCGACCCTGTTGCGGATCGCCGCGGGCCTCAGCCCGATCAGCGAGGGCCGTGTCGAGACCCGGTTCGGCTCGCTCGGATACATCTTCCAGGACGCGACGCTCATGCCGTGGCGCACGGTCGCACGCAACGTGGAACTGCTGACGCAGTTGGAGGGCGTGCCCAAGGCCCGCCGGCGCCGGCTCGCCCAGGAGGCCATCGATCTCGTCGGTCTCGGCGGCTTCGAGGACAACTACCCCAAGACACTGTCCGGCGGCATGAAGATGCGTGTCTCGCTGGCCCGGTCCCTCACGCTCAACCCCGACCCGTTCATGTTCGACGAGCCTTTCGGCGCCCTCGACGCGATCACCCGCGAGCGGCTCAACGACGAGGTGCTGAAGCTCTACGCGGAACGGCGGTTCACCGCCCTGTTCGTGACGCACTCGATCGCCGAGGCCGTCTATCTCTCCTCGCGTGTCGTCGTCATGGCACCCCGTCCGGGACGGGTCATCGGCGAGTTCGACATCCCGTTCGACTACCCCCGGTCGCCGCACATCCGCTACAGCGAGGAGTTCGGCGCCATCGCCCACGAGATCTCCGAGTGTCTGCGAGGAGCGAGCGCATGACCACCACCTCCCCCGGCACGGTGACACCCCCCGCCGGATCCCCCGCTGATCCCGCCGGCGAACCGGCGACCGGCGCCGCGCGGGAACCCAAGGTCATCCTGCCGTCCGACGGACCCGGCCGGGCCCGCGTGGGCAGCTTCCTCGTCGTGGCAGGCCCGCCGGCGCTCGTCGGCGCGGCCACCATCGGGATCTGGTACCTGCTGGCGTACTTCGGTCTCAGCAAGACCCAGCGTTTCATCCTGCCGCCGCCGCACGAGGTCGTGAAGGTGGGCTTCCTGGACTGGGCCAACCTCAAGGAGATCCTGCAGGGCCTGCAGTCGAGCGGCATCGTCGCCCTGGTCGCCTTCGCCCTGTCCACCGTCATCGGCCTGCTCTTCGCCGTCGCGATGAGCGAGGCCCGCTGGATCGAGCGGTCGTTCTACCCGTTCGCCGTCGCGCTCCAGACCATTCCGTTCCTGGCGCTGGTGCCGCTGGTCGGCTTCTGGTTCGGGTTCAACGAACAGAGCCGCATCATCGTGGCGACCCTGGTCTCGCTCTTCCCCATCACGACCAACGCGCTGTTCGGCCTGCAGTCCGGCGACGCCGCCCTGCACGACCTGGTGCGGCTGCACAACCGCTCCCGGCTGGTCCGGCTCGTCCGCCTGCGGCTCCCCTGCGCGCTGCCCGCGATCTTCACCGGGCTGCGGATCTCGGCGGGCCTGTCGGTGATCGCCTCCATCGTCACCGACTTCTTCATCCGTCAGGGGCAGCCCGGTATCGGCGGTCTCCTGCAGAACTACTCGGCCAACCTCCAGTCGGAACGGCTCTACGCGGCGCTGATCGTCACCTGCGTGTTCGGTCTCGCGGTGTTCTGGGCGGTCGGGCTTGTCCGCAGACTCACCATCGGCCGGTGGGAGACGTCGACCGCCACCCGCTCGGACGACTGACCGGCCCCGCTGCTCCTCCACGACCCCCGTCACCGCCGCTCGGCCCCGCGTATCCAGGTGCGGACCCCTCGGTCCCGACCTGCCCTGCACCCATCAGGAGAGAACCATGCAACGCTCCGTCCGTCACACCCGCAGCCTCCGCAGATCCGTCCCGCTCGCCGGCGCGGCGGCCGGGATCATGCTGCTCGCCGCCTGCGGAAGCGACTCGGGGGACACGTCGAGCGCCGCGGCCACCAGCAGCGGACCGCTCGCCGGCATCTGTCCGAGCACCGTGAAGATCCAGTCGAGCTGGTACCCGCAGCCGTCCAAGGGCGCGCTCTACCAGCTGGTCGGCCCGAACGGGACGATCAACACCAACAACGGCACGTACAGCGGCAAGGTCGGCGGTGTCACCGTCTCGGTCCTGGCCGGCGGCCCGTTCCTCGGCAACCAGTCCGTCATGGCGCGCATGTACCAGGACTCCTCGATCCTGCTCGGCGAGGTCAGCACGGACGACGCCATCGAGGTCTCGCAGAAGCAGCCCGTGATCGCCGTCGTGGCCACCTTGCAGAAGAGCCCCAAGGCGATCGTCTACGACCCGGCGACCTACCCCGGCCTGAAGTCGATAGCCGACGTGGAGAAGACGGGTGCGACCGTGCTCAAGGCCGGCGAGGACGCCTCCAGCGACCTCCTGGTCGCCAACGGCAGCCTCAAGTCCGGCCAGCTCGACTACAGCTACGACGGTTCCCCCGGACGCTTCATCACCGCGGACGGCAAGGACATGATCATCGACTACGCCGACGCCACCACGTACCGGTTCGAGCACCTCAAGCAGTGGGGTAAGCCGCTCAGCAGCCTCCCGCTCGCCGACGGCGGCTACACGACGTACGAGAACTCCCTGTCGGTCACGCCGGCGAACAGGACGAAGTACGACTCCTGCCTGAAGGCGCTCGTGCCCATGATCCAGAAGGCGGTCGTCGGCTACACGACGGATCCGGGCCCGGTGAACACGGCGATGGAGAAGTACGCGACCGAGGCGAAGAGCCCGACGACGCTGACGCCCGCTCAGGACGCCTACTCCGTCACCTTCATGAAGGACCACGGCGTGCTGGCGGCCGGCACCGACGGTGTGGTGGGCAGTTTCGACGCCGACCGCGTGAACAAGCTCATCACCGACATGGCACCGGTCGCCAAGAAGCAGCACATCACGGTCAAGAGCGGCCTCGCCGCTGACGCCCTGGTCACCAACGCCTACCTGGACACCACCGTCACGATGAAGTGAGCCCGTGGTGGCCGCGGCAGCACGGAAGGGGGGGCCGGTCCCCGGGGGTGACGGCGCGGCCTTCGACCGGGCGCGGCCGGGCGGGCGGAACACCGTGACCGGGCCACGGTGACCGGCTCGTGCCGGGTCGCCGTCCGGATCGCCGTCCGGGTCGCCGTCCCGATCGCCGTCATCCCGGGGGCAGTGGGCCGTCCTCGGTGGCCGCGGCACGCAGCCAGGCGGAATCGCGCAGGAGACGGAGGCCGTTGAGGCCCACGATGACGGTGGAGCCTTCATGGCCCGCGACGCCAAGGGGCAGCGGGAGCGTGCCGATCAGGTCCCAGGCGACCAGGACGGCCATGAAGGTCCCGGCGATGACCAGATTCTGCACGACCAGGCGGCGTGCCGCGCGGGACAGCCCGATCACCGCGGGGATGGCGGCGAGTTCGTCCCGGACCACCACCGCGTCCGCGGTGTCCAGGGCGAGGTCGGACCCGGCGCGGCCCATGGCGATCCCGGTATGGGCGGCGGCCAGCGCCGGGGCGTCGTTGACACCGTCACCGACGGCCAGCACGCTGCGTCCGCCGGCCTGGAGTTCGCGGATCGCGGCGACCTTGTGCTGCGGCAGCAGTTCGGAGCGTACGTCGCGGATGCCGACGTCGGCGGCCAGCCGGCGGGCGGCGCGCGCGTTGTCGCCGGTGATCAGTACCGGGGACGTCCCGGTCAGCCGGGTCAGGGCGGCGACGGCCGCGACGGCGTCGGACCGCGGCTTGTCGGCGATGCCCAGGACGCCCACCGGCCGGCCGTCGGCCAGCACGACAACCGCCGTACGTCCGGCCTGCTCCAGTACGGCCACCACGTCCCGGAAGGCGTCGGCGTGTTCGGAGAAGCGGGCGGGCGCGCCGATCCGGATCGTCCGCCCGCCCACCGTGGCGGTCACGCCAAGGCCCGGGGTGGAGGTGAAGTCGTCCGCCGCGGGCAGCGCGAGGCCGCGGGTGCGGGCGGCGCCGAGGACGGCGCGGGCGACCGGATGCTCGCTGTGGTGCTCGGCGGCGGCCGCCAGGGTCAGCAGGTCGTCCGGCGCGAGACCCGAACCGGGCAGCGGCGTCAGGTCGGTCAGCCGGGGAGCGCCCTCCGTCAGGGTGCCGGTCTTGTCCAGGGCGACGGCGTCGATCTGCCCGAGGCGTTCCATGACCACGGCGGACTTCACCAGGACGCCGTGCCGGCCGGCGTTGGCGATGGCGGACAGCAGCGGCGGCATCGTGGCCAGCACCACCGCGCACGGGGATGCCACGATCATGAAGGTCATCGCCCGTAGCAGTGTCGCCCGCAGGTCGGCGCCGAGGGCGAGAGGGAGGACGAAGAGGGCGAGCGTCGCCGCGACCATGAGGACCGAGTAGCGCTGTTCGACCTTCTCGATGAACAACTGCGTGGGGGCCTTGGTCCCGGAGGCTTCCGCGACCATCCGCACGATCCGGGCGATCACCGAGTCCGACGGATCGCGTTCCACCCGTACCCGCAGGGCGCCGGTGCCGTTGGCGGTGCCGGCGAAAACCTCGTCGCCGGGGCGTTTGGCGGCCGGCAGCGGCTCACCGGTGATGGTGGCCTGGTCGACGTCGCTCTCGCCCTCCAGTACGTGGCCGTCGGCGCCGATCCGCTCCCCCGGCCGCACCAGGATCGTGTCGCCCACCTTGAGCGCGCCGGACGCGACCGTCTCTTCGCCGCCGTCCACCAGCCGGGTCGCGGTCGCGGGCGCGAGGTCGAGCAGGCCGCGTACCGAGTCGGCGGTCCGCGCGGTGGCGATGGCCTCCAGGGCGCCGGAGCAGGCGAAGATGACGATCAGCAGGGCGCCGTCGAGCACCTGGCCGATCGCCGCGGCGCCGATCGCGGCGGCGACCATCAGCAGATCGACGTCCAGCGTCCGGTCCTTCAGTGCCTTCAGGCCGGCCAGTCCCGGCTCCCACCCGCCCATGACGTAGGTGCCGGCGAACAGCGGCCCCCAGGTCCACGCGGGGGCACCGAGCAGGTCGAGCGGCAGCGCGATCAGGAAGAGCGCCAGGGCGGCCAGCGCCCAGCGGGCCTCGGGCAGCGCCAGCAGGCGGGTGCGGCGTTGCGGGCCGGCCGCCACGGGGGCCGGCGGCGGGGCGGATCTGATCAGAGTCGAGGACATGGCGGCACTGGTTCCTTCACGGGAGGAGATCCGGCCTTCACACCATACAGGAACACTTGAACAGTCATTCATGTATTCAGCTCCGTACGATGGAGCCCATGGGCCACAGACCGAGCATCCCTGACAGCACCGCGGCGCCGCGCACCCCGCTGACCCCCGCCAACGCGGGCCAGGTCGCCACCACGCTCCAGGCGCTCTCCACGCCCTCCCGGCTGCTGATCCTGGGCCGGCTCCGCGAGGGGCCGTGCGCCGCCACCGAACTGGCGGCGGCGGCCGGCCTGGAGCAGTCGGCCTGCTCCCACCAGCTGCGGCTGCTGCGGAACCTCGGCCTGGTCACCGGGACCCGCAAGGGGCGCTCTGTCGTCTACGCGCTCCACGACAATCACGTCGCCGCGCTCCTGGACCAGGCCGTCTTCCACGTGGAGCATCTGCGGCTCGGACTCACCGACGCGGCGGCCGAGGCCGGCGCCTACGAGGCCGCGGGCGAGCCGGCAGCACACTGAGCCACGGGCTGTACTGGAGGACGCGGGGCCCGCTGTTTCGCGGCCGGTGCGATGGGCTCGGAGCTTTCCGACGCCGAGCTCTACCGGCGCGGCCGGCTGGACGGCGGCCTCGCCTATGCCCCGGAGTCGCTGCGCTGGATCTTTTCCGACCTGACCGAGGTGGAACTGCGCCGCATGCGCGACGAACCCGCCGAGTCCCCCTGCTTCGGCGAACCCTTCCTGTGGACGGCCCTCTTCCGCCGGGCCGGCGCGTGACGATGCCGGATCACCGGCGGCCGGCCGGTCGCGTGGGCGCCGCGGCGGGGCCGGCCGGGATGTTTGGCGTCCGGGACCACCCTGCCACAAGGGCCCCGGGTGTCCCGTTCGGACAGATGTTGTCGTTTTGGGACTCGCCACGCACTATGGCAGGAGATCTTCCACTGTCGACCCTGGAGGGGAGCGCCATGATCCGGTCCCGGACCGCCGCGATCCCTGTCATGGGCGTGCTCACGGCCGCACTGCTCGGCTGTTCCGCCACCGCTGCCACCGGCGTGTCGAACGCGGCCCCGGCCCGTCCCGTCGGCGGTCCTGCCGCGCACGTGCCGGCCGCCACCGCGTCCCCGTCCCCGACACCGACGCCGTCGCCGACGCCGCCCCCGGTGAACCGCAAGACCGCCACCGCCGAGCTGACCATCCCGTCCATCGGCATCAAGAACCTCCGCATCGTCCCGTACGAGGGGACGACGGACGACTGGCCCGGCACCCGGATCCAGGACCGCAGCCTGGCCGCCAGCCCCTACGGTCCGCACGGCGGTGTCGGGCCGGGTGAGATCGGCAACTACCTCGTCACCGGCCACCGCCTGTCCGCGGGCGGCCCGCTCAACAAGGTCCCCTCGCTCAAGGCGGGTCAGAAGGTCCTCGTCACCACGGGCGGCACGACCTACACGTACACGGTCACCGAGACCAGGAAGACCGACTTCCGCTCCGCGCGCTCTCTGGCCGAGCAGCGGGCGCCGGTGCCCGGCCACCCCGGCGAGAAGCCCACCAAGGCGATGATCACGGTCTCCACCTGCGCGACACCGGAGGACAACGCGGCGGGCAACTTCTGGCGTGACGCCAAGAACAACCCCCAGCACCGCATCGACAAGATCGGTGTCCTGACCTCCTGGTCGAAGGCGCCCGCCGGTTCCTGAACCCCGCCCGCACCCCGGCCACGGTGCTACACCCCGGTCACGGTGCTAGCTCTGCCGGCCGCGCAGCAACCGCTCCAGCAGCTTCTCGTCCTCCGCGGACAGTCCGGAGACGAAGCGGCTGAGCACCGCCGCGCGGTCGCCGCCGTGATCAAGGAAGTCGCGCATGCCGGCCGCCGCGTGGCCCGCCTCGTCGTGCAGCGGGGCGTAGAGGTAGCCGCGGCCGGCGCGCTCGCGGGTGACCAGGCCCTTCTCGTGCAGGCGGGTGAGGATCGTCAGAACGGTGGTGTAGGCGGGGTCGCCGGCCACCTGTTCGCGCACCGTGCCCGCGCCGACCGGTTCGCCGGCTGCCCACAGCGCCGCCAGCACCTCGGCCTCCAGCTCGCCGCGGGCACGGCGTCCTGATGCCGACTGGTCCTTCTCCTCGCCCACGCCTGCCAGCTCCTTCGCCATGAACGTCGAGCCCCGCCGCGGCCTCGGCCTCCGCCGGCCCAGCGGTGCGCCCAAGGTACTACGCGGCACGGTGCCGCCGGCCGCTCCGCCGCGGCCCGCACCGTCCCTGGCGGTCTTACGGAGGGAAGCCCGGCCGACCGTAAGGCCCCCAGGGAAGCTCCTGCCCCGCCGGAGCGGTCGCGCCAACTCCTACAACATGTAGTACGTTGGTCGGGCGGTCGTCGCGCCTTCACCGGCACGCCACCTCTGCGCCCTGTCAGGTCGATGGCGTGCGCGCGGCGACCGCCGACGCGCCCGTCAGCCACCCTCCGCGTAAGGACTTCCCATGCCTCAGGTGCGCCACTGGCTGCGTATCCCCGCGACCATGTTCGCCGCGGCGATCCTCATCGGCCTGGTCGCGGCACACACCTCGCTCGTCCAGCCCGATGAGTTCCATCTCGAACGGGTACTGCAGACGGACCTGCGCACCGGCTGGCTCACCACCGTGATGCTCGATGTGAGCGACGTGGTGTCACCGGTCGGCGGGCTGCTCGTCCTGGCGGCGGGGACGGCGTGGCTGCTCTTCGTCCGCCGCCGCCCGGTCGACGCGGTCGCCACTTTCCTGGTGGTGGCCGTTGGCTGGAACGCCGCCCAGCTCGGCAAGTTCATCGTGGCCCGGCACCGGCCGCCGGTGATGTACTCGCTCGCCCCGGAGACGGGTTCCGACAGCTTTCCCAGCGGCCACGTCTGCTTCACCGTGTCGGCCGCGCTGGCCCTGTACTTCCTGGCGCGCGGTACCCGGCACCAGCGGGCGGTGACCTGGCTCGGCTGCGCGGCCGTGGTGCTGGTCGCCTTCTCCCGGCTCTACATCGGCGCGCACTACCCGACCGACGTGGCCGGCTCGGTGCTCATCAGCTTCGCCGCCGTCGTCCTGCTGACCGGCGTGTGGCACCGCTGGCTGCTGCCGCGCCTCGACCGCGTCCCGCTCCTCGCCCGCTTCGGCCCGCTGCCGGGAACCGGCGGGACGGCCCGGCCCGCCGGGGACGAGGCGAAGCCGTTCACGGCACCCCGATCCGCGCACCGGCTGTCCGACTGATCCGTCCAGCACGTGCCGGCTGCCGGTCCCCTCCCGGACCGGCAGCCGGAGTCCGGTGTGCCCGCGTCAGTGCGGCAGGCCGCTGCCGTGCGGACCGTAGAGGTCGAGCAGCCGGGTGCGGGCGTCCTCCAGGCGGTGGCCGATGACCTCGGCGCAGGCGAGTACGAAGACGTAGCCGAAGGCCGGGTCCTCCTCGCAGAGCCGCCGGACGGCTGCCGCGTCGAACTCCCAGGCGCGCACGTCCGACAGGGCCTTGGCCGACATGTGCCAGCGGCGCGGCGGGAAGAGCCACGACCAGCCCAGCAGGGAGCCCTGTCCGAGGGTTTCGATCGCCGCCGCCGGCCGGCCGGGCACGTGCAGTTGCAGCGCCACCTCGCCGTCGCGGAGGAACCAGAACCGGTCGGCCTTCCCGCGCTCTTCGAAGATGCGGGTGCCGGCCGGGAAATCGACCTCCTCGGCCAGTGCCATGAGCTTGTCGCGGTGCTCGTCGGTGAGGGCGTCGAGCCGCCCCGCCATGGTCATCAGCCTGGTCGTCATGGTGTCCTCCGCATTCCCCTGCCGTGCTGCCGGTGCGGCGAACATCGGCCTCCTGGGCTCGTGACCTCATCGTCCGCCGGCCCGCCGCTCCCCGGCACGGGCCGAACGGCCCCAGGACGCAGGCCGTTCGGCGCAGACCGGGGCAGCCGAAGTGCCCGCCGGAGCCGAACCGCCCGGGATCCCCGCCCGGGCCACGTGCTGTCCAGGGCACTATGAACGGCATGACGTACTCCACCGGCGACCGCCCGCTCCCCCACCACCCGCCGATCCGGCTCCGGCAGGAGCGCGTGGTCTTCGCGCGCATGCTGACCACGCAGGACCGCATCGCCGACGCCATCACCGCGTTCGCAGGCACCATGACCTTCGTCTATCTGCACGCGGTCTGGTTCGCCGGGTGGATCGCGGTGAACGAGGGGGTGCTCGGCCCACGGGCGGTCTTCGACCGTTTCCCGTTCGGTCTGCTCACCATGATCGTGAGCCTGGAGGCGATCTTCCTGTCGACCTTCGTCATGGTGAGCCAGAACCGCCAGGCGACCCGGGAGAACGTCAGGGCCGACCTCGACTTCGAGACCAATCTGCGGGCCGAGGTGTGGTCGGTGCACATAGGCAAGGCGCTCGGGCTCAACCCCGAGCAGATCGAGGGGTACGTGCAGGACGCCATCGCGGCGAACCGCGCCCGCATGCTGCCTCCGGACCACCAGCCACAGCTGTCGGACCAGTGACCACGCGCCGGGACGCGGCCCGGTCACGGGTCCGCGCCGGGCGGCCGGTGCGGTCCTGGATCAGCGGCCGCAGATCCAGGCGCTCCCCCGGCCGGGCGCCGTCAGGCCCGGCCGTGCTCGGCCGGCACCGACCGCGAGACGGTGGTGAGGACGGTCAGACCCGTCGCTCCCGGGGTGGTCCGGGTGCGTCCCGCGACATCGACGGTCACGGCCTGGTACGCGGTGTCCGCGGCGAGGCAGTCGAGCCAGTCGTAGGCGAGGCCGATGGACGGCTGGGACATCGCGGCGGTCGCGTATCCGTCGGCGAGCGCCAGATCGGGTCCTATCACGGTGACCTGGGCCAGGCCCCTGGCGTGGCGGCCCGCCGCGGGGTCCCAGAGGGGGGTGCCGCGTTCCACGGTCCCGGACGTGGCGACGCCTCCGTCGTGGACCTCCGCCACCGCCAGCAGGCACCCGGGCAGGCAGGGGTCGGTGACACCCACCCGCCACACGGGGGCGTCGGACCGGTCGCCGGACCGGACCCGTACGTCCCCGCCCGCGTTCAGCGCGTGCCGGGCCAGGCCGCTGTCGGCGAGCAGTTCGCTGGCGCGTTCCGCGGCCCAGCCCTTGACCGCGGCGCAAGGGTCGAATTCCGGGTGCGGTCCGCCCGCCCAGGCGTCGAGGACACCGCCGCTGACTGCGTGCAGGTCGCCGCACAGTTCCAGGCGATGGCGGATCCCGTGCCCGTCCAGGTCGCCGCACGGGCCGGAAGTGTCCAGCAGGCCGTCCCCTGTCGGGTCGGCCGGGCTGTCGGGGTGGTAGGGCGAGAACACCTCGTCGACGTGGCGGAGGAACGCGAACGCCTCGCGCACCGCCGCCCCGAAGACGCGGACGTCCACCGTGTCGGGGGCCGCCACCGAGACGACGGTGCCGATCATGTGCTCCACGGCTGTGCGCATCGTGTTCACCGTCCCACTGCGTCGGGGGCGGCCCGCATCCGCGGCGGGCCGTCAGGAGTGCCGGGCACTGGCCCGGTCAGGTGCTCGCGAAGGCGCCGGCGGGCGTCACCCGCCACAGCGGTGGCCGGGCCCGAGGAGGAAGTCAAGACCGAGGACCGTGAAGATCTTGACCGCGAGGGGGTCGACCACGACCCGCAGCGCCAGCCCCCGCGCGACGGCCGCGTCGTGCATGGCGCACAGCACGTGCACGGTGGACGCGGTGACCAGTGGATGGTGCAGCCGGACCACCAGTTCGGTCTCCTCGCAGGCTTCCACGTGCGACCGGAGCGCACGGGCGACCGCGTCCCGGCACGGAAGGTCGATGACGCCGCTGATCTCCACGGCTACGCGGCCGCGTTCGCGGTACGCAACTACGTCCACGGGCGCGCTCAGGACCGCGCACCGGGGCGGCCCCGGCGGGGCGGGGAAGGCGGATGGGTCAGCGGCATGGCGTCTGCTCGTCTCGACTGGACGCGACAAGGTCACAGGCCGCTTCCTGACCTGCCGGAGACCCTAACAGTCAAGCCGGCCGAGCGCGATGGCGTACGCCGGGGCGCCACGGCTCACTTGACCGGCGCGCGCTGGCAGAGCGCGCGCCGTCTGCGGTGCGGTGTGGTGGCCTGAGGTCCGGCGTCACGGCAGACTGACTCCGGCAACAGCCGCAGGCGGAACGGACAGGCCGTCGAACGGCCGCCGGAGGGGGTCTCGTGACGCGTACGGTCCGGCCGGAAACCGCGGTCGACGGCTCCGCGGCAGCCGACGCGGTGGCGGGCGCACCCGCGCGGGAGGCGGAGACGCTGCGGCACGAGATCGCCGGCCTGCGCGCGACGATCGCCGCACGGGCGACGCTCGACATGGCCTGCGGAGTGGTCATGGCCGTGGGCCGCTGCTCGCTGCACGAGGCGAGCGGTGCGCTGCTGGCCGCCGCCGCGGCGACGGACACCGGCGTGGAGGAGTTCGCCGGCCTGCTGGTGGAAGGGATCGGCGGCGCGGAACTCGCCGACCCGGTGCGGTCGGCGCTGCGCACGGTCCTGGCGCAGTTACCGCCCACGAGTGCGGCAGCGGAGGCGGGACGATGAGGCAGCGGACGCCCGGCGACCTGTGCGGCGGGGCATCCGCGCCGGAGCGCGAAGCGCCCCGCGCCGAGGTCGCCTGTCTGCGGGAAGAAGCGACCGGGCTGCGGCGTGCCCTGGAGTCGTATCCGGTCATCGACATGGCGCGCGGGGTGATCATGGCCACCGCCCCCTGCACGAAGGAGCAGGCATGGCAGCTCCTGGTGGAGGTCTCGCAGCACGCCAACGTCAAGGTGCGCGATGTCGCCCGATCCGTCGTCGACGGGGTCAGTGGTACGCCCCTGCCGCCGGAGGTGCACCGCGCCCTGGTGGTCGCGCTGCGGCGGGTGCGTGCCGCGCGCGGCACCTGATGGCGGATGATGTCCGTCGTGGCCGTCGCCACGGTCGCAGTCGTGGTCGCAGTCGCGGTCCCCGGCACAGGTGCGGAGGTGAGTGGGTGAGGTCCGGCCGTCCGGACGAAGAGGGCGAGCGGGGAACGGGGCCGGCCCGGATCCCTGATGCGGACCGGCGTGTCTTCACCCGTGCGCTGGCGGATGCCATGGCCGGCCAGGAGGCGCACGCGGTCCCGGCCCGCCTCTGCCAGGCGTGCGTGGACCTGCTCGACATCAGCGGCGCCTCGGTCTCCCTGTCCGGTGAACCGGGGCTCGGCGCCCTGTGGTGGTCGAGCGACCCGGTGGCCGCGCAACTGGCAGAGGCGCAGTACAGCCTGGGTGACGGCCCGTGCCGCAGCGCGCTGCGGCTGGTCGCTCCGGTGCTGGCGGGCGATCTCACCGACCGGGCGGACGCCTGGCGCTGGCCGGTCTTCGCCCAGCGGGCGCTGGAACTGGGGGTGCGTGCGGTGTTCTCCTTCCCGCTGGGCAGCGGGGCGGTGGGAGTCGGCACGCTCGACCTCTACCGCCGGGCTCCTGGTCCGCTGAGCGCGCGGGACATGGCGTTCGCCTTCCCGGCGAGCGATGCCATCACCTTCGCCCTGATGAAGATTCAGACGAGCGCGGAAGCGGTGTCGGACAACGGGCACGACATGTCGTCGTGGCTGGACGCCGCCGAGTCCGATCACGCCGAAGTGCACTACGCCACGGGCATGGTGATGGTGCAGCTCGGGGTCGATCCACAGCACGCACTGGCCCGGCTGCGCGCGTACGCTTTCGCCGAAGGCCGGACGATCACCGACGTCGCGCGCGGGGTCATCGCGCGCACAGTGCGCTTCGATGAGTAGAGGGGGATGGTGAGTCCGGTATGAGCCGACTACGGCACGTCACCGAGGCGTTCATGAGCGTCACGGACACTTTCGACACGCGGGTCGACCCGTTGGTCCTCGCCGACCGGCTCGTCAGCCACTGCGTACGTCTCACCGGTGCGGACTCGGCCGGTCTCATGATGGTCACCGCTCGCGGCCGGCTCCGGACGGTGGCGGTCTCCGACGAGCGGGGCGATGTGCTGGAGATGCTGCAGGTGCGGACCGGTGAGGGCCCCTGCGTCGACTGCCTGCGGATCCGGCACACGGTCGAGGCACCCGACCTCGCCGCGGCCACCGGCCGCTGGCCGCGGTTCACGGCCGCGGCGCTCGACGCCGGGTTCCGGGGGGCCGCCGCGGTGCCGGTTCGGGTCCAGGACCAACAGGTGGGCTCCCTCAACTTGTTGGCGGACGCCACCGGCACGCTGACGCCGGACGACCTGGCGCTGCTGGCGGCCCTGGCCAGGGTGGCGGCGACCGCGATGATGCAGTGGCAGTCCGACACGGCACGGCCCTCCGACATCCTCACCCGGATCCAGTCGGTGATCTCCGCCAAGACGTCTCTGGAGACGGCACTGGGCATGCTCGCGGCCGGCGGCGGCCTGACCATCCCCGAAGCCGCGCTCGCCCTGCGGAGGCACGCACTGCGCACCGGCATCCGCCCCGCCGAGGCGGCCCAGGCCCTGCTGGGGCGCACCCTGAGCGTCCAGGACGTCCTCTCCTCCCCGTAGCGGCCTCCCCGCAGCGGGCCGGGCGGGCACTCCGTCGCTGTACGGGCGGCCGGACGCGTGGGAGGCTTGAACGGAGTCGGCTGCTCTTCGTGTCCCTTTCCGGACCGGACGGTCGGCGGGATGTCGGAGTCATCTCCCCGGGCTGGAGCCCTGTGGTCCCCGGCGGCACATCTGATGCCGATCAGCGGGCCGGAGCGCTCGCGCGAGGGGACGACCATGAAGGGCACACCGGATCCCGGGACACCGGATCTGACCGCACTGCTGCTCACCACGAAGACGCTGGAGGAGTTCCTGCTCGCGCTCGCGGTGCGCTCGATGGACCAGGCTCCGTCCTGCGACGGCTGCGGGATCACCCTGGAGCGGGACGGGCGCCCGCTGACCGTGGCCAGCACGGGTGCCACCGCCTCCCGGCTGGACGAGAAGCAGTACGGCCAGGACGACGGACCCTGCCTGCAGGCGCTGCGGACCGGGCAGGAGGTCTCGGTGACCGACATGCCGGCCGAGCGGCGCTGGGGCGACTATCCGGCGTACGCGGTCTCCTGCGGGACCAACTCGTCCCTGTCGCTGCCCATCGCCTCCCGCACGGACACCGCGGGAGCCATCAATCTCTACGCCGGCAGCCCGGACGGATTCGCCGACGCCGACCTCGCCGTGCTGCGGTCGCTCGCCGCGCAGGCGACCGGTGCCATCGCGCTTGCCCAACGGCTGGCCGACGTGCAGGTCTTCAACGACGGCCTGCAGGCCGAGCTGAAGTCCCGCGCCACCGTCGACCGGGCGACCGGCGTCGTCATCGCGCAGCGGCACTGCACCCCGCAGCGGGCGACCGCCATCCTCAGGTCCGGCGCCCGGCGCCGCGGGATCACGCTGCACGAGGTGTGCGCCGAACTCCTCGGCGGCTTCGGGGAACCGCCGGACGGCCGGGATCTCGACCCCGCCCCTGACCGGCCACTGTGAGAGCCGGCACAGTACCCGCCGGTAGCACGTAAAGGCACAAACGTGGTAGTTGTCGCGAGGGGCAACGATGGATTGCCGGGCGGAGGACGGACGGAGCGCGGGTGCCCGATCATCAGGACGCGACGGGCGCGAAGGTGTCATCCACCACCTCGCTCTCCTATGAGGGCAGTCCGGAGTCCATCTCCGCGGCTCGCCGGCTGGCCGCCGCCTTCCTGGAGGACCCGCGCCACTGGCCGGAGCAGCCGCCCTCGCACCGGGTCACGCTCGATGTCCAGCTGATCGTGAGCGAACTGGTCACCAACGCGGTGAAGTACGCACCCGGTCCGTTCCTGCTGTCCCTGCGGATCGCCGGCCGGCTACTGGAGATCTCCGTCACCGACAGCAGCCCGGAGCCGCCGGTCCCCCGCGGACCCGGACCCGGGCGGGCCGGCGGCCACGGCCTGGAGATCGTGCTGGCGCTGAGCGAGAGCTTCGAGGTCTACCAGGAGCCGGTCGGCAAACGCCTCACCGCCCGCGTCGACCTGGACGCCGGCTCCGGCTGATATACCTTCGCGCATGTTACGCACCGCAGAATCACGGACGACGCGCGCACTGGTCCTGGCGTTGGTCATGATGGGGTCCGCCCTGTTCTTCTCACCCGCGGCCGTCGCGGAGGATGTGAAGGCACCGGCCGACTTCGTCGCCCTCGCCTCGGTCGACCCCTCCGTCATCCAGGAGATCCGCTACGCGACGCCGCACAATTTCGTCGGAACACCCGTGGACGGCTATGTCCAGCCGGTCTGCATCCTCACCAGGCCGGCCGCTCTCGCGCTCCACCGGGTCCAGCAGAAGCTGCTGCGGACCGGCTACTCGCTCAAGGTCTACGACTGTTACCGCCCCCAGCGTGCCGTCGACAACTTCGTCCGCTGGGCGCAGGACCTCGACGACCAGCGGATGAAGGGCGAGTTCTATCCCGACGAGGACAAGACCGATCTCTTCACCGACGGCTACATCGCCGCGCAGTCCGGCCACAGCAGGGGCAGCACCATGGACCTCACCGTCGTCCGGCTCCCGGCCGTCGGGACCCGTCCGTATGTCCCGGGTGAGCCGCTGGTGCCCTGTTACGCGGACCGTGCCGCCCGTTTCCCCGACAACTCCATCGACATGGGCACCGGCTTCGACTGCTTCGACACGCTCGCCAACACCCTGGACCCCCGGATCACCGGTGCGCCGCTGGCCAACCGGCTGAGGCTCAAGAAGGCCATGGAAGCGGCCGGTTTCACCAATCTGCCGGTCGAGTGGTGGCACTACACCCTCGACAACGAGCCCTACCCGTCGACGTACTTCGACTTCCCCGTCACCCGGGCGTCGTTGAGCTGACCCGGCGCCGGCGCTCCTCCCCCGCCCGGCTCGGCGGGGAGGAGCACCTTTCCTACGGGGCCTGCTTGTAGGGCCGGACCGCTTCGGTGGTGGCGGCCATCGCCTCGGTGGTCTGGTCGTAGGTGCGCTGTGCGACGGCGATGTAGAGCAGGTCGAGAACGGCCATCTGGGCGTGCCGGCTGAGGATGCTGGCGTGCCCGGGGGCGTCGGTGGGGACCGCGGTGGTCAGGACCAGGTCGACGCGGCGGGCCAGCGGGGAGCGGGGGTCGTTGGTGACAGCGACCGTGGTGGCGCCGCGGGCGGCCGCTTCCGCGGCCAGGTCGGTGACTTCGCGGGTGCTGCCGCTGTGCGAGATGGCGAGCATCACATCGAGCGGCCCGAGCAGGGCCGCGCCGGTGAGGGCCACCTGGGTGTCGCTCCACGACCAGGCGGGGACGCCGATCCGGAAGATGCGGTGCTGGAACTCGGTGCCCATGCCCGCGCTGCCGCCCGCCCCGCAGATCTCGACGCGGCGGGCTCCGGCGATCGCCGAGGCGGTCTTCTCGACGGCCGCGAGGTCGAGGCGGCCCAGGGTCTCGCCGACCGAGTGGCGGACGGCCGCGGAAATGGCGTCGGCGACCTGGGCGAGGCCGTCGCGCTCCGAGATCTGCCGGCCGATGTTGGCCTGCCAGGTCTCGCGTTCGGTGCGGCCGGTGTCGGACGCGAGGGCGATCCGCAGCGCGGCGTAGCCGGGCAGGCCCAGCGAGCGGCAGAACCGGGTGATGCTGCCGGTGGAGACCCGGCAGGCGTCGGCGAGGTCGAGGATGGTCATCCGGGCCACCGCGGCGGGGTCGTCGAGGATCAGCTCGGCGGTCGCGCGCTGGGCTTCGGGCAGTCCGGGCAGCAGTCCGCGGATGCGGTCGACGACTCCGTCGTCGGTGGCCTCGAAAGCTGTACGCATAGGGCGATTCCTCCCGGATGGGCAAAGAATTATTCTCCATTGCTGTGCCGAGGAGTGTCAACGCCGCTCTCTGACCCTTGACGTGGCCGGTGAGCGGCGTGCAGAGTCCCTCAGCGGAGAATAATTTTTCTTCGACTCTGGAGCGCACCCGATGACATCCCTTGATGAAGGCGGCCGCGGCGGCACCCGGCGGCGCGCGAGACGGCTGATCAGGCCGCTGACCGGAGCGGCGGTGTGCCTCGGTCTGACGGCAGCCGTCCTCACCGGCGCCGGCGCCGCCACGGCCACGACCGCCCCCACGGCCCCGGCCACCGCAGGCCGCCCCGCGGTGATCCCGGCACTCGACAACTGGACCGCTGCGAAGGGCTCGTTGCGGCTCGGCCCGAGGTCCAGGATCGACACCGACGCGGCAAGCCGGTCCACCGCGGTGACGCTCGCGGAGGACCTGCGGCAGGCCCGCGGCTGGCGGATCCCGGTGGTCAGCGGCCCCGCCCGCCCCGGCGACATCGTGCTGCGCACCGACTCACGGCGCGCCGACCTCGGCACGGAGGGGTACGCGCTGCGGATCGGCGCCGAGGCGCAGGTGACCGGCCGTACCGGCGGCGGCGTCTTCTATGGCACCCGGACGATCCTGCAACTGCTCACCGCGGGCGCCGCGTTGCCGGCCGGCAGCACCACCGACGTACCAGCCGCCAGGGAACGCGCGGTCGGCGTCTGCGCCTGCTACACCTACAACACCGACGCCTGGTTCGACCGTCTGATCAAGGACATGGCGTACCTCAAGCTCAACACGCTGCACGTGGAGCTGAAGGTCCGCAGCGACGCCTACCCGGCGATCAACACGTTCTCCTACTACACCAAGCCGGAGATCCGCTCGCTGGTCGCGCTCGCCGCCAAGTACCACATCACGGTGATCCCGGAGATCAACTCCCCCGGGCACGTGGACCCGTACATCACGCCGTACCCCGATCTGCAGCTCACCAACTCCGCAGGGGTCAAGGACCCGACCCGGCTGGACGTCACCAACCCCGCGTCGTTCACCTTCTACACGCACCTGATCGACGAGGACCTGAGCGTGTTCCCCGGCCCCTCTTTCCACATGGGCGCCGATGAGTACATGGTCAACTCGGCCTACTCCAACTTCCCGCAGCTGCTGGCCTACGCCCAGGCGAAGTTCGGGCCCGGTGCCACCGCCCAGGACGCGTACATCGACTTCGTCAACCGGGTCGACACCTATGTGCGCTCCAAGGGCCGGACCCTGCGGATCTGGAACGACGGCCTGACCGGCGCCAACACCGTGCCGCTCAACAAGGGCATCGTCATCGAGCACTGGCTGCCGGAGAAGGTCACCACCCAGCAGCTCCTCGACTCCGGCTACCAGGTCATGAACGCCACCGACGCCTGGTACTACGTACGCGGCAGCTACCAGCCCGACGCCGAGCGGCTCTACGACGCCGGGTGGACCCCGCTGGACTTCGCCGACCAGACGGTCACCGACCCCGGCTCGCGCGTCACCGGAGCCGAGTACATGGTCTGGCCCGACAACTACGGCAAGGAGAACGAGAACACCACCCAGCAGCAGATGACCACCTCGCTGCGCGCCTTCGCCCAGGGTGTGTGGGGCAGCCCCCGGCCCACCGCTGACTACGCCGGCTTCACCGCACTGGCCGACGCCATCGGCCACGCCCCCGGCTGGGGTCCGCAGTGGGTCCAGCCGCTGCCCGAAGGCACTTACCGGCTCAGTGCCGCGGGCCGTGCGCTGACCGCCGCCGGCACTGCCGGCACCCCGCTGGCCACCGGCCGCACCGCGGGCTCCTGGCACCTGGCGCCCACCGCCGACGGCTACTACCGGATCACCGACAGCGGCAGCGGGCGGTGCGCCGACGTGAGCCACGGCGCCATGAACAACATGCACGTGGTGGTGGAGGAGGGCGCGGCGGCGACCGCGGAGACCTGCGCCGCCTCCGAGAGCCAGAAATGGCAGCTCGAACCCGTCCCCGGCGGCTACCGGGTCGTCGACGCCATCACCCAGCAGACGCTCCAGGCGCCCCGGGCGGGCGGCCCGGTCGTCCAGCAACCGCGTGACGTCGCAAGCAATGACGTCTGGCGGATCACCGCGGTCCGGGGGCGGTCATGATCAGCCGCAGGGATCTGCTGCGCACCGGCACGGCCGCCACCGCGGCCGCGGCCACCGCGGCGCTGACGGCCGGCCGGGCGGGCGCGGCCCCCGGGCTCCCCGCGACCGGCTCCCCCGCCGGCTCCCCCGCCGCCGGCCCGGCCGGCCGGGTCCGGCCCGCCTCTGTACTGGCCGTCGACCCGGCCGACACCCCTGAGCAGATCATCGCCAAGGCCGCCGCGATCGTTCCCCGGCCGCCCCAAGTCGCCTGGCAGGAACGGAAGGTGACCGGGTTCACCCACTTCGGGATGAACACCTTCACCGACCGGGAGTGGGGCTCGGGCTGCGAGGACGAGGCGTGGTTCGCCCCCACCGGCGCCGACATCGACCAGTGGATGCGCGCCTACCGGGCGGCCGGGATGAAGCAGGTGATGCTCACCGCCAAGCACCACGACGGCTTCGTGGTGTACCCCACCCGCTACAGCAACCACTCCGTCGTGGCCAGCCCGTGGTGGTATCGCGGCGGCGCCCCGGACGCCGCGGCCCGCCGGGCCCGGGAACGCGCCACCGCGGCCCGCGGCGAGGACTCCTCGGCGTTCTGGCGGATCCGCGGCGCGGGCAACATCAACCCGGCCGGCGACCTCCTCGGCACCTACCTGCGGGCCGCGCGCGCAGCGGGCCTGAAGGTCGGCGTCTACCTCTCCCCCGCCGACGGCGCCGAACTGCCGCACGCCTGGCACGAGACGTTCGTCCAGCAGATCGTCGCCAAGCACGACGCGGGCGGGCAGCTCAGCACGGAGGAGCAGTCGACGTACGACGACCGGGCCCGGACGCCGGCCGGGATGGGGCGCTACGGCAGCGGCAGCGCGGTCACCGCCAGGACCATTCCGACCCTGGTCGAGGAGGACGACCGGGCGCACGCGCTCGCGGCCGGCCGGCTGCCCCGCTTCCAGGTCATGGCGGACGACTACAACGCGTACTACCTCAACCAGCTGTACGAGCTGTTCACGCAGTACGGTCCGATCGACGAACTGTGGCTGGACGGCGCCAACCCGTGGACGTCCAGCGGCATCAGTGAGGCGTACGACTTCACCGCCTGGTTCGCGCTGATCCATGCTTTGTCACCGGACACGGTCACCTTCGCCGGGCCGCAGGGGACCCGCTGGGTCGGCAACGAGGGCGGCTCGGCGCGGCTGACCGAGTGGAGTGTGACCCCGGCGACCGCCGATCCGGCCACGGCCCACGGCGAGGGGCTGCTGCCGCACGGCGCACAGGTCACCGACATCGGGTCGGACGCGGCGATCACCGCGCCCGGGGTGAAGTTCCTCCAGTGGTTCCCGGCCGAGGCGGACGTGTCGATCCGGCCCGGCTGGTTCTGGCACCCGTCCGAACACCCCAGGACCGCCGAGCAGTTGACGGACATCTACCGGACGTCGGTGGGCCGTAACGCGGTCATGCTGCTGAATGTCCCGCCGAACACCGACGGCCGTGTGGACGACGCCGACGTGGCCGCGCTCACCGGCTTCGGCCGCACCATCGCGGCGACTTACGGCCGCAACCTCCTCACCGGTGCCCAACCGTCGTCCCTGGCGCGGACGTTGACCGACGGCCGACTCGACACTTCGTGGTCGCCGCCGCGCGGGGCACCGACCGGCACGCTCGAACTGCGCCTGCTGGACGGCCTGTTCTTCGACCAGGTGTGGCTCGGCGAGGACATCCGGCACGGGCAGCACGTGGAAGAGTTCGAGGTCGCCGTCTGGGACGGCACGGCATGGACCGCGATCGCCGAAGGCACCACCATCGGCTACTCCCGGATCCTCGCCGTCCCCGCGCAGAGCGCCGCCCGGCGGCTGCGGGTCACCGTCACCCGTTCCCGGGCCACTCCCCGGCTGTCCACCCTGGGCCTGTACCGCACTCCGGCACCGGTCGCGGGGAGCTGACCCGCTGGCTCCGGGGGCGGTCGTCGCGATGAGCGACGGCCGCCCCCGGAGCGTTGGTCAGCCCGACCGGCGGGACGGGGTGAGGGCGAGCCGTTTGACGGCGATGAGCCGGTCCAGCGGGTGCGCGGCGACGCGGTGGGCGAGACCATACGCGCGGTCGAGCACCTCCGCGGGCGGGACGACCCGGTTGACCAGGCCCCGGTCGTACGCCTCGGCGGCGCCGAAGCGGTCGCCGGTGAGGGTCCACCGCATTCCCGCCGGGTGGGACAGGCCCAGATCGCGCGGCGCGCAGTTGACCGGGATGCCCCAGACCACCTCGGGCAGGCCGAAGACGGCGTCGTCCGCCGCGATCCGCAGGTCGGTGCGGAGCATCAGCGTCATGCCGCCGCCGAGGCAGTACCCGCGCACCGCGGCGACCACCGGCTTCCCGAGCGGCTGGGCGCGGTCCGGGCGCTGCTGCGCCTTGGGCCGGGCCAGCTCGGAGAGCGGGGCCGGGTGCGGGATGGTGTCCTTGAGGTCGGCGCCGGTGCAGAACGCCCGCTCGCCGGCGCCGGTCAGCACCACCACCCGTACCCGGTCGTCGGCATCCGCCTCGCGCCAGGCGGCGGCCAGATCGCGGTAGTCAGGACCGGTCAGGGCGTTGAGGCGCTCCGGCCGGTTGAGGGTGACGGTGAGCACCGGTCCGTCCCTGCGTACGTCGATCGTCATCGGGTCACTCCTCGGCCGGCGGCTCCGGCACGTCGTCGGTCCTGTCCCCCGGCATGCCCGCGCCCAGCGCCGCGGTCAGCCGCCGGCAGATGTCCAGCAGGTGCTCGGTCGGCGCCGACCTGCCGGGCTCCGGGAGCTGGGAGACGGTGCCCAGGATGCTGATCGCGCCCACGAGTTCGTCCGCCTGGAAGACCGGTGCGGCGAAAGCCCGCAGGCCCGGCAGCACCTCGGTGTAGGCCAGACCGTCGTCCCGCACCGCGGTGAGCGTGCGCTCCCGTTCGGCCAGTGCCGCGGCCGGGAGATCCGCCCGGACCGGCCGTTCGCGCGCGGCCGGCGAGAAGGCGAGGAAGACCTGACCGGCCGCGGAGTCGTAGGCCGGCAGGTGGGAGCCCTCGCGGATCTTCAGCGAGACCAGCTGGTCGGTGTTGTCGTTCTCCCGGATCACCAGCGGCGCGTCGCCGTCCCAGATGGTGAGCAGGGCGGTGACGTGGGTGAGCCGGACCAGCTCCTCCAGGTACGGGCCGGCCAGTTCGGCAAGCGGCAGCCCGTTGAGCGCGGCGGTGCCCAGCCGGACGAGTTTCGGGCCCAGCCGGTAGCGGCCGGCCCGGGTGTCGTAGGAGAGCATGCCGGTGTGCCGCAGGGAGTGCGCGTACCGGTGCAGGGTGGTGCGCGGCCAGGGCAGCAGCTCCTGCATCTCCGCGAGGCTCAAGGTGGTGCGCCGCGAGGTGAACAGTTCCAGCACCTCGATGCTGCGCTCCACGCTGAGCAGGGGTTCCCCGCGTCCGTCCGCCATGCTTCCTCCTCATCGGATACCGCTGTGAGGCGAGGATAGGCGAGCGGTGCCGGCTCGCCCGGCGACGGCGGGGCGCGCTCACGTGGTGCCCGCGCCGGCCGGGGCGCCGTCCGCCGCGCCGCGCTCCAGCAGCGCGGGCAGTGCCTTGCGGTCGGTCTTGCCCGCGGGTGTCTTGGGGATGGCGGTGACGAAGCGTACGGTGCGCGGCAGTTTGAAACCGGCCAGCCGGTCGCGCAGATAGGCGGTCACCTCCGGCTCGTCCAGCGCGGACCGCGGCCGGCGGACGACCACCGCGGCCACCCGCTCGTCCCACCGCTCGTCGGGCACGCCGAAGACCGCGCAGTCCAGCACGTCGGGGTGGCCGACCAGGGCGCTCTCCACCTCCTTGGGGAAGACGTTCTCGCCGGCGGTGCGGACCATCTCCTTCAGCCGGCCCTCGATGCGCAGCTGACCGTCGGCGCCTTTGCGGCCGAGGTCGCCGGTGTGCAGCCAGCCGCCGCGGAACGCCTCGTCGGTCGCGGCGGGGTCGTCGAGGTACCCCAGCATCACGGTTTCGGCGCGCACGCAGATCTCGCCGGTCCCGCCGTCGGGCACCGGGCGCAGCGCGGGGTCGAGCAGGGCCACCGTCACGCCGGGGACCGGGGTGCCGACCGCGTCCAGATTGCCGGGGTGGGCGTCCTCGGACCGTAGGGTCGCCACGAAGGAGCCGGCTTCGGTCTGGCCGTAGACGTGTTCCAGCCGTACCTGCCGGGCCCCGCGGGCCTCGAACGCGGCGACCGCGCCGGGGATCAGTCGGCTCGGTTCGTAACTGGCGTACATCAGCCGGCGGAAGGCGGACAGGTCGGTGGCGGGCAGCCGGGGCGACTCCAGCAGCCGGGCCAGCACCAGCGGGACAGCGAACATCGCGGTGCAGTGGTGCTGTTGCAGCAGGTCGAGGGCGCGGTCGGGGTCGAACTTCCGCATCAGCACCGCCGATCCGCCGGCCAGCAGATACTGCTTGAGGAAGTCCCAGCCGCCGGTGTGGTAAAGCGGCTGGTAGCCGAGCAGCCTGTCGTCCGGGCGCACGCCGGAGGCCAGCGCCGCGCCGTAGGCGTCGCCGAGGCTGCGCCGCTGGGAGAGGACCGCCGCCTTGGGGGTGCCGGTGGTGCCCGAGGTGAAGAGCACCAGGTGCGGGTGGTCGGGGCCGCCGCCGGCCCCCTCGTCCTCGCAGGGGCCGGACCCGGCGGGCGCCGGGCGGCCGTCCCCGGTCGCGCCGGCGATCCGGTCGGCCCACCCGCCGTCCGGGGCAGTGGTGAACACAGGAGTGGTGGCGGCGCAGCGGTCCAGCGCGTCGCGCACCAGATCCCCGTGCCCCGGGCCGGCCGCGGCGAGCACCGGCCGGGTCACCCGCAGGACGTGCGCCAGTTCCTCAGCCGTCAGGCGGGTGTTGAGCGGGACGAAGAGGGCCCCGATGCGGGCGGTCGCCAGATAGACGGCCACCATGTCCGCGCAGGGGTCGTCGGCGACGGCCACCGGGTCCCCGGGCCGCACTCCGAGCCGGCGCAGCCCGGTCGCCAGGTCGCGGATCCTGCGGTGCAGGTCGCCGTACCCGTACTCGCCCGTGTCGTCGATGAGCGCGGTCCGCTCCGGCCGCCACGCCGCCTGCGCGGCCACCAGGTCGGCCAGGGTGGGCGGAGGCGGGGGCTGCCCGGGCAGCGGTATGCGCTGGGCGATGGTGAGCGGTGCGGTCATCGCGTCACCGCCCCTGGAACTCGGCCGGGCGGCGCTCGGCGAACGCCTTCACGCCCTCGGCGAAGTCCTCGCTGTCCTGGAGCAGCCGGACCATGGCGTCCTCCAGCCGGAGCCCGGAGGCGGTGTCCATGTCCCCGGAGCGCAGGGCGAGTTCCTTGGTGGCCTGGACGGCCATCGGGGCGTTGCGGCTGATCCGGTGGGCGAGGCCGAGCGCGGTGGGCAGCACCTGGTCCGCCGGCACCACCTGGTTGACCAGACCCCAGCGCAGCGCGGTCGCCGCGTCGATCGCGTCGCCGGTCAGCAGCAGTTCCATGGCCAGCGCGCGGGGCAGCTGTCCGGCCAGCCGCTGGGTGCCGCCGCAGCTGGCGAGGATGCCGTGGCCGACCTCGGGGGTGGCGAAGGTCGCGTGTTCGGCGGCGACCCGCAGGTCGGTCGCGAGCATCAGGGTCAGCCCGCCGCCCAGGCAGTAGCCGTTGACCGCGGCCACCACGGGCTTGTACAGGTCCAGGCCGCGGTCGGGACGCAGTTCCACCCCGGGGTTCCACAGGTCGCGCAGCGGGTGCGGGCGCGGCAGGAAGTCGCGCAGGTCGGCCCCGGCGCAGAAGGCGCGGTCCCCGGCGCCGGTGAGAACGACGGCGCGCAGCGTGTCGTCGTCGCGGATCTCGATCCAGGCGTCGCGCAGCGCGTCGAGGGTCGGCATGTCGAGGGTGTTGAGGCGTTCCGGACGGCTGATCGTGACGATCGCGACATGGCCGTCGCGGTCGAGGGTGATGCTCATGGGTGACCTTTCAGGAGGAAGCCGGGCGGGCGTACGACACGGGCCCGCCGGTCAGCGGCCGCGGTCGTGGAAGCGCCCGGGGCGGTCGTCGCGCCCGGTGCGCTCGCGCAGTTCCGCCTTGCGCACGCGCTGGGTATGGGTGCGGGGCAGGTCGTCGACGACCTGGATGTAGCGGGGCACCATGAAGCGGGGCAGCCGCTCCTCGGCGAAGGCGGCGATGTCCGCGGCCAGGCCGCCGGGGGCCGCTTCCGGCCGGTGCCCGGGGCGCGGCACCACGTACGCCTTCACGTCGTGCTCGCCCCATTCGGAGGGCACGCCGATCACCGCTGCCTCGGCGACCGCCGGGTGCCCGCCGAGCGCCGCCTCGACGTCGGTGGAGCAGATGTTCTCGCCGCGGCGGCGGATGGCGTCGCCTGCCCGGTCCACGAAGTACACCCACCCGTCGGCGTCCTTGCGGCACCGGTCGCCGGTGTGGAACCACAGGTTGCGCCAGACCCCGACGGTGGCCTCCGGCGCGCCGAGGTAACCGGTCGTCATCTCCCAGGGGGAGTCGGTGCGCACCACCAGTTCCCCGGTCTCCCCGTCGGGCAGTTCGTGGTCGTTCTCGTCGACGATCCGGATCTGCGCGCCGGGCCGCACCCGCCCGCAGCTGCCCTCCGGGCCGAGTTCCCAGCCGCTCACCACCGGGCAGCTCACCTCGGTCATGTTGAAGGCGGTGGTCAGCCGTACGCCGAAACGGGCGGCGAACGCGTCGCGGTCGCGCGGGAAGGGGGCGACGAAGACATTGCGCAGCGGGTTGTCGGCGTCGTCGGGGGCGGGCGGCACCGATTCCAGGTAGCGGGCGGCGCTGCCGGGCAGCAGGGCCGTGGTGCAGCCGTAGGCGCGGACGTCCGGCCAGAAGCCGGAGGTGCTGAAGCCGTCGCGGGTGACCACCTGGGCGCCGGTGAGGGCCGCGGCGTAGACCGAGAGTTTGCCGCTGACGTGGAAGAGCGGCAGGGGGACGTACCAGTGGTCGTCGGGGCCGGCCTCGTCGAGCGGTATGCACCACCTGGCGGAGCGTTCGAGCTGCCGCCAGGGGATGAGTACGCCCTTGGAGCGGCCGGTGGTGCCCGAGGTGTAGACGACGGTGGCCAGGGAGTGCTCGAAGAGGTCGGGTTCCGCGGGGCCCGGTTCACTGGGTGTCTCGGGTCCCGGTTCGCCGGGTGCCGCGGGGGCGGCGCCGCCGGGCAGGACGGGCAGCCCCGCCGGGAGCGGGACCTCGGCCGGGGCGAACCGGTCGGCCCACTGCCGGTGCACCACCGCGGCGGCGGGTGCGGCGTCCGCCACCACGCCGGCCAGCACCGGACCGTGGTAGGCGGTGTTCAGCGGCACCTCCACCGCACCGAGCCGGGCGACGGCCATCCACACCGCGAGCGCCTCCGGGCCGGTCGGGAACATCGTCACCACCCGGTCGCCCGGCCGCACCCCGGCCGCGTGCAGGATCCCGCGCCAGGCCAGGACCAGGTCCTCGAACCGGCCGTAGGTGACATCTCCCCGCGCGGTGTCCCGGATGAACACCTCGCCGGGGGTGTCGGCGGCCCGGGTCCGCAGCAGCGCCGGCAGCGGAACCGCCGCCGCGGATGCGGGGCCGGCGGCCGTGTGCTCCGTGTCCCGCACCGCACCGGGGGCCCGGTTCACGCGGACACCTCCGCGGACGCGGCGGGGGCGGTGTACGGGGCCGCCGCGTCGGCCGCGTCGAGCATCGCCTGCGCGGCCGGGGAGCGGTACTCGTCCCACAAGTGACCGACCAGGCCGGCCGACCGGGCCACCAGGGCGATGCCGCGGCACACCTGCCAGGGGATGCCGATCCCGGTGAGCAGGACCGCCGCGGCGCCGTCCACATTGACCGGCAGGCGCCGTCCGGTGGCCTGCTCGGCGTACCGCTGGAGCAGCAGGAAGCGGTCCCGGGCGGTGCCGTCGAGCCCGGCCCTGTCGGCCACCGCGAAGAGGCGGGCGGTGCGGGGGTCGCCGTCGGTGTGGACGGGGTGGCCGAGGCCGGGCAGCCGGGTCCGCTCGGCGCGTGCCCGGGCGACCAGCTGCTCGGCGTGTGCACCGGGCTCGGCGTCCGCCGGCCACTCCTGGAGCAGCCGGGCCGCCCCGTCGAGGGCGCCGAGGAAGTGGTCGCCGGCCCCGAGCAGGCCGGCCGCCACCGCACCCTGGAGGGCACCGGGCGCGCCGAGGTGGGTGAGTCGGGCGGCCAGCGCGGTCGCGGTCATGCCGTGTTCGGTGAGTGCGACGAGCACCGCGTCCAGGGCGGTCCTGGCGCCCTCGGTGGGCAGTTCCGCGGCGATCTCCAGGTGCAGCATGTCGGTGAACGACACGCTGCCGACCAGGTCGCGGACCAGGTCCAGGCCCTTGACGGTGACGCCGTCCGGCGTCACCGCGGCCATGGTCTGGTGGTGCAGTGACATGGGGGTTCCTTCGGTGGGCGGCCGGAGATCCGGCCGGATGCGCGCCGGCCCGGGGGCCGGCGGCAGCGGAGTGCGGTGCGTGGTGCGGGGTGCGTGCGGTCAGTGGGGTACGGCGGGGGCCGGCTGCTTGCCTGCCGCCCTGACGCCCAGTTGGGTGCGGACCGACATCGACTCCCAGGCGTCCTGGTCGGGTGTGCCGCGGCCGGCGAAGGTGGCCAGGAAGCTGATGAGGAAGCCGGCCGGGATCGAGATGATCGCCGGGTAGGAGAGCTTGATGATCGCGTCGCCGTGCAGCCAGGTCGGGGAGAGCGCGATCACCACGATGGACACCAGCAGTCCGCCGATCAGGCCGGCCACCGCGCCGCGGGCGGTGAACCGCCGCCAGAAGAGCGTGAGGACGACCACCGGCAGATTGGCGCTGGCGGCGATGAGGAAGGCCAGGCCCAGCAGGAAGGTGATGTTGCGGCCGGAGCCGATGGCGCAGGTGCCCAGGGTGGCCAGCACCCCCATGACGACGGCGGTGATCCGGGCGACGGCCGGCTCCTGCCGCGCGGCCTTCTCACTGTTGTGGTGCAGACTGCCGGTCCACAGGTCGTGCGCCACCGCGCCGGAGGCGGACAGCAGCAGGCCGGAGACGACGGCGAGGATGGTCAGGAAGGCGACGCCGGAGATCACCGCGAGGCTGATGTCGCCCCAGGCGCTGCCGGCTCCCCCGGCCAGTTCGCGGGCCAGGATCGGGGCGACGAGATTGCCGCCGGCCCCGGTGGCCTCCTTGGCCGCGGCGGCGTCGAGCAGCGCGCGGGCACCGAAGCCGATGATCACGATCAGGCCGAAGAAGACGCCCATGACGCCGATCGCCCAGCCCAGCGAGCGCCGGGCGGTGTGGCCGTCGCGGACGGTGAAGAAACGCACCAGTACGTGCGGCAGACCGGCCGTGCCCAGCATGTAGACCAGGCCGTAGGAGATGATGTCGACCTTGTCCAGGGCATGGTGGTGGGGCAGCAGCAGGCCCGGGCCGCGGATGGCGTCGCCGGCCGGCTGCCGCGCCGCCGCGGTGTGCAGCAGCCCGTTGAAGTCCCAGCCGGCGTGGGCCAGGACGGCGCCGCTCATCACCAGGGCAGCGACGACGAGCAGCAGCGCCTTGACGATCATCACCCAGGTCGCGCCGAGCATGCCGCCGAGCGTGACGTAGACCGTCATGAAGGCGCCGGTTATCAGCACCGCGGTGGTGAACGACAGCCCGGACAGTGCCTGCAGCAGGGTGCCGGCGCCGACCAGTTGGGCGAACAGGTAGAAGAAGGACACCACCAGGGTGTTGACGGCCGCCGAGCCGCGGACCGCCTCGCCGCGAAAGCGCAGGGACAGGACGTCGGCCAGGGTGAAGGCGCCGGAGTTGCGCAGCCGCTCGGCGAGCAGGAACAGCACCGGCAGGAAGGAGAAGAGGGCGGCCAGCAGGATCAGGGTGCCGTCGAAGCCGGTGAGGAAGATCAGGCCGACGGTGCCGAGGAAGGTCCCGGCCGACATGAAGTCGCCGGCCACCGCGAGGCCGTTCTGCGGCGAGCCGATGCCGCGGCCCGCGGCCCAGAAGTCGCCTGCGGTACGGGTGCGCCGGCCGGCCCTGATGATGACCGCGAGCATCGCCAGGACGAGGACGCCGAAGACGCCGAGCGTCAGACCGTGGTTCATGCGCCCGCCCCTTCTCTGGTGCCCTGGGCCGACCGCGCGGCGACCGCGTCCTGGAGCGGCACGATGCGGCGTGTGGTGAAGCGCAGGTAGACCGCGACCAGCGCGAACGCGGCCAGCGACATCAGCAGGTAGACCAGCAGGCCGCTCGATCCGACCACCGGTATCCGGGTGGACAGCGACGAGGGGCCGAAGGCCACCCAGAGGAAGAAACCGACGTAGAGGACCAGCGTGATGCCGGTGAGCAGCCACGAGAGCCGCCCGCGGAGGCGGCTGAGCTGCTGGAAGTCCGCGGAGACGTACACCGCGTGCACTGCCGCGCGGTCGCTGGGCGAACCGCTGTCGTCGAGGGTCATGGGGATCCCGCCCTTCTTGAGCGCCATCGCTCTCGGGTCATTCCGGATGGTGGGATGCGATCCCGCCATCCGGTTTCGACGAAGGTAATGCGGGCGACTTGCGCAGTCAATACAGGGAAGTCCCCAGGTCGGGGCCCAGCCGCGGGGGCGGCGGCTCTCACGCGCCTGCGACACCGGGCGCACCGCCGCGGGGCGGCACCGGCCGCACTGGTCAACTGGGGCCCGCCGCAAGGACGTTGGGCGGCACTCCGGGTGGCGGCAGCGGTGCCGCCGCCACCCGGGCGACCTCGCGCAGGGGGCGCCGGATCAGCGCGGGCGGAGCGTGGACTGGTGATGGTGGGTGCGCACGCCCACGGCGGCCGCGGCGCCGGCGCCGAGCGAGATGGCCGCGGCGAAACCGATCATGGAGGGCCGGAGCGCGGCGTGCTGGATCACGACGCTGAAGGCGACCGAGGGCAGGCCCATGCCCAGGTAGGCCACGACGAAGAAGGCGGCCAGGACGCCTGCCCTCGACGCGGGCTCCGCCGACGTCACCGACTGGACGACCGACGCCTTGAACAGGAGCCCTGCGCCGCCTCCTGACAGGCCCGCGGCGACGAGCGCGAGCCACAGCGCCGGGTGGTAGAGCGTCAGCGCGGTCAATGCCAGGCCGACCGGGAAGAGCACGGTGCCGCTGACGAGCAGCCTGGGGTGCGAGACCTGCGCGAGAGCGAGTTGGGCCACGGCCGACGCGGCGAACGCGGTGAACGGAGCGAGCCCCACGACAAAGGTCGAGGTGATGCCCAGCTGGCCGCGCACGATGATCGCGCCGAGCGAGGAGAAGAGGCCCATGACGGCGAACGAGAAGAATCCGACCGCCGCCGCGGAGCCGAACGACGTCCGGCCGCCGGGCCGCAGCGCGAACCGGACCGACCGCTGGTGCCCGGCGGTGGAGCGGTCGACGGTCTCGGGGCAGCGGAGCACCACCACCAGCAGCACCGCGAGAACCGCGGCGAAGACGACGTACACCGTGGTGAGGGGTGCACTGGCCCACTGCGCGAGGGCGCCGGCCGCCAAGGGACCCAGCGCCAGGCCCCCGAGGTTGGCGCCGGCGCCGACCAGGGCGGGCACGGCCGCTCCGGGCCGCTCCGGGTGGGCCTGCCGGTAGAGATCCGTGAGGTACGCGGTCGCCGTCGGAGCCATGAGACCGATCGCGATGCCCGTCAGCACCCGGCCGGCGATCAGGCTGGGGAGCGACGGCGAGACCGCGAAGACGACGGCGGACGCGACGGCGGTGGCGAGCCCGAAGGCCACCACCGGACGACGCCCGACGCGGTCGGAGAGATGACCGAACGCGAAGAGGCTGGCGGCGGCGCCGATCACCATGACGGCGAAGGCCACGGTCACCGTCGTGGCCCCGAAGCCGTCCCTCACCTGGTACAGGGGCCACAGCGGCGTGGGCGCGGTGCCGAAGGCCATCAGCGCGGTGAAGGCGGCAGCCACCAGCCAGAATCCGGCCCGGTACGAGCCGCGGGCGCTCCCGCGGCGCGCCGCCGCGGCGCTGTCCTTCTCGGCCGCCGGCGCGAACGCGGGCGGTGTGGTCTCGGTCATGCGGAAGCTGCCCTTCACCTGCTGCGGACGGCGCTGAGCGCCGGAGATGTCCGGGCGCCCGGCCCTTCGCCGAGCACCCGCAGTTCAGGCAACCACGCCTTCCGGTCCCGCCATCCAGCTTCCCCGCACGTATTGAAGATAGAAATCATCTCCCGTGGAGATAATGGGGTATGGAACTTCGCCACCTGCGCCACTTCGTGGCCCTTGCCGAGGAGAGAAGCTTCACCCGGGCGGCAGCCCGCGAGCTGATCGTCCAGTCGGGCCTGTCCACCTCGGTCCGGGCCCTGGAGAAGGACGTCGGAACGCCCCTGTTCATCCGGGGCACCCGTCCCGTGCGGCTGACGGTCGAGGGCGAAGCGCTGCTGCCCGCCGCCCGGCGCGCCCTCGAAGCGGCGGAGGCCGCGCGGCAGGCGGCCCGGGACGTGCACGGCGTGCTCGCCGGGCGGCTGGTGCTCGGCGCGCTCCAGACCAGCGGGCACACCCTGCCCTTCACGTCATGGCTCGCCGACTTCGCGGTGGCCCACCCCGGTCTTGACATGTCGGTCCGGCAGCTCGGCGCACTGCGGATGCTGGACATGGTGGCGAACGGCGAACTCGACTGCGCCCTCGTCTCCATGCCGCCGGGCGGCGGCCCGCCCGCGGGCGTCCATGTCGTACCGATCCTCTCGGAGTCACTCGCCCTGGCCTGTTCCACCGGTCATCCCCTGGCCGCGGCCGCCTCCGTCCCCCTGGAGCGCCTGGCGGACGAGCGCTTCGTCGACACACCACCGCAGTGGGCCATCCGGAATGTGATCGACGACGCCTTCCGCACCGCGGGCCTGAGCCGGCGGACCGTCTACGAGGTCAACGAATGGGCCCTGGTGCTGGATCTGGTCGCGGCCGGGGCCGCGGTGGCGCTGGTTCCCGAGGGGCTCAACTTCGCCCTGCACCAGGACACCGCCGCCCGGATGAAACTGGTCCCCGTCGAAGGTGTGCGGCTGCGGCGGGACATCAGCCTGGCGCTGCCCAAGGGCCAGGCGGCGAGTCCTGCGGCCCGGCGCTTCCTGGACCACGTCGTGCGGGCCGTGCGGACTCCGGGGCCGTCCTGACGCGGACGGTTCACCGCACCGCCGGCCGGCCCCGGCTCACACGGTGATGACGACCTTCGCCCGGGCGTGCTCCACTTCCATGTAGCGGATCGCCTCGGGGACTTCGGCCAACGGATACGTCCGGTCGATCACCGGGGTGACCTTCCCCGCTTCGGCGAGTTCCCGCAGCGCCGCCAGGTTCTCCCTGCTCGGCGCCGCCGTCAGGACGAGCAGCCGGTGGCTGACGAAGCGCGAGAGCGCCTGGCCCTTGAGCATCAGCGACATCGGGCCGAAGAGACTGCCGCCGTCGAAGACACCCCCGCCGGACAGGACGAGCGTCCCCGTGGGCGCCAGCGCGCGCCGGAAGGCGGTCAGCGAGTGGTTTCCCACCAGGTCGAAGAGGATGTCGTACCGTTCACCGGCGCGGGTGAAGTCCTCCTGGGAGTAGTCGATGACGTGATCCGCGCCGACCGATCTGACCAGCTCCTGGTTCCGCGTGCTGCACACCCCGGTCACATGTGCCCCGAACGCCTTGGCGATCTGGACGGCGAACGGCCCCACGCCTCCTGACGCTCCGTTGACCAGTACCCGCGCGCCCTCCCGCACCTGTCCGAGGTCGCGCAGCCCCATCAAGGCGGTGTTCCCGGCCAGCGGCAGCGCCGCCGCCTGTGCGAAGTCCAGGTTCGCCGGTTTCGGCTCCACGGCGTCGTCCGGTACGCAGAGGTACTCGGCGAACGCTCCGTCCGCTTCGCCGAAGACCTCGTCGCCGGGGCGGAAACGTCGCACTCCCCTGCCGACCGCTTCGACGCGGCCCGCGAAGTCCCGGCCGGGAATCTCCCGCTTCGGCCCGCGAAGTCCGAGGCTCAGGCGCGCCAGGTACGGGTCGCCGCGCACGACGTGCCAGTCGGCCGCGTTGACCGCGGCCGCGTGGATCCGGACGAGTACCTGGTTCTCGGCGGCCACCGGCTTGGCGACGTCCCTGATCTCCAGAACGTCGGGCGAGCCGTACCGGTCCTGGACGACTGCCTTCATCGTGTCTCCCGATGCTCGGGTTCGGTGCGGAGCGGGTGCCGAACGGATGCGGAACGGACAGGGACGACCAGAAGTATCGGCGCTGCGCGGACGCCGGACGAGCAGCCACGGCCAGCGACGACGGAAATCCGCTGCCTTTTGCCGTCCGGCGCGTCACGCATATTCACTCGTGACAGTGATTCATGGCGTCAACCCTCCCTCTCGCGTCCACATTGGTGGACACTTGGTCGGGTTCCGAGCGAATCCTTCGTCCGCGATCGTGGCGGGGAGTGGCTCGACGACCGACAGGCAAAGGGCAGCGATGAGTACCTCTCCACCGAACCGGTTGATGCCGGGAATCCCCTTCCGGCGCCGGACCCGGGCGGCGCGGGAAGACGCGGCGCCGGCCGCCCCCGCGCCGCCTGCCGTCTCCGTACCGAAGTGGGCCGGAGCGGCGGGCCGGACGCAGACCGACGCCCCACCGGCCGCTCCGGCCGCTCCGGCGGCCCCGGTCACCCTCCCCACCCCCGCTCCGGCGCCGGAGGACGGGGTGGAGGACGTGGCCCGGGCCTGGGAGCGCTCGTGCCGGCGGAGCCTTCGGGCCGAGAAGCAGCTCGCCGCCGCCTGGGCGGCCCATCCGGAGGTGCTGACGGTGAGCGCCGACCGCGACCGGGTCCTCGTCGCGCTGCGGGTCATCGACCTGCACGCCTGGTACGTCTGGCGCTCGGCGCTCGGCATCCGTGGCCGCCGGGTGATCTTCATCGGACCCGACTGCGCCGGCCTCGGGGCCGTCGAAGGCGCCGCGGTCCGGCTCGTCGGGCTCGGCGTGCCGGGCCTCCTCGCCGGCCGGGAGGCGACGGCCGCACACCCGTACCGGCTCTGGGACGGCGTGTACGACCTGGCCAGGCCGCTGGTCGACGACCGGGGCAACACCTGGACCCACGAGGACGTGTGGTCGTACGACGGGGTCCCCCTGCTGTCACTGACAGGCACCGCCCTGCCGTCCGCCTGCACCGCACCCTGGCCGTGTCTGCTCACCGACCTCGTCGAACAGTGCGGTCCGCTGGTCGCGGCGCACCCGCCCACCGGCCGTCCGGCCGCGTCGCGGGTGCCGGTGCCGCCCCGCTGACTCACCAGGATCGAGCTGCCCACAGACCATGAACAGCAGCATTCATCACCGGGCGGTGCCGCAGCCGCCCGGAACCGACGACGGAGCGCGGGAAGCCGCTCCGGACACCGGCCACCGGCTCGGGCTGCTGGCCGCCATGCCGCCGGGTCCGGAGCGGGTCCGGCTCAGGGAGTGCCTGATCGCCGAACTGCTGCCGCTGGCACGCCGGATGTCGCTGCGCTACCGGGGCCGCGGGGAGTCGGACGACGACTTGTTCCAGGTCGCGTGCGTCGGCCTGGTCAAGGCCGTCGACCGCTTCGATCCGGCCAAGGGCCACCCTTTCCTGTCGTTCGCCGTGCCGACCATCACCGGTGAGATCAAGTGCCACTTCCGCGACCACATGTGGAGTGTGCGGGTCCCCCGGCGCGTACAGGAGGCACAGCCCCAGGTCCGGCAGGCGCACAGCGATCTGGTGCAGCGCTCACCGGGCGCGCGGCCCTCGGTCCGGGAACTCGCCGCGCAGGCCGGCCTGTCCGAGGAGGACGTGCTCGGCGCGATGGCCGCGGAGGGCGCCTACCGGGCCCGTTCCCTGGATATGCCGGCGAACGGCGGGTCCGGCGTACCCCTGGCGGAGACCCTGGGGTTCGACGAGCCCGCGCTGACCCTGGTGACCGACTGCATGGCCGTGCGCACCGCCGCCCGCGGGCTGACGGAACGCGAACGCGGGGTGCTGCACCTGCGCTTCTTCCGTTCCATGACCCAGCGGCAGATAGCCGACGTCCTGGGGCTGTCCCAGATGCACGTGTCGAGGATCCTGGCGGCGTCGCTGATCCGGCTGCGTCACGAACTGCTCTCCCCCGCGCCGGACGCCTGACCGGTCGCCCGCAACGGGCACCGCGCCCTTCGCCGCGGGCCCGCCGGGATCGGCCAGGGCATCAGCCCAGGCCCCGCTCCTCGGCGTCCCAGCGGTCGGCCACGGCCTGGGCCAGCGGGGTCGACGCCTGCGGCGACGACAGGTAGCGCACGAGCATGGTGGCCACCGGCGCGTCGAGCTCCTGCTGCTCGTACCCGATCGCCTGCCAGTGGGCCGCGGCGGCCACGACCTGCCGGGGCAGGCCGAGTCCCACCGACAGCGCCGACACCAGGCGCGGCTCGATCTTGTAGCTCTCACCGCTGACGATCTTGCCGAGCAGTGACTTACTGGGGGACCAGCCGGTCACCGGATCGACGGCTCGGCCCGCGAAGTCCCGCAGACTCCACCGCTTTCCCCTTCCCACCGCGGACCCGACCAGTTCGGTCAGGGCGTTACGCTGCCCAGGCTCTTCGCCAGCCACTCGTCCAGACTCCTGTTGCCGCTTGCGCATCCCGATGCGACGACGCCGTCACCGCTCCCTCATTGTCCCCTTCTGAGATCACTTCCAGGCCCCCTCGGCGCTACGGCACCGCTTCACCTCGGAAAACGTCTCAATAAGTCCGGCGGACGCTCGGGAAGGATTGGCCTTGCCGCAAGTGGGTACAGCAAAGGCCGCCCCCGGACGGCTGACACGTCCGGGGGCGGCTCTTCGGCGGTACGCGGCGGGCTCAGTGCGCGGGCGCGGGCGGATGCTGCGCGGGGAGGACCGGGAGCAGGCGCGCCGCCGCTTCGAGGGAGCCGGCCATCCGCAGCACGGTGGGCAGCCGGCACGGTTCACGGCGCCCGTAAGGCACCAGCAGGGGGACCCCGTCCGGCGCCCAGCCACCGCGGTGCTGCCACAGCGTGCCGTGCCCGTCCTCCAGCGGCGCCGCCAGGTCGTAGACCCGGTCCCAGAGCCGGTAGGGCTCCTGGGCGGCTGCGGCGGCCTGTGCCAGGAGGCCCGGCACGCCGTGGCCGACGAGGCGGACGGGGGTGGCGACGAGCATCGCGGTGCCGATGCACACGTCCTGGTGGCACAGCACGGTCTCGGGCCGGATGCCCAGCATGGAGCGGTGGACGTACCAGGCGCTCAGCTCACGGATGTGCATGATCATCACCACCCGTTCGTCCTCGGTGAGCACCGAGACCACGTCCGGGTGCGCCCCGTACGCGGCGGCCAGCGACGAGGCGGTCCGCCGTGCCTGGGCCCGGGCCCAGTGCCGGGCGGCTCGCTGTTCGCGTGACCCCGCCGCGGAGGGCTCCGGGGCCACCGGCTCCGGAGCGTCGCCGGCCGGGGACGGGGAGAACGGCGAGGACGGCGAGGACGGCGGGGACGGGGAAGAGGACCCGGGGACGCCCCGGCCGGGACCCGTGGGGGCGTCCCCGGTGCGCAGCGCCGCCATCCACCGCCGGGGGCCACGGGCGGCGTGCCGTGAAGAGGCCCGCCGTGAAGAGGTCCCCCGACGGGCCGGGTCGCCGGTCACAGCGACCACCCGGTGCCCCGGTTCCCGAGCGAGTGGCGCAGGTCGAGCCGGGCGCGCCACTGGAGCGCCTTGACGGCGCCCTCGGTACGGCCGGTCATCCGGGCGATCTGGCGCGCTCGCATCCCCATCCAGTACCTCATGACGATCACCTGCTGCTGGTGCTCGGTGAGCCCGGTGAGTGCCTGGCGGACCACGGACCCGGTCATGCTCGCGACCACCTCCTCGTGCGGGTCGGACACCGGGGGCATCCGCGCTTCCGGCACCTCGAAGACCGGCAGTTCCAGGCGGGTGCGCGCCAGCTTCCGGTGGTCGGTGACGAGGTTGCGGGCGATGGTGAGCAGCCACGCCCGCATGCCGCTCGGCGATTCGTAGTAGTGCCCGATCCTGCCCAGCGCCCGGACGAAGGTGTCGCTGACCAGATCCTCGGCGGTCCCCGGGTCCTCGGGCACGTGCCGGCGCAAGTACCGTGCCACGCACGGCTGGTAGCGGGTGAAGATCACGGCGAACGCGTTGGCGTCGCCCGCTCCGGCCAGGACCGCGAGGGCGGCGTCGCTCCGGAGGTCCCTGGGGTGGCCCGGTGCTCCGCTCACCGCGACCGTTGGTTCTTCGTGCTGCACCGCATCTCCTGTCTCCGTGTCGGTGGGCGTCCGCGGGCGCGCCCACCTGCCGAGGGCGCGCGCGATCCGCCGGACTGGCATATGTCCATGTCCATGTCCGTGGACACTGAGTCAAGCACTCGTCGCACTCGACTGTCCACGATTGTGGACATTAAGTGACTTCTGGCGATGGGAACTCCCGTACGATCCGCCGCACACCGGTCGGGCCGCTGGTCTCCGGGGCTCCGCCGTGGCAGGTTCGCCAGGGAGCGGGACAAGCGTTGCGAAACGGAAGCCGTGTTTTCGGCCAACAACGCTTAATCCCCGGAGTGTTGGGCAACCAGCAGCAACCAGCCGCACGAGCCCGGTGCGGCGTCCCTGCCCTGGTGTCAGGGGAAGGAACCGCTGTGACAGACGTACACATCGAGACAGCCATGCTCGACGACGGGATTCCCCTGATGTACCGGGACTCCAGTGGCCTCGTCCGCCTGGCCTACGACCCGCGGCAGATCACCCGGGAAGGGGCCGTGACTCTCCTGTGCCTCCTGGAGCCCCGGCTGTTGGGGCAGATCCGGGTCCGGTGCAGCCCGCCGATCCGGGTCGGCGGCCACCCGTGCTCAAGCCCCCGCTGAACTCCCCCTGCCCGGAGCCCGGTTCACTGGTGCGCCGGGCTGCCGCGAGGGCGGGCTCAGTCCTCCAGGGGTTCGGCGAAGTGGCGGAATTCCCCGCGGTCGTGGTGGAGGTCCCACAGGAGGCCGGCGAGCACCGCGGGGTCCTTGCGGGGGTGGCCGGGGGTGATCGCGCCGGGAATGATCAGCTGGGCGACGTGAATGCGGTCCTCGGCGAGGGTGTCGTGCAGCATACGGGCGTAGGCGCTCTCGGCGGCGAAGGCGATGGAGGTGCCGGCCCGGTCGGCGTGGGGCCGCACGGCGCTGCCGCCGTTGACGAACAGCAGGGTGCCGCGCCCGAGGACGCGCATCCCGGGCAGGACCTGCTGGACGGCTGTCACGGGCCCGTGGACGGAGAACTCCAGCGGTCCCCTGAGGTCGGCCGGGGTGGTCTGCAGGACGGGCTTCATGAAGTCCTTGTGCGGAATGGGGCTGTACTGCAGGACTTCCACCGGGCCGAGGGCGGCGGTGGCAGCGGCCAGGGCTGCGGTGAGGGCCACCGGGTCCCGCACGTCGGCGGCGAAACCGCGTGCGCGCACCCCCTCGCCGCCGAGTTCCGCGGCGAGGGAGTCGACGTGTTCCTGGGTACGGGAGACGAGGGCGACGTCGAAGCCCTGGCGGCCGAAGCGGCGCGCCACGGCGGCGCCCAGACCTCTTCCTGCTCCGACGATGGCGATGGTCGTCATGCTGGGTCCTTGTCCTGGTGGGCGGGAGGCGCGCGGACCGGTGGCGTCGCGGTCGCGCGGGTTCGGTACGCGGGTGCCGGGTGTGCCGGGGCGCCGGTCTCCTTACGGCTGCGGTTTTCGGGCTGGGTTCGGGCTGGGTTCGGGCTGGGGCTTCGGGCTGCGGTCGCCGGTGGGCGAATGATCCCTGCCCGGCATCGCCGGGCGCACAGCCCTCCAGGGGTCCGATCGAGTGCATGACGCCCGTGGCCGCGGACCGAGCCGTGGGCTCCGTCCGCGGCCACGGGCCGGGAGGCGTGCGGGAGGCGTACCGGATTTCCGCACGCCGGTGCGGTCAGGGTGCCGCCGCCAGCGTGGCGTCGAGCCCCGCACGCGGACTGCCGAGCCCGGTCACGAAGTCGTAGCCGGTGGTCGCCGAGCAGATCGACGGGCAGAATCCGTTCGCCGGTCCCGACACGATGTCGCCGAGCCGGCCGGCCGCCGCGTACACGGCCTTCTGGGCCGAACCGTCCGCCGAGGTGAGCCGGGGCTTGCCGGCCGCCGCGCGCAACTGGTCCGCCGAGGCGAGGATCGCCGCCCAGGAAGGCGCGCCGAGGCTGGTGCCGCCGACCTGGTACCACCCCGACTCTCCGTTGGGCCCGGCGGTGTCGTAGACCGCCACGCCGGTCGCGGGGTCCGCGTCGAAGCTGACATCGGGCGTACCGCGGCCACCGGACACCACGCCCTTCTGGTAGCCGGGCGTGGGCTCGACATAGCTGCGTCCGCCGCCGCTGCCGGCCCAGGCGGTCTCCCCGGTCACGGCGCCGTCGCCGCCCAGGTCGAGGGTGGTTCCGCCGACCGACAGCACCGCCGGGTTGTACGCCGGGTACGAGCCGGGGTGGCCGTAGTCGCCGCTGGCCACCGAGCACACCGAGCCGGCGAGCCGGCAGTGCTGGTCGTAGTAGGTCTCGTCGGTGAACTCCTCCGCTATCCCCCAGCTCATGCTGATCGCGTCGGGGTGCAGCGCCGCCGCGGCGTCGACCGCCCTGAACAGCGACGCGAACCCGCCGTCATGCGCCTCGACGAGCACCACCGCCGCCTGCGGGGCGACCGCGTGGATCCACTCGACGTCCATCGCGGTCTCCAGGCCCCAGTTCGGGTCGTCGGGCCCGGTGCCGTCGGGCGCGGTCACGGTGAGGTGGAAGCAGCCCGCGGTGGCGGCGCCGGGGCACACGCGGTTCAGCCCGAACTGCGCGCTGAAGCCGTTGACATCGCCGACGATGCCGGCGTCACCGGGGGCGTCGACCACGGCGACCGTCTGGCCGGCCCCGGTGCCGCGCAGCCCCAGGTACGCGCGCACGGCGGCGGGGTCGTACCCGGACGGGGCGGCCGCGGTGAGCTGTGGCTTTCCGGTGCCGGTGTAGCCGCGTACCCTGACGGCCGCCGCGGGCTGCGCGGTGCCGATCCGGGCGTCACCGGCCGCGGTGTCGCCGAGCGGCAGGGTGTCCGGCCGGGTGACGGGCGCCTTCGGCGCCATCGTCCGGTGCTTCGCCGCGCTCGCCGCCGGGGTGCCGGTCAGCGTCAGCGACTCGAGGCCGTGCTGGATGGACACGTCGTACGCGCGCACCGTCTGGCCGGCCTCGGCGACCAGGATCTGGTGCGCCCGCCAGTCGATCGGCATGGTGAGCACCCTGTTGTCGGCGGTGACGCTCAGCCGGCCGGTCTGGAAGGGCTCGTACGCGGCGAGCGGATCGACCTCGTCGTCACCGGCGGTGAGGACCGACAGCGGGTACGCGTTCAGCGCGACATGGGCGGTCAGCAGGACCGGTGTGCCGCCGGCCTCGGCGATCCCCGAGTCGGTGCCGGAGGCCCAGAACGTCGCGTCGGGGCCGTCGGGTGTGATCGCTGCGGAGCCGGTGTCGCCCGTCGCGATCAGCCCGGCCCGCGGGTCGAGGAAGTAGCTCTCGTGGCCGGAGAGGGTGTTGTCGGTGTTGCTGTAGATCAGCCTGCCGGTACGGGCGTCGCGCACATCGACCCGGCCCTGCCCGTCGCTGGTGGTCCAGGTGAACGCGGCACCGTCCGCGCCGGCGCCGGGAATGCCCGGGCCGGCCGCCACCCCGTTCGGCAACTGCGCGGCATAGGTCGTCGCCGGATCGGCCGGAGCCGTCCAGACGGTACGCCCGGTGCCGCCGTCGATACCGAGCGCCGACATCGTCGTCGGGGCCTGGTGGCTTTCCACCTGATCCTGGTACTCGGCGACGACGACGCCGTCGGTGACCGCCGCGTTCGCGAAGTAGGAGGCGCCTGCCGGGCGGTAGGTCCACAGGGCCTGTCCGGTGCTCGCGTCGAAGGCGGACACCCGGTCGGTGGCCGTCACCACGGCGGTGCGGCCGCCGATCCGGCCGACCGCCACGTTCCACGCGTACTGGCCGGGCAGCGCCATCCGGTGCAGCACCTTGCCCGTCCGCTCGTCGACCAGTGCGATGCCGGTGGTCGCCGCGACCGCGAGCACCGGCCGGCCGGCGACAGTCGTGGCGACGATCTGGTGCACCGGGCCGCCCACGTCGGCCCGCCAGAGCACGTGCGGGGCGTCGTCGGCCGGGGTGAGCGTCCGGCCGTCGAAGGCGTAGACCGCGCCGCTCTGCCCGCCGGCTATGTCGTCGGGACAGTGGTCGCCGTCGACGTCCGCCGACACGGCGGCGTAGAGGTCGCCGAGCAGCGGCGCGGTGCGGACCGCTTTTCCGGTGCCGGCGTCGTAGTGCACCGCGTCCTGTGCCGCTGTGACGCCGCGGACGCCGGTGCCGTCGGTGGACAGCGTCGCCGGATCGGCCACGTCACCCGCATGCTCCCAGCGCGGCGCGCCGTTGCCGCCCGCCAGGCCCTGCAGGTCGTACGCCTCGTCGATCGGCGACGCCGGACTCGGTGTCACCGGGGAGAGCCACGAACCGACCACCACGGACGCCTGGCCGTTCGCAGTCGGCACCACTTCGATCGTGGCGGGCTGCACCGGGGTCCCGTCGCCGGCGGCGAGGGCGTGCGACCACTGGGTGCGGGCGGTGCCGGGGTCCACGGCGGAGACCGTCGACGCGGTGAAGCTGTAGGCCGGCGGCGCCACTTGGTCGGGCGTGGTCACCACGCCGCTGACGATCCAGGACGTCCTGCCGTGCGGGCTGAGCACGCCGATCGCCAGCGCCGTCGGCAGCACGCCGTCGGTGCGGGTGGTCGTCGTCGTGCGGCCGTCGGTCACGCGCAGCCCTGCCAGGGTGTAGGAGACGGCGGTGGCCGGGTCGGTCTGCTCGACCACCGCGAGCAGGCCGCGGCCGGCGTCGTACCGCGTCAGCACCGGGTATCCGGCGGTGCGCCGGTCCCAGCGGACCGTGCCGTGGGCGTCGACGAGGACCACGTGGCCGTCCGGCGGTCCTGGGACGCCGAGTCCGAGCGGGGTGTCGGACCACGAGACGGCGACGCCGCCGCCGACCGGCTGGAGGCCCAGCAGCCGGCCCCACTGGGCGCCGGTCGCATAGCGCCAGGCTTCCGTGGCGGCAGGCGCGCCGTGGCCGGCGCTGCCGTGACTTCCGCTGCCGCCACTTCCGCCGCGCAGCACGATCGCCCGCACGGTGGTGGACGAACCCCACGCGCCGGGGCCGCCGTTGCCGGTGGGTGAGCCGGTCTCGTCGCCGATGATCAGGTCCTTGCCGGTGACGGCGAGCTGGGTGACGAAGCCGGGGTCGAGTTCGCTGTGGAGGGTGGCGCCGGTCCTGCCGTCGAGCACCGTCACGAAGGTGCCGAAGTGCAGGTCGGAGCCCGGCACGCTGAACGGCCAGCCGCAGTTTCCGCAGCTGGCGGCGCCGAGGTTGACCCCGACGGTCTCGGCGACGGCGACATCGGCCGCACCGTCGCCGTTGAGGTCGCCGACCGCGTACGGCTGGGTGCCGCCCATCGCGAACGGCTGGCCGGTGGTCACGTAGAACGGGTCGGCCGGGTCGGTGCCGACCACCAGTTGCGGCGTCGCGACATAGCCGGGGTTGGTGAAGGTGAGGTGCCAGTCGCGGTAGAGCGAGGCCGTACTGCGCTGCCAGACCGTACTGCCGTCGGCGTGCACCCGGCTGACCACGCCGAGGCTGTACACCTGCAGCGCGTCACCTCCGGACAGCGGGCTGGTCAGCGGCGTGCCCTGTGCCGTCTCCACCCCGCCGGTGACGCTCAGGCCCAGGGAGCCGCCGTTGGCGTCGGGGCCCGCCGCGCCGCCGGTGCCCGCCGCGGCGGCCGGGCCGGCGGTGGTCTGCGGGGGCTGCGAGGTGCCGGGGACGTAGGCGCGCCGCGGGTCGAAGGCCGCGCTCCGGGTGACGGCGTCGGCGCCGGACGACGCGGTGGTGCCGGTGGGGGCGGCGGGGGCGGCCAGTGCCGGCGTGCTCCGGATGCCCGGTATCAGAACTGCGGTGAATGCGAAGACCGTAAGGACGACCAGCAAGCGAATGACCCGCTTGATACGCACCACGCCTCCTTCCCAAGATCGCTGTGTTTCCGGTCACGCTCGCACGCACCGGCACCCGCCTGGAAGGGAGCATGGGGGCCTACTTCCCGGCGTTGTCGTGAATACGGTGGTGATGAACGGTGCTTGGAGTGCTGGGGCTGACACCGGAACAGCAGGACGTCTACCTCGCCCTTCTGGACTGCGCGCCGGCCACGACCGCGGAGATACGCGGCCGGCTGGCGGGTATGCGCGTGACGGCCTCCCTCACCGCGCTGGAGGCCAAGGGGCTGATCTCCCGGCTGCCGGGGCGGCCGGTGCGCTACCAGCCGGCCCGGCCGGACATGGCGATGGAGGTCCTGGTCCGTTCCCAGGAACAGGCCCTCCAGCAGGTGCGCGTGCTCGCGGCCGGCCTGATGGAACGCTTCCGGGCCGGGCAGAGCGCGGTCAGTCCCACCGAGATCGTCGAGGTGGTGACCACCCGTGAGGCGACGGTGCAGCGCCTGGCCCAGCTTCAGCGCAGCGCCAGGCAGCAGGTCAGCGCCTTCGACCGGCCTCCGTACATCGGCGGCCTGGGGACCAACGACATCGAGTCGGAGTTGCTGCCGACCGGCGTGCGGTACCGCTGCGTCTACGACCGGTCAGGGCTCGGCATGCCGGGGCGGCTGGCCGCGGTCCGCGACCTGGTCAAGAGCGGTGAGCAGGCGCGGGTCGCGGCGGGCGTCCCGGTCAAGATGTTCCTGGCCGACGACCGGATCGGGCTGATCTCGCTGGAGCGGTCACCCACCAGCGACAGCGCCCTGATCATCCATCAGTCGTCGCTGCTGGACACGCTGATCGCCCTCTTCGAGGAGGTCTGGGCCGACGCGGTCCCCATCAGTTTCGGCACGCAGGGTGCCCCGGACGCTCCCCGCAAGGCCCACCACAGCACCCTGCTCGGCCTCCTCGCCGCCGGCCTCACCGACGAGGCCATCGCCCGCCACATGGGCTGGCATCCCCGCACCGCCCAGCGCCGGGTCCGCGACCTCATGGCCGAACTCGGCGCCCAGACCCGCTTCCAGGCCGGCCTCCAGGCCGCCCGCCGGGGCTGGCTCTAGAACGGCCGCGCCCCGAGGATGCGGCGGGGCCCGCGCCGCGCGGAGTGGGCAATCGCGCCCACCGGGGCCGGATTACGCCTTTCGGCGGCTAGTTGAAGGTGCAATCATTCGGGGGGCCCGAACGCTGCCGTGCCGGCGCATGCCGCCATGGCGCCGCCGGGTCGTCCTGCCTCCAACGGATCAAAGGTGAGTCACATGACGGTACACAGCAAGGCGTTCGGCGCGGCCGCGGCGATCGGCGGCGCCGCACTGCTCGCCCTCGGCGCGGGCATGCAGCCCGCTTCGGCCACCGCCCTGCCTCCGGCCGCCTTCTACTCGGGCACCAACCAGTCCGGGACGGCGACGCCGGTCGACCTGGGCCGGGCAGGGGTGTGCGAGACGCTGTCCCAGCCGGCTCTGTCCGCGCTGAACTACTCCGCGCAGGACATCGACGTCTACTTCAACCCCGGCTGCCGCACCGGCGCCCCCGGCACATCGAGCGATCTCCACTTCGTGCTGGGCAGCCTGCATGCGGGGAACTTCCCCTACGCGGCTGTGAGTTACCGGGTCCGCGCCCTGGCGTAAGGAGCCGGCGCACGGCCGGCCGAGCGCCGGCGAGAAGGGGCCCTCCGCGGCGCTGGAAACCGCCGCGGAGGGCGCTGCGGAGGGCGCCCTTCGCTCGGTCCACGGCCGGCCGGACGGGCTCAGTGGCCCGCCGTGGTGAGCACCACCTTTCCGGTGAACTCCCGCCGCTCCAGCGCCTGGTGGACGTCGGCCGCTTCCCGCAGCGGCCGGGTGGCGGCGATGGCGGGGCGGAGAGATCCGTCGCGGGTCAGGGCCAGCAGCCGGGTGAGCGCGTCCCGGTACCAACTGTGGTCGGCCTTCAGCTCGTTGGGCACCATGCACAGGGCGGTGCGCCGGCCCGGGCGCAGATTCATCAGTTTCACCCGGGCCGCGCCGACCGCCGTGTCGCGCATCATGCGGCCGGGGCGGCCGGTGAAGGCGTAGCTGACGAGTGTGCCGCCCGGGGCAAGCAGCCGGTATCCCTTGCCGAGGTTGGCGCCGCCGATGTGGTCGAACACCGCCTGGACACCCCCGGGTTCAGCGGCGCTCACCACCTTCTCGAAGTCCTGGGTCCGGTAGTCGACAGGCGTGACGCCGTACCGCGCGAGCTGCTCCGCGGCACCGGGCGCCGACGCGGTCCCGTACATGCGCAGCCCCGCGAGCTGCCCGAGGCGGGCGACCGCCCGGCCGACGCCGCCGGAGGCGCCCTGGATCAGCAGGGTGTCGCCGCGGCGGACCCTGGCGTGTGTCTCCAGCAGGCTCACCGCGGTGAGGTGGTCGAGCGGCACCGCGGCGGCGACCACCGGGTCGAGCCCCTCCGGGAGCGGGACGAGCTGCCACGCGGGGAGGTTGAGGTATTCGGCGTACGCGGCCATCTTCGGCAGGGCCGCGGCGACGAGGGTGCCCGGGGCGAGTGCGGCCGTGTCCCGGGGGTCGTCCCCGGCGGACGGGGCGTAGTCGACGACTTCCGCGACGAGTTCGTAGCCGGGCGTGAAGGGTGCCTTCCGCTGGAGCAGATAGTCGCCCTGGCGGGCCATCAGGTCGGTGAAGCCGACGCCGGCGGCGAGGACGCGCACCCGTGCGTGTCCGGGCGCCGGGGCGGGGGTCACGGTCGCGGTCCAGCGCATGGTGTCGGGGCCGCCGAATGTCTCGACAACCCACGCGTGGCCGTGCAGGTCCCTGGTTCCAGGCACAGTGCTGCTCCTTCTCTCAACGAGTGACGTGACATTAGATTACACGACACACATCGGCTCCGGCTAGGCTGTTACGTGTCATCCGATGACGTGACATGGAAAAGGTGATCGCAGGATGAGGCCCGCAGAGGAGATCCGTTATCTGATTCTGGCGGCCCAGCGCGAGGGCAACCGCCGGCTGGCGCAGGAGCTCCGGCCGCTGGGCATCACCCCCTCCCAGGCCGAGGTCCTCCGGCTGCTCGCCGACCGCCAGCCGCTCGCCCTCAGCGAACTCGGCGAACTCCTGGTGTGCGAATCGGGCAACAACCCCAGCCGCCTGGTCGACCGGCTGGTCGCGGCCGGCCTCGTCCGCCGCGACGAGGGCACGCAGGACCGCCGCAGGGTGGCGCTCACCCTGACGCCCGAGGGCGCCGCAACCGCCGGCCAGGTGGTCGAGGTGGAGGAGCGGCTCTACGGCCGCATCGACGAGGCCGCGGCGGCGTACGACGCCCACGCCGTGGCGGACTTCCTCCGCGCACTGGTGTCCGGCGAGCCGTCGGGTCTGGCGCTGGCCCGCCGGATGGCTACGCAGGCCCGCTGAGTCCACCGGGCGGCCGGACCGCCGGACTCGCCGGGTTCTCGGGGTTCGCCGGGTTCGCCGCCCAGGAGATCGGTGAGGTCATCCGGATCGGCGACGTGATCGCAGTCGCCGGATTCCTCCTGGACTCCGGGAATCCGGCCCCGCGGACCTCGCAGCAGAAGCGGGGGCGGAGCTGCCCGCGGTCCGGGCGAACCCTCACCCCGCGGACTGGAGCGGTGAGTCCATCGGACCGAAGCGGGTCCGGCCGGCCGCCGCGTGGCCGGGCCCCGGACCGGCCGCCGCTTGTGGGAGGTCTCGGTGGAGGGGGACCGACCGGCGTGCGGTTCGCCTTCCGACCGGGCGCCCGCGTTGAACCCGCCGCGACCCCTCCGGATTCCGTTTGAAGGTCGGCCACGCCGCGAGGGGCACGCAGCCCGCAGCGCACCGCCTGGTTGCCTCGTCCGCGACCATCGATGCCGCGCGCCGCGACCTTCCTGACCTGCCCTTATCTGTCCGAGCAGAGCCCAGCGGCCCGTATCGCCGCCCTGACCTTTTCCTTACTCGGCACTTACTTCCCCCCGACCCGTGCTGTAGGGTCGCGCCACGGATCTTGGTTCCGCTTTCACATCGCGGACAGGTGCTCATTGCCTCCGCTCAACCTGCAACGAGAAAGCTGCGCGGCAATCAGCGTGGCCCGTCGTACCCCCATGCACGGCATATCTCCAGCGCTCTGTGCGCCGGCGTGCAGCGACCTCCGAACGGATCCCCATGACCAGTGCACCTGCGGAAGTGTCTTCCGACGACGTCGAACAGCTTCCGGCCCCGACCGGACTGGACGAGGTCAAGGGGTGGTTCTTCCCGGCGGACCAGCTGCTCTTCGACTGGTTCCTGACCCGGCAGAAGAGCCTGGCCGAGGCCGGCGACCTGCTGGAAGTAGGCGTGTACATGGGCAAGAGCGCGATATTCACCGGCTCCTACCGGCGGCCGGGCGAACGGTTCACCGTCTGCGACCTCTTCGACGCGCCCGCCGACGACTCCGCGAACGGCGCCGAGATGGCCAAGTCGTACTCCACCCTCACCCGGCGCGCCTTCGAGGCGAACTACCTCTCCTTCCACGACGAGCTGCCGACCGTGCTCCAGGGCCTGTCCTCGATGGTGTCCGAGCACGTACCCGCGGAGAGCTGCCGCTTCGCGCACGTCGACGCGTCCCATCTGTACGAGCACGTCCACGGGGACATCGAGACGGCCCGCACGGTGCTCAAGCCGCATGGCGTCGTCGTACTGGACGACTTCCGCGCCGAGCACTGTCCGGGGGTCGCTGCGGCGGCCTGGCAGGCCGTGACCACCGGCGGTCTGCACGTCCTGTGCATCACCGGGAACAAGCTCTACGGCACCTGGGGCGACCCCACCGCGCTGCGCACCGAGCTGACCGCCTGGCTCAAGACCCGCACCGACCTCTGGCACGGTACGGAGTCGGTCGCGGGCGAGCCGCTCATCCGGATCAGCAGCAAGAACGCGAAGCTCCCGCCGCAGCCCGTCTCCCGGCACCCCGCGCCGCCGAAGCCCGAACCGTCCCAGGAGGCCCGCCCCGCCGCGGCGCCCCGCCGTACCACGCGTCCTCCGCTGCGGCGGTTCGCCGTGAACGTCCTGCCGCCTTTCATCACCAAGGCGGCCATCGCGGCCAAGCGCCGCGGCTGACCCGGCAGCGCCCGCCGGGCACGTCTCCCCCGCCGGGCGCTGCGGTCCGGGTTCCCACTACCGCCAGGGATCAGGTGCGTCGCGCGAGGAAGACAAACTCCCTTCCTGGCCGGTCCGGCGCATCGCGGACGTCCTCCACCACGAAGCCGTGCGCGACCAGGTCCCGTTCGACTTCCTTCCGCTCGCGGAAGCGCAACGTCGACTCCGACGTCAGCACCTGTCCGTCCACGGCGAACACGTAGGTCCAGCGGAACGTCACCAACGGCACGCAGACCTCGATCAGTTGGACCCAGTTCTCGACGGAGCCGACGCCCGGGATCTCCGTCACGCTGTATGAGTTTTCGCGGGTCCACTCCTCCCAGGCGCGCCTGGCGGGATCGCGGGTCTCGAAGACGAGATGCCCGCCGGGCCGCAGTGCGTCGTGGGATTTCCGCAGCGTCCTCTGCCATGTCCGCGGATCGACGATGGCCTGGGCGACGTTCGCCGTCATCGTCGCGAGGTCGGCCTGCAGTGGCGGGAGGCCTGTGGCATGGCCGCAGATCCAGCGCACCCGTTCGCCGCCGGGCTTGGCCCGGGCCACGTCGATGGAGGCACGAGCGGGATCGACCCCGGTGACCTCGATCCCGCGATCGGCCAGAAGGAGCGCGAAAACTCCCGTTCCGCAGCCGATGTCCAGCACGCTGCGTGCCTCAAGCTCTTGTGCCATCGCGAGGTATGCGTCGAGGTCGCTGCGGTCGGGGTCGAGCGGGTCATAGATCGCGGCGAGCCGTGGATGTGCGAAGCACTCGTCAGCCATGCGGGCGACCGTAGGCGGAGCCGGGCCCGGCAGCTACTGGGTTTCGCTGCTGGGGTCGGTCCTGAGCGTGGCGAGACGCCGGGCGGCGACGTGACGGACGACCGCTGCGAGGTTGCTCACGGCTGTGCCGTGGTCGTCGTCAAGGCGGTCCCAGATCTGTTGTGGGAGGAGGCCCTTGTCGGCCATGGGGTCGATCAGTGTCTCGCCCGGCTCGATGGCCGGCTGCCGGACGGCAACTGCCGTACTGATCGAACTTCGATGACACAGGACACCCCCGCCGGGCGCTGCCCTTGGTTTGGATTCGAACTAAAATAGAACGGTGCGTGAGGAAGAGGTACCGCGACAGGCCGACGGCCCCCTGGTGAAGGTGCGCCTGCCGGACGGCCAAGTGGTGCATGCCGTGGTGCGGACACGGCGGAAGGAGCGCGACGGCAGCTGGTGGTACGACGTGCGGATCCACGTGCCGTCCCAGGTCGAGGAGAGTGGAAGGCTGCGGGTGGCGCCCGCGCCGGTGAGTTTCCGGGTGCCGGCCGAGCTGTGCGAGCAGGTGCCCGGGCAGGCGTACGGGCGGGTGCCCACCGAGCGGTACGGTGTCGCCCCCGACTGGCGGATCGAGCGGCCGGTCTACATCGGTCGCGCACCCGGGCCGGCGCGGGTCGTCCACCGCGGCACCTGCCGGGCCGTCCGCGACATGTCCGCCGCCGCCAGTTCGGAAGAGGCACGCGACGCGCTCCTCCGTGACGACACCGTGCCCTGTCCCGTATGCCGCCCGGACCGGCCGCTGAAGGCCGCGTAGCCGCCACGCGCCGGGCGGCCCGGGCGGGAGCGGGTGTCGCGGGTGCTCCCGCCCGGGCTTTCGCCTTCTTACCGGCCTTCTTACCGGCCGAGCAGCTGGTTCATCCTGGCGATCTCGGTGGACTGCGAGCCGATGATCGACGCGGCGAGCTGCCTGGCCGGACCGTAGGAGCCCTTGGACTGCTCGGTCCTGGCCATGGCGATCGCGCCCTGGTGGTGGCTGATCATCATCCGCAGGAACGCGCTGTCGAACGCGGCACCGGAGGACTTCGCCAGCCGGCCCATCTCGGCGTCGCTCATCATGCCGGGCATCGAGCCGGCGGAATGGTCCATGCCACCCATCCCGTCCATACCTTCCATCCCGCCGGTGCCGCTGGTGCCGCCGGTGCCGTTGCCGCCCGCCGTCCCGTCGGTCGCCGAGGCGCCGGCCGAGGGCACGCTCCGCCCCCACCCGGCCAGCCACCCGGACATGGCGGTGATCTCCGGGTCCTGGGCCCGCTCGATCGTGACGGCGAGGTCTTTGACGGCCTGCGACCGCGCCCGCGTGGCGGCGAGGCCGGCCATCGCGACAGCCTGCTGGTGGTGGGGGATCATCGCCAGCGCGAAGGCGACGTCCTGGTCGTTGTGGGTTGCGGCCGGGGCCGATGCCGACGGGGTGCTGTGCATCGCGCCCATGTCGTGGTGGGAGGGCTCCGTGGCGCCGTCGCTGCCGCAGGCGGCGAGCAGCAGGACCGCCGCGGCGCCCGTGACGGTGAGGGCCGCGCTCCGGCGGAGCCGGAGCGGGAAGTGACGTGTCGTCATGGTGAGGCAACTCCTTCGACCGCCCGAGGCGGGCGGGTGCGAGCGGACATCCGGGCGTACCGGGGCACAGCCGGGCGACGACCCATCCCTTGCCGGGAGCCGGTCGCCGGGCTGTGCGGGTGCCTCTAGATCCGCAGGAGCTGCAGTTGTGCCAGGTCGGGCGGCGCCCTGCTCACCGCACCGGCCGCGCCCGCGGGCGCCGGGGGTAGGCCGGCGTCCAGTGCGGTGATGCCGGCCGGGGCGGGCGCGGGCGGTGCGTACCCGGTGGCGGTCCCGGCCGCCGTACACGTGCTGTCGGCGTGGTGCAGGTGCCCGCCCATCCCGCCACCGGCCGCCGGGTGGCAGCTCTCACCCTCCGGGAGCGCCTTCCCGTGCGGCCCCGGCATCGAAGCGCGGTGCGCCGCGGGTACGGACCCGGCCACCGCGCCGTGATGCATGACTCCCGGACCGGCGACGGCCACGGTGGGTCCGGGCGCGAGCGCGTGCATGGCGAACACCCCGGCCAGCACCGCCAGCACCAACAGCAGCCGCCCACGCCACCAAGGACGAAGCCGGCCTGCCGTACGGCGATTCACGCCCCCATCCTAGATCCCACCCCGCGCCCCGCCCCGCCGACCCGTCCGGTCCCCACCGGGGCACAACGAGGCGCTGGTCCGGGGCTGAGGCCCCCGCGGTGGGGGGCCGGACGGGGTGGCTGGAACTCCGGCCCCGGGGGAATCGCTTATCGCCGGGTTTCCCGGGCACCCGGATGCGTACGCGCACTGCCCGGGTGAGGGTGGGACAAGAAGCTCCCGCCACTCCTCCGACGCGATGCCCGGCCGTACCCCCGACCTCCGCTCTTCCAGCCACGGGATCCCCGTGAACCGAGCGCCGTCCCGCCAAGGAGCCGCCCCGATGCACAGCACCGCCTCGCAGGACCGCGCCGCCCCCGGGGCGGCGGAGGACGACGGGTTCTCCGCGGCGACGGCCCGCCGGGAGACCGCGCTCCGCTTCGGTGAGTACGTGGCCGGGGCAGCGAGCTTTCCGCTGCCGGGGTCCGGCCGGACGGCCGAGCGGTTCGCCGCGCTGAGCGCCGTGGCGGAGCAGGACCTGTGCGTGGCCCGGTTGGTGGAAGGGCACGCGGACGCCACCGCGATCCTCGCCGAACTCGGCGGGCCGCCGCCGCAGCCCGGGGAACGCTGGGGCGTCTGGGCGGCGGAACCGCCGGGCGAGGGCCTGACCGCCACCCGGAGCGGCGACCGATGGGCGCTCAGCGGCCTCAAGCAGTACTGCTCCGGCGCGCACAGCTGCACCCACGCCCTGGTCACCGCCCGGACCGGCGACGGCCGCCGGCTCTTCCGGATCAGCACCGGCCCCGGGACGCGGCCCGTGCCCGGCAGCTGGCAGGCGCTCGGCATGGCCGGCAGCGACACGCCCGACATCCGCTTCCGGGACGTGCCCGCGCAGCCGCTCGGCGGTGTCGAGGCGTACGTCGAACGGCCCGGCTTCCAGCACGGCGGCATCGGCGTGGCCGCCTGCTGGTACGGCGGCGCCCGCGCGGTGGCCGCCGTCCTCCGGCAGGCCGCCGCCGACCGCGGCCCCGACCCGTTCACCGACGCCCACCTGGGCGCCGTCGACATGCGGCTGTTCGCGGCGGACGCCGTGCTGCGCCAGGCCGCGGCCGAGATCGACCGCGATCCGTACGACGCCGAGGGCGGCGCCAGGACCCGCAGCCTGCGGGTGCGGGCGTTCGTCGAGTCGGTGTGCGCCGACGTGCTGACCCACGTCGGCCGGGCCACCGGCGCAGGACCGCTCTGCCACGACGCGGCGCACGCCCGCAGGACCGCCGATCTCGCCGTCTACCTCCGTCAGCACCACGCGGAACGCAATCTCGCAGAACTGGGTGGCCTGGTCGCCCGGAAGGAGTCGCTGTGACCCAGCAGCCCGGGCGGCAGCCCGTGTACGCCAACCCCATCCAGGCACCCGGCACCGACGAGGACCGCTGGCGGACCTGGCACGGATGGACAGAACTGCCCGAATTCGAACTGCCCACCGAAGGGCGGGTGGTCGTCGTGGCCGCCCACCCGGACGACGAGGTACTCGGCGCCGGCGGCATGATGGCGCTGCTCAACTCCTCCGGCGTCGAGGTGACCGTGGTGTCCGTCACCGACGGCGAGCAGTCGCACGCCGGGAGCAGAACCGTCACCCCGCGGCAGCTGACCGGCATCCGGGCCGAGGAGTTGCGCAACGCCCTGGCCGAACTGGGCGGCGCCCGGATCGTCCGGCTCAAGGTGCCCGACACCGAGACCGCCTTCCACGAACCGGACCTGATCGCTTCCCTGTCCGAACTGCTGCCGGGCGCCCAGCTGTGCCTTGCGCCCTGGATCGGCGATGTGCACGGCGACCACGAGGCCGTGGGCCGCGCCGCGCTGGCCGCCTGCCGGGAGGCCGACGTGCCCTGCCGGATGTATCCGGTGTGGCTGTGGCACTGGGCGCAGCCCGGCGACTCCAGGGTTCCGTGGCCGTCGGCGGCCCGGGTCCCGCTGCCGGACGAGGCCCTGGCCCGCAAGCGCGCCGCGGTCGGCCACTTCGCCAGCCAGATCAGGCCGCTCGGGTCCGCCCCCGAGGACGCGGCGGTGCTGCCGCCGGAGGAACTCGCCCACCACCTGCGCCCGTTCGAAGTGGTCTTCGAGTGAGCGCCACGAGCACGCCCGCGTCGTACTTCGAGGACATGTACGGGCAGGCCGACGATCCCTGGCATCTGGCCGAGCGCTGGTACGAGCAGCGCAAGTACGACCTGACACTGGCCGCCCTGCCGCTCCCCCGCTACCGGCGGGCGTTCGAGCCGGCCTGTTCTGTCGGCGAACTCACCCGGCGTCTCGCGGTGCGCTGCGACGAGGTGCTGGCCGCCGACCGGGTCGCCTCAGCCGTCGAGACCACCCGGCGGCGCACCGCCGCGTTGCCGCAGGTGACCGTGGCCCGGCTGACGGTGCCCGGCGAGTGGCCCGCGGGCACCTTCGACCTGATCGTGCTCTCCGAGGTCCTCTACTACTTCGACGACCGGGAGTTCGACCTCGTCCTGGAGCGGTCGGTGGCGGCCCTGGAGCCCGGCGGCACCCTGGCCACCGTGCACTGGAACCATCCGGTCCGCGAGCACCTGTCGACCGGCGACGACATCGCCGCACGGCTCGCCGGCGTGTCCGGGCTCGCCCTGCTGGCCGACCACCGGGAGGACGACTTCGTCCTCCAGATCCACGGACGCACCGACCGGGACGGCCGGCCGCCGGCGACCCCGGCCGTGCGGGAGGGACTGGTATGAGCCTCGACGCCATCGCGGTCGTGATCCCGGCCCGCAACGAGGAGCGGCTGCTGCCGGCCGCCCTGAACGCCGTCGCCATCGCGGCCCTGCACCCGGGTCTGGAGGCCGTGCGGGTCCTGACGGTGGTGGTCGCCGACTCCTGCCGCGACCGTACCGCCGAGGTCGCGGCCCGGGCGGGTGCCGAGGTCGTACGCACCGAGGGCCGCAACCCGGGGGCTGCCCGGGCGGCCGGTGTCGCGTACGCGCTGGAGGTGCTGGGCACCCGGGGGACATGGATCGCCTCCACCGACGCGGACAGCATCGTCCCGGCGCACTGGCTCGGCTACCACGGCGCGCGGGCGCTCGAAGGCTGGGAGGCGGTCGTCGGCACCGTGGAACTGCCGCCGTCCGAGCTCGCCGACCGCCACGCCCTGCAGTACGAGGCGGGCCGTCCGGCGGCGGCGCCCTGGCGGCATCCGCATGTGCACGGTGCCAACCTCGGGCTCACCGCGGGCGCCTACCGGCACGCGGGCGGCTTCCCGCCCCTCGATGTCGGTGAGGACCGGGCACTGGTCGGCGCGCTGCACCGGCTCGGCCACCGCGTGCTGCGGACGGACGCCTGCCCTGTCCTCACCTCGGACCGGCTGCGGGCCCGTGCCCGCGGCGGCTTCGCCAGGAATCTCGCGGCACTGGCGGGCGGGCTCGGCGAGGTGTCTGCCCGGCCGGCGGAGGAGAAGGCGTGAGGACGCCGGGCCCGGGCAGGAGAAATGTGAAGATTCGTCCCTATCTGCGACTGGAGGACCGATGGCGGTACGGCATCAGTTGATCGAGCGGTCCCCCGAGCAGGTGTGGGAGGTGCTCGCCGACCGGGACCAGTACAACAACTGGGTGGTCGGGGTCGCGGACTCCGAGCCCGGCCGCGGGGACTGGCCCGACGTGGGGTCCGACCTCACCTACAAGGTGGTGCTCGGGCCGTGGACCGGCACCGGACGCACCGTCGTCCGCCGTGCGCTGGCCCCGCACATCCTGGAACTGGAGGCGGACAGCGGTCCGCTCGGCACCGCCAGGATCGCCGTCGAGGTGCGTCCATGGGGGACAAAGGACAGCATCGCCATCCTCGACGAACACCCGCTGCGCGGCGCCGCCGGGTCGCTGCACAACGCCGCGATCGATGCGTTCCTGCAGGTCAGGCACCGGAGCATGCTCAACCGCCTGGCCGAGGTGGTGGAGCGGTCCACCGCACGGACCCCCGGCTAGGCCGGTCCCCGATCCCCCACCCCCTCCCCCGGGCCGGTGCCCGTGCCCGGCCCGGCCCGGCCCCAGCGGAACAGGAGCAGTGCATGGCGGACGCCGTGGTCATCGGAGCGGGGCCGAACGGTCTGGTCGCCGCGAACGTCCTGGCCGACGCCGGGTGGAGCGTCGAGGTGCTGGAGGAGCAGGCGGAGCCGGGCGGCGCGGTGCGCAGTGACCGCGGGGTCCACCCGGAGTTCGTCAGCGACCTGTTCAGCTCCTTCTATCCGCTCGCGGCGGCGTCCCCCGCGCTGAGCGCTCTGCGGCTGGAGGCCGAGGGTCTGCGCTGGAGCCGGGCCCCGCGGGTCCTGGCGCACCCGCTGCCCGACGGCCGCTGCGCCGTGCTGGATCAGGACGTGGCGAGGACGGCGGCGGGCCTGGAGACCTTCGCGCGCGGTGACGGCGCGGCCTGGCGGGAACTGTGCGGACTGTGGGACGAGGTCGGCGAGGACCTGCTGGGCTGTCTGTTCGCGCCCTTTCCCCCGGTCCGCGCCGGGGTGCGGCTGGCGGCCAGGGTGCGGGCGGCGGGCGGTCTGCGGCTGGCCCGCACCATGCTGCTGCCGGTACGCCGCATGGGCGAGGAGTACTTCCGCGGGGAGGGCGGCCGGCTGCTGCTTGCCGGTAACGCGCTGCACGCCGACCTGTCGCCGGAGTCGGCGATCAGCGGCGGCTTCGGCTGGCTGATGAGCATGCTGGGCCAGACGCACGGTTTCCCGGTCCCGGTCGGCGGGGCCTCGGCTCTCACCGGCGCACTGGTGCGGCGGCTGGAGCGGCGCGGCGGTGTCGTGCGGTGCGGCGAGCGGGTGACGGAGGTGGTGGTACGCGGCGGCCGGGCGCTGGGTGTCCGCACCGCGACGGGCGACGCGGTACGGGCCAGGCGGGCCGTCCTCGCCGATGTCTCCGCGCCCGCGCTCTTCACCCGGCTGGTGGCGGCCGAGCACCTGCCGGCGCGGCTCCTGAAGGAACTGCACCGGACCTTCCAGTGGGACTTCTCCACCTTCAAGATCGACTGGGCGCTGGACGGACCGGTGCCGTGGACCGCGGGGGAGGCCGCGACGGCGGGCACCGTGCACCTGGCGGACAGCGTGGACGATCTCACCCGGTTCGCGGCGCAGATCGCCACCGAGCACGTACCGGACCGGCCGTTCGCGCTCTTCGGGCAGATGACCACCGCGGATGCCGACCGCTCCCCCCGAGGCACCGAGTCGGCGTGGGCGTACACGCACGTGCCGCGGCACACCAAGGGCGACGCCGGCGACGACGGCCTCACCGGAACCTGGGACCGCCGCGAACAGGAGGCCATGGCGGACCGGGTCGAGGCGCGGGTCGAGCGGTACGCGCCGGGCTTCCGCGAGCTCATCCGCGGGCGGCGCATCCTGGCCCCGCCGACGCTGCAGTCCCTCGACGCCAATCTGCACGGCGGGGCGATCAACGGCGGCACCACCGCTCTGCACCAGCAGCTGGTCTTCCGGCCCACGCCGGGCGCGGGCCGGCCAGAGACCCCCGTCCGGGGCCTGTACCTCGCCTCCTCCAGCGCCCATCCGGGCGGCGGCGTACACGGCGCGCCCGGTGCCAACGCCGCCCGTGCCGCACTGTGCGGGCCCGCCGCCCGTCGGGTGATCAGCTCCGTGCAGCGCGCCCTCGGCCGCTGACCGCCCCGGGCCCGCCGGCAGGGGTCAGAGCAGCGGGCGGACGCACTCCGCGAAGGTGTACGCCTCCTCCAGGTGCGGGTAGCCGGACAGCACGAACTCGTCGATACCCGCCGCGCGGTACTCGTCGACGCGTTCGGCGACCTCCTGGTGGCTGCCGACCAGGGCGGTACCCGCGCCGCCGCGGACCAGGCCGATGCCGGCCCAGAGGTTGGGCGCGACGAGCAGCTTGTCCCGCGATCCGCCGTGCAGGGCCAGCATCCGGCGCTGGCCCTCGGAGTCCAGGGCGCGCAGCCGCTGCTGGCCGGCCGCGATCTCGCCGTCGTCCAGCCCCGCGATCAGTGCGTCGGCGGCCTGCCACGCCTGGGCGGAGGTGTCCCGGGACAGGACGTGGACGCGCAGCCCGAACCGGGGTGTGC